>NZ_SMJX01000220.1 GCF_004348535.1 Actinomadura sp. KC216
GTACGTGCCGCCGCCTCCGCCTGGAGGCCAGTACACGCCGCCTCCGCCGCCCCAGCAGCAGGCGCAACCGCCCCAGCCCCAGCAGGCGCAGCCTCGCCCGGGCGGCGGCGGCACCATCTCGCTGACCAAGAACTCTCCGTCGGTGTCGCTCACCAAGCACGGCGCGACGGGCGGGCACATGCGGGTGAACCTCAACTGGACCGCGCGGGCGGGCGTCGCCAAGGGACGGCTCGGCAAGCGCCGCCGCGGCGTCGACCTCGACCTGGACCTGTGCTGCCTCTGGGAGCTCCGCGACGGCCGCAAGGGGATCATTCACGCGCTCGGCGACATGGGCGCCCTGGACCGCGCGCCGTTCATCAAGCTCGACAAGGACGACCGGACCGGGGCGATCGAGACGGGTGAGAATCTTCACATCAACCTCGACCACACCGCCGACTTCAAGCGGATCCTGGTGTTCGCCGAAATCTACGACGGCGCCGACGACTTCCGCGGCCTGGACGCGATCGCCACGCTGTTCCCGGTGGGCGCGCCGCCGATCGACATGCGGATGGACGACTGCGTCGACGCGTCCCGCGACGCCGTCCTCGCGCTCATCGAGAACGTGAACGGCGAACTGGTCGTCCGGCGGGAGGGCCGGTTCATCCTGCCGCCTCCCGGCCGTCCGCGCTGGGGGAAGATGTCGGTCGACCAGGCCTATGGCTGGAACCTGGAGTGGGTCGCCTCACGCGGCAAGGACTGAACGAACCCGTCCGCGCATGTGTGCTGGTAAGGGCCCGGAACGTTGGCTGATGCTGCCGATTGTCCCGGGCCTGGCGGCAAGGGTAGGAACGTCGCATGAGCTCTGAGCGTCAGTACCCCGTCGTCCCGGCACCCCATTTCGACGTCCCGGAGGAGGAGGCGGTCGAGCGCGTCCAGGCGTTCGCCGATTCGATGACGTTGCGGCGCACCGTGCGCGACTTCTCCCGGCGTCCGGTGCCGCCGGACGTCATCGAGCACGCGATCCGCGCGGCGGCGACCGCCCCGAGCGGGGCCAACCTCCAGCCGTGGCGGTTCGTGGTGGTCACCGATCCCGAGCGCAAGCGGAGGCTCAGGGAGGCCGCGGAGCAGGAGGAGCGGGAGTTCTACGAGCGGCGCGCCTCGCAGGAGTGGCTCGACGCGCTGGCGCCCCTGGGCACCGACTGGCGCAAGCCGTTCCTGGAGGACGCCCCCGCGGTCATCATCGTCTTCGAGGTGCACAAGGGCCCGGACACACCGCGGCCTTACTACGTGAAGGAGTCGGTGGGCATCGCCGTAGGGTTCCTCCTGGCCGCGCTGCACCAGGCGGGTCTGGCGACCCTCACGCACACCCCGAGCCCCATGAGGTTCTTGAACGAGGTGTGCGACCGTCCGCAGGAGGAACGCGCGTACGTGGTGATCCCGGTCGGCTACCCGGCGGACGACGCGATGGTGCCCGACATCACCCGCAAGCCGGTCGACGAGGTCACCGTCCGCCTGTGACCGTCCGCCGGTGAACCTTCCGCGCGGTGGATGATCTCGCGCGGCTCAGGCGGCCTTGAGGGCGTCGGCGAGCTTCTTGTCCCGGGCCACCCGCACCAGGGCCGCGCTGAGCCGCGCGAGGTCCTTGTCGGGGACCTTGGACGCTAGCTCGCCGGCGTCGGTGGGCAGGCCGAGCCGTTCGGCGCCCTTGCGCACCTGGCCGTCGACGTAGGGGCGCAGCCAGGGCCAGATGGACTGGGCCTCACGGCAGAAGATGTCCACGCCGGTGGGCCCGATCCCGGGGAACTCCTGGAGGAGTTCGGCCGCCTTGTGCGGGTCGCGTCCGGCCTCGATGGCGAGCCGCCGCAGATCGCCCTTGTACTTCTCCTGGACGATCTCGGCGGTGTCGCCGAGGCGGGACGCGGTGCTCTCGTCGTAGCGGACGTAGTGGCCGCGGCCGAGCGCGTCGACCCGCTCCTGCCAGGTCAGCTTGCTCATCCCGCGCGGTGTCCCGCCGCCCGCCTCGAACAGCTCGCGGGCCGCCGCGAGGGCGATGTCGGACGAGATGCGCGCGCTCAGCAGGTTGGCCAGGACGAGCAGCTTGAAAAGCGCGGCCGGCTGGTCCTTCAGCGTGATGCCGGCCTCTTCGGCGAACGTCTCACCGGACTCGTTCAGCAGCTTCTTGACGACGGTGTCCATGGCATGTACCTCCTGTCGTCGCCCGCCCTACCCGAGCCGGCGAGGATGACTCATGCCCGGACGCCCGGCAGAGGCACAGAGGGCCGGGCAAACGTCACAGAAGGCTGAGCTGTCCTTCTCCTGCGAGCGGGTCACGGTGCTTCTTGAGGTGCCGCCAGCGCGGGAGGTCGTCCAGGTAGGACCACGACAGCCGGTGATGCGGCGTCGGCCCCGACTCCTCCAGGGCCTTCTGGTGGATGGGTGACGGGTACCCAGCACTGTCCGCGAACCCGTATCCGGGGAATTCCGCGTCGAGCCCTGCCATCAACCGGTCACGGTGGACCTTCGCCAAGACGGAGGCGGCCGCGACGGTAACCGACCTTTGGTCGGCCTTGACCTCGCAGCGCACCCGCCAGGGGCGCCTCAGGAAATCGTGCTTGCCGTCCAGGATGACCACGTCGGGCGGGACGGGCAGCGACTCCAGCGCGCGGACGGCGGCACGCCGCAGCGCCTCGGTCATGCCGACCTCGTCGATCTCCTCGGGACCGGACGCGCCGATGGCGTGGCCCGCGAGCCATCCGGGCAGCACTTCGGCGAACGACTCGCGGTGGGCCTCGGTGAGGAGCTTGGAGTCGGTCAGGCTGACGGTCCTCTTGCCGCGCCCCTGGAGGACGGGTGGCGGGGTCAGGTCGGTGACCGCCGCGCACACCACGACGGGGCCCGCCCACGCGCCGCGTCCCACCTCGTCCACCCCGGCGATCGTGGCAGGACGGCCGCTCCCGGACGACATGGCCCGCAGTTCGTCCTCGATCTCGTAGCCCGCGACGCGCGAGACCTCCTTGGTGGTGACAGGGCCGGCGTCCAGTCCGGGCAGAGCGTTCGTGGGGTCGGTCGGCATGCGCCCCATCATCGCAGTGGCCGTCCACTTCTGGACACTACAAATGTGCTGGTCTCGGGACTGAGGTCTCGCCCGTCCCGCACCAGGCAGGCGCACCGGGCCCAACGAACAGGGCGCGGGGAGTCCCGTTCCGGGCGGTCCTGCGCTTTACTCGCTTCTGATGGCTTTGTTCGGCAGGTCTCGCTCCCGCCCGGCGAAGGACGCCGCGGCACGGGATCTTTTCGAGCGCCTGCGATGGCGCTACTTCCAGATCACCCCGGGCGTGAGGTTCCTGGGCGGGGTGCTGCTCATCGCTCTGATCGTGGCCGCCACGGTGGTGGGGGAAGGGCCCGTCCTCGCCGCGGCGGCGTTCTCGGTGATCCTGCTCGTCGTCGTCCACCTGACGTTGCGTTCGCCCACGGGCATGGCGGTCGTCGCGGTCGTCCTGGCCTGGCTGGCGCTGTCGGTCCCTCTGGGAAGCCTCTACCCGGATGAAGGGCACCCGTCGTACCTGAACCCCGCACTGCTCTTGGCCCTGCTTGCGCTCCCGGTGGCGTTCGTGGCGTTCCGGCTGCGCGGCTACACGCCATGGCGATCCGCGCTACTAGCACTGGGCATGGCGGGCGTGACGACCGCCGCCATCGCGCAGCTCCTGCCGGAGGCGAGCGTGGCGCCCGGCTGGGTGGCGGCTCTGGCCTTCCTCGCCTACCGCTGGGATCAGGCCCGCCGCGCCGTGCCCGCCGAGGCGTACGAGACCGGCTGGGTCCAGGAACAGGCCGGTCCCAAAGGGGACGGCAGGTCCGCGCCGCGCAGGAACCCGTCCGGCAACGACAGACGCGACCGCCCGGACCGTCTGGAACGGCCGGACAAACATGACAGGACCGAACGGTTCGACAAGCTCGACAAGGGCGACAGGCCAACCCGGCCCGGCAGATCCGATAGGCGCGTCCCAGAAGACGATGAGGCCGCCGCTTCGGCGGCCGTGTACGCGGGCCATGAGCAGCGTGCCGCGGCGCAGGCGGCCGACGCCGCGATGGCCCCGGAGCGCGCGAATCCTGAGGCCCGTAAGGAAAAGGAAAGGGCACCGGAGATATCGGTCGCAGAGGCGCTCGCCGAGCTGGAGGACATGATCGGCCTTGAGCCGGTCAAGCGGCAGGTCCGTTCCATCGCCGCGTCCATCGAGGCCGCGCACATGCGCGCCGCCGCCGGGGTGCCCACGGAGAAGCCGATGCGGCACTTCGTGTTCGTCGGTCCGTCCGGGACGGGCAAGACCACCGTGGCGCGCGTCCTCGCCAAAATCTTCTACGCCTTCGGGCTGCTGCCCGAGCCCGCCCTGGTCGAGGCACACCGCGCCGACCTCGTCGGCGAGTTCCTCGGTGCCACGGCACTGAAGACCAACCGGCTCGTTGACTCCGCTCTAGGCGGGGTGCTGTTCATCGACGAGGCGTACAGCCTGGCCAACTCCGCCGAGGGCCAGCCGGACCGGTTCGGTGACGAGGCCGTGCAGACGCTCCTCAAGCGCGCGGAGGACGACCGCGACAACCTCGTCATCATCCTTGCGGGATACGACGCGCAGATGGCCGAGTTCCTCGACTCCAACCCTGGGCTGGCCTCACGGTTCGGCACGCGCGTGCATTTCCCGTCGTACCGTCCTGCCGAACTGCTCCAGATCGCCGACTACCATACCGCCCTCCGGGAGGACCGGCTCGACGCGGAGGCGCGGCGGCGGCTCGCCGCACGGTTCGAGGAGGTCGAGCGGCGCGGCATCGTCGACGAGCTGGGCAACGGACGGTTCGTCCGGTCCCTGACCGAGGCGGCGGCGCGCGCGCGGGACGTGCGCGTGGTCGACGCCGTGTCCGCGTCCACGGGCTCGGCGAAGCCCAGCGCCGATGACCTGGTCACCTTGCGCGCGGAAGACGTCGAGGCCGCGTTCGCCGAGGTCACCGAGCGCTACCGCGGCTACGTCGAGACGCCGACGCTCGACGAGGCCCTCGGCTCGCTCGACCAGATGATCGGGCTCGAACCGGTGAAGCGGCAGGTCCGCGAGATCGCCGCCCAGCTCCAGGTCGCGCGGATGCGCCAGGAGCAGGGCCTGGTCACCCGCCCGCCGACCCGCCATTTCGTCTTCACCGGGCCGCCCGGCACCGGCAAGACGACCGTCGCGCGCGTGCTCGGCCGCATCTTCGCCGCGTCCGGGCTGCTCGCCCGTCCGGAGGTGGTCGAAGCGCAGCGCGCGGACCTCGTCGGCGAGCACCTGGGCGGGACGGCGCTCAAGACGAACAAGGTGGTCGACTCGGCGCTCGGCGGTGTGCTGTTCGTGGACGAGGCGTACGCGCTGAGCAACCCGGGCTATACCGGCGGGGACGCTTTCGGCGCGGAGGCCGTGCAGACTCTGCTCAAGCGCGCCGAGGACGATCGTGACCGTCTCGTCGTCGTCCTCGCGGGATACGAGGCCGAGATGGACCGGTTCCTGTCGTCCAACCCTGGGCTGGCCTCACGGTTCGACGTCCGCGTCGACTTCCCCTCCTATGGGCCGGACGAACTGCTCCGCATCGCGCAGCTCATCGCCGAGGAGGGCGGCGACCGGTGGGAGGAACGCGCTCTCGACGACCTCGCCCTGGTCTTCCAGCGTGCGTGCGGGTCGGGCCGTATCGACGAGCTGGGCAACGGCCGCTTCGCCCGCTCCATGTACGAGAAGGCGAGCGCGCGCCGCGCGCTGCGGGCCGCACGGCTCGGCGACGCCGCGACGGCCGCCGACCTCACGGTCCTCACCACGGAGGACGTCCGTGACGCGTTCGCCGAACTCACCCATCGCCTGACCTGACCCTAGGCGCGAGTGCCGGTGCCGCCCGTGTCGTGGGCGTGCGCTGTAATCGGGGCATGACCTCGGTGACGTGGGCGCAGGTGCTGGCCTGGAGGATGCGGCGGCAGTTCATAGAATCCGCCGGTGACGCGTCGGCGGTGCAGATAGCGCGGCGGCTGGCGGGAGTGCAGGCGCAGGTCGCCTCGGCGGCGGAATTCGCCGTCGCGGTCCGGCAGACGGCTCCGGAAACGGGCGAGGTGCAGCGGGCCCTTCTGGACGAACGGGCTCTCGTCAAGACCTGGGCCATGCGCGGAACACTGCATCTGCTGCCCGCGGACGAGGCCGCCGCCTATCTCGTCCTGTGCGCCGCCGTGCGCAACTGGGAGAAGCCCGTCTGGCAGCGGAACTTCGGGGCCACGCCCGCCGATCTGGAGGCGATGGCCGGAGCCGCCGCCGACGCCCTGGCCGACGGTGCGGTCCTCACGCGCGAAGAACTCACCGCGGAAGTCGTGGAGAGGACCGGCTCAGGGCATCTGGCCGAAACGCTCGCCTCCGGTTGGGGCACCCTGCTGAAACCACTGGCCTGGTGGGGCGTCCTCTGCCACGGGCGGTCGCAGGGCACCCGCGTGACGTTCACGTCTCCGGAGCGGTGGCTGCCGGGCTGGTCGGGCCTGCCGTCCATGGAGGACGCCGCCCGGACGGCCGTTCACGCGTTCCTCGGAGCGCACGGCCCCGCCACCCCCGACATGTTCGACAACTGGCTGATGCGCAAGTTGAACCGCAAGAGGGACGTCAAATCCTGGTTCGCCGCAGCCGAGGACGGGCTCTCCACCATCGACGTCGACGGCGTGCAGATGTACGTCCTGGACGCGCACCGTGACGAGCTTCTGAACACCGAACCGAGCACGTCCGTCCGGCTCCTCGGGGCCTTCGACCAGTACGTCCTGGGCGCCGGGACGAGCGCGCCCTACCTCGTGCCGCCGGAACACCGCAAGGACGTGAGCCGCACGGGAGGCTGGATATCTCCCGTCGTCCTGTACGAGGGGCGCGTGGCGGGCGTCTGGGAGGCGAAGGACGGCGACGTGGCCGTCACCCCCTTCGAGGACATTCCCGCCGCCCCGCTCCAGGACGAGTTGGCCCGACTGGACGCGCTGCTGTCCTGACAGGTGCGGCCGCCCCGGCCAGAGGCGAGCGGCCGGCGTTCATCTAGGGTGCCGCCCATGGACGATCGCGACGAAACGGCCGATCGGCGCGGCGAGGCGGTCGAGCCAGAAGAACCGGTCGAGTACCGGCAGACGCGCTACAAGGCCCCGGACGGTGCGGCGGAGCTTCTCCTGATCCGGCACGGCGCGTCCGAGCCCGCCCGTCCGGACCGGCCGTTCCCGCTCGTCGACGGCCATAGCGACCCGGAGCTCGCGCCTGAGGGACGCGAACAGGCGGAGCGGGTCGGCGAGCGGCTCGCAGAGGTGAAGCTCGACGCGATCTATGTGACGCCCCTGCGCCGCACATCGCAGACCGCAGCCCCGCTGGTCCGCCGTCTGGGGCTGGAGCCCCGCGTCGAACCCGGCCTACGCGAGGTGCACCTCGGCGAATGGGAGGGCGGGCTGTTCCGGAAGAGGGTCGCCGATGGCGATCCGGTGGCGCAGCGCCTGTTCGCCGAAGAGCGCTGGGACGTCATCCCCGGAGCGGAGCCCGCCGAGGCGTTCGCGGAACGGGTCGAAGCGAGCCTCACCCGGCTCGCGGCGGCGCACGCGGGTGGCCGCATCGCGGTGTTCACCCACGGCGGCGTGATCGCCCAGGCGCTCGCCGCCGCGACCGGGTCCAGGCCGTTCGCGTTCCTCGCCCCCGACAACGGGTCCATCTCGTGCCTGGTGAGGCTCGGTGACCTGTCGTCCATCCGCGGGTTCAACGACGTGTCCCACCTGGACTGGTCCGTGGCCGCGCCCCTGACGTAGGCGCGCGACGTTAGAGGCGGAAACGGAGACGCTGACCTGGACGCAACTGCGCGGCGTCGGCCACGTCGCCTGAGGCGAGCACGGCGACCACGGGGTAGCCGCCGGTCGTCGGATGGTCGGCCAGGAAGATGATGGGCATTCCGCTGGGCGGCACCTGAAGCGCACCGGTGACCACGCCCTCGCTGCCGAGTTCACCTTCGCGCACGCGGACCAGCGGCGGGCCCTCCAGGCGCACGCCCACGCGGTTGCTGTCCGGCGACACGACATAGGCGGTGGACGTCAGCGTGGCCATCGCGTCCTCAGCGAACCAGTCGTCGCGCGGGCCGGGCAGGATGCGCAGCACCGGCGTCTCGGGCAGGGGCGGCGCAGGCGCGACGTCCACGGCGATATCACCGAGACCCTTCGCCGACCCCAACGGAAGGCGGTCGCCGGACGAGAGCGGCGCAGGGCCGAGCCCTGACAGAAGGTCGGTCGAACGGCTCCCCAGAACCTCATCGACGATGACCCCACCACGCACGGCGAGATAACTGCGCAGCCCCGAGGGCGGCGTACCGAACTCGACCAGCCCGCCGTCCGGGACATGGCACGGCGCGTTCGTCCCGTATGCGCGGCCGTTGACGCACAGCGGAACCGGCGCTCCCGTGACCGCGATCCAGGAGTTCCGGTGAAAACGCAAGGCGCCCCCGCCGAGCGTGAACTCCACGCCCGCCGCGCCCTCGGGGTTGCCGACGAGGCGGTTGGCCAGCCGGTAGGCGCGCTCGTCCGCCGCCCCGGAACGCGGCACGCCCAGGTGCGCGCGGCCCGGCCGCCCGAGGTCCTGGACGGTCGCCAGCGGCCCGGGCCGCACGATCTCGATCAACGCACGACCTCGATCACGATGGTTCCTCGGGCACGAAACGGACACGCGTCCCGGGCCTGAGCAGCGACGGAGGGTCGCGCTTCACGTCCCACAGCCGCAGCGCGGAACGTCCGAGCAACCGCCAGCCGCCCGGCGACCGGGACGGGTAGACGGCCGCGTACGGCCCCGCGATCGCCACCGAGCCCGCGGGCACCGAGGTCCGCGGCGACTCGCGCCGCGCCACGTGCAGGGCCGGGTCGAGGCCCGTCAGATAGCCGAAGCCGGGGGAGAAGCCGAGGTAGGCGACCGTGTACGAGGCGGCGGCGTGCCGGTGGACGACGTCGTCGCGGGACAGCCCGGTGAGCGCGGCGACCTCGTCCAGGTCCTCCCCGTCGTAGACCACGGGGATCTCCACCGGCTCCATGTCTCCGGCCGCGTCCTCGGGCAGCCGCAGCTGCGGAAGCCGTGAGGCGAGACGGTCCAGATCCGCCGACGGGTCGGCGATGACCAGCACGGTCTGTTCCCCGGGGACGACGTCCACCACGCCCGGCAGCGGATCGTCCCGCAGGGCGGCGTTCAGGCGGTGCGCGGTCACGAGGTCGCCGGTCTCCACGAGCAGGGCCGCGTCACCGGCGCGCCGCACTCTCACGCGAACGGCTCCAGCTCGACCCCCGCGCCGGACAGCGCCGACCGCACCGACCGGGCCAGGTCCACTGCGCCCGGGGTGTCGCCGTGGACGCACATGGAACGGGCATCCAGCGCGACCGTTCCGCCCTCCACGGAAACGACGATGCCCTCTACGGCCATCCTTACGGCGCGCTGGACGACGACATCCCGGTCATGCACCACGGCTCCCGGCTCACGGCGCGACATGAGCCGGCCAGACGACGTATAGGCCCGGTCCGCGAAACACTCGGCGACCACGGTCAGCCCTTCTGCGACGTCACCCACCGCTGAACCAGGCAGTGTCAGGAGCGGAAGCGAGGGATCGTACGCCCGTACCGCATCGGCCACCGCCCGGGCCTGGACGGCGTCGCGCGCCACCCGGTTGTACAGCGCCCCGTGAGGCTTGACGTAGGCCACACGGCCGCCTTCCGCGCGCGCTATGCCGTCCAGTGCGGCGATCTGGTAGAGGACCTCGGCGGTCAGCTCCGGTGGGGCGACGTCCATCTCGCGGCGTCCGAAACCGGCCAGGTCCCGGTACGACACCTGCGCGCCGATCGTCACCCCGCGTTCGACGGCCGCCGCGCACACCCGCCGCATGATGAGCGGATCGCCCGCGTGGAACCCGCACGCCACGTTCGCGCTCGTGATGACGTCGAGCAGCGCCAGGTCGTCGCCGAGCTCCCAGATGCCGAACCCCTCGCCCAGGTCGGCGTTGATGTCGATGACCGCCATGCCAAAGACCTACCACCGATCACCGCGCTTCAGACGGTGTCCCCTCTTCAGACGATGTCCTCGCGCACGTCCTCGACCTCATGCCTGGACGCCCAGCCCTGGTACACGCCGCGGTCGAACAGCTCCAGCCCCAGGTCCTGCCCCAGGCGCTCCGCCACCGGCGCGTCGCCGCCGCTGTACTCCACGCGCAGCCAGCCGTCGTGTTCACCCAGGACCACGAACGGCTCACCGTGCCAGGTGCAGTGCGTCGTGACGTATTGGAGGTGGTCCACGTCCGACAGCGGCACCACCTGGACGTACCGGTCAGGCGATACGCGCCTGAAGCCGTCGGCGGGCCGTGCCAGGTAGAGCCGGACCAGGTCGCCGTCCGGGCTGGCCTCGTACTCGGCGCCGTGCCATCCCGCGTAGAAGCCGTGCCGGACGCTCATCCCGACCCTCCCGGCAGCTTCACGAGCCACCTGCGCAGATCGGCGTCGTAGGACGCCACCAGCCACTCCGTTCCGGCGGCGAGCCGGTACAGCCCGGCGCCGTGCGGCAGCCGCTGGCTCTCGATCCTGAACCCGGGGACGCCCTGCCCGCCCACCGGCGGGTGGGACCGCCGGAACAGCGGCGGCTTCACCGCCGGCCAGCGGATCACGAAGAGCTCCGCGTCGGCGGGCGTGAACGGCGAGCCCTCGTACACCAGCCCGAGCCCGTTGATCAGCGCCTCCGGCGTCGCCATCGCCGCGACGTCCTCGACCCGGTGCACCTGCCCGGCGACCAGGTCGTAGCCGCCGTCCAGGTAGTGCCGGACGTGCTCGGGGCGCACCGCCTTCTGCATGATCGTGAACTGCGGCGTGCCGTCCGCGGGCCCGCGCTCTCCCGTCGAGGGCCCCGCGTCCCGCGGTGGTGGAGCGCCGAGCGGGCTTGTGGGCGTCTCTGAGCCCTCGGGAACGCCGGACGGCTCCAGAGGTTCGGCCGGCGGCGGAGAGGGGCTCTCCGGCAGGCTGGGAGCCGTCCGGACGGTGTCGAAGCCGCCCGGCGGGGCTTCCGGTTCTGGCTCGGCGCGGGCTGGCTCGGCGCGGGCTGGCTCGGGGTGCTCGGCGGGCTCGAGGAGTGCGTTCGCGTCCAGGTAGGACGCGCTCGGCAGGCCGGGGTTGATCGCGAGCCGCCACTCCGGATGCGGCCAGCCGCGCGCCAGCTCCGCCAGGGACGCCTTCCGGTGGTGCGCGGCCTGCCCCTGCAGGGAGTGGTCCATGGCCTCGGGCGAGGTGAACGCCAGCACGAACGTCCCATCGCCGAACCGCGCCGTAGCGAACTGGTGGTCGGCGGCTCCTGCGTCCCCTGGAGCGGGCAGATACAGGGCGGCGCGTGCCAGCAGGTCCAAGTAACCGTGCTGGTCGCCGCGTTCACGGGCCTCGGCGAGCGCGGTCTCCAGACCGAAGGTCGACGGGCCGGACGGCTGTGCGGCGGCGCCGTTCCCGGACTCGGGCAGGGCCAGCGGGATGCCGAGCCCCGGCAGCGTGAGCGGACCGCCCTCCGGCCCGGCCCGGCTCGCCTGGTAGACGAGTTCCAGCGGCGACTCGATGTGGTAGGCGTCGCGGAACGCCCCGACCATCAGCCCGGCGAGGAGGGCGGACGCCTCCAGATGCTCCGCCGAGACCCGGTCGTCGCGGTCGTGGCGGTCACGGCGGTTCCGGCCGATCCGGCGATCCCGGGGGGCGCGCAGGGTGAACTGCTGCCACCAGTTCTTGCGCTCCTCCTCGTCCGGCGGCTCCCAGCCGAGCGCCCGCAGCCGCCGCTCCTGCCGCGGGGCCAGCGGACGGGGCAGGAACGCGCTGCCCACGGCCTCGGCGTCGAACAGCTCCTCGGTCCTCATCGCCTGGACGTAGGGCAGGCCACTCGGCCCCTGCACGATGACGAACGACGTGACCGGCAGGCGCGACAGTTCCAACGTCAGCCGCATGGCGAAGTCGTTCCAGTCCACAGGGGTCCACTCTCGCGTCCGGGGGGCGGAAGAATGCCTACCAGACGGTAGCCGAACGCGCGTCAGTCGGTCCGCGGACCCGGAACGGCGTCGGACTGCACCGGCGCCCACACGCCGCCTATGGCGTCGTAGACCGCGAGCGGCGTCTGGTCGCCCTCACCGGCCGAGCGCCAGAGGCGGGTCCCATGAGGCGGACGCAACGGGACGCCCGCAGGCGGCTGCGCGCCCGCGGGGGGCTGCTTGTTCGTCGGCGCGCCGAGAGGAAGCGCTGCCGCGTTCTCCGCCTGGACGCTCTCCGCCGGAGCGCTCTCCGCCTCCGTGGGGTCCGGTTCGGCGGGCTTTGGCGCGACGGGCGTAGGTGTGATGGGCTCCGGTGCGGCGGGCTCCGGCGGGAAGCTTTCCCGCACGGCGCTGTCGGGCTCACCGGTGCCCGTCCCGAGCGCGGCCCGCAGATCGGCGGTGCTGTACGGGTCGATGGCGGTGTGGGGGTCTTCGTGCGGGCGGTCGACGGGCGGCCGGTCGACGGCAGGGGCCGAGCCGTTGACCGCCGGCATCGTGCCACCGGCCACGGGGTTGGGCCCGGCGAGCGCGTTGGGGTCGACCTTCCCGTACGGGTTCGGCACGTCCGGCGCGAGGGACGGCGCCGCCCCCGCTCCCGCGTCCATGCGGGAGATGACGGACGAGTCCAGAAGGACCTCGCTGGGCAGCCCCCAGTTGATCGCCAGCCGCCAGGTGGGGTCGGGCCAGGCGGACGCCAGCCGGGCGAACGAGGTGCGCCGGTAGAGGCCGGGGTGCCGGTCGCCGGTGCGGGCCAGGGCGCTCGGCGAGGTGAACACCGTGACGTAGGTGCTGCTGCCGATCGTGATGGTGGGGAACTCGGCGCGGTCGGGGTCCTCCACCGCGGGCGCCGTGGCCGGGAGCACAAGGTCGGCGTTGGCCAGCAGCCTGAAATACGCGGTGTTGTCGCCGTTCGCCTTGGCCTCCGCCAGGCGTGGTTCGAGCAGATCGACGTCCGCCTTTGGACGCCCCTCCGGTGCCGGAGGCGTCCCCCCAGGCGACGACACCGACGACACGGAGGACAGCGGACCTGTATCGGCGAGCAGGTCGCCGGACGTTCGGGCGGACGAGGCACGGCGCTTGTTCACGCGCGACGGGTCCGCCACGTCGATGCCGAAGTCGGTGAGCTCGATCAGCCCGGTGCCGTGCCGGTGGAACGACTCGTACACGAGGTCGGACGGCCGCCGGACGCCCTGGACGTCGCGCAGGGCGGTGACCATGACGTCGGCCAGCCGCGAGAAGTCGACGCCGGTCACCGACAGCATCCCGCCGGGCGTGCCGAACTCCGGCAGCTCCGTCCACCAGTTGCGGGGGGCGGGCTCGGACGGCGGGCGCCAGCCCGCCTCGCTCATGACCTCCTCGTCGGCCAGCGTGAGCAGCAGCGGACCTTCAAGGAAGTTGTTGCTGACGGCCTCGGCGTAGAGCCGGTCGGGCTCGCGCATGGCCTGCACGTAGTGCCGGCTCTCATCGCGCTCCCGCACGATGAGGATGGTGTCCCGTTCGAGACCCGCCAGCTCACGACCCAGCCGACGGGCGAACTCGGACCACTCCAACAAGATCACTCCCTACGACCGGAGGCCGGGCCCCCAGGGGCCCCCGCGAGACCATGCCCGGGAACCGATGATTACCGCCGGGGACGCCGCGTGCAAACCGGGAGATCACTCCGGCGGGGGTTCGTGACGCAGCACATGCAGGGCCTCGCGGAGCGCCTCCGGGTCGTCTCCGCAGCGGTCCAGGACGTCGATGAGTTTGTGCAGGATCTCGTGCCGTTCGTACCCGATGTCGAGGAGAGATTGTGCGGTATCCCACAGCTGCGGGGGGTCGCCGTCCCACAGACGTTCGGCGAGGCGTTCGTGCGCGTTCAGGTGCTCTTCGTCCGCGCCGGGGTGCTCGAACTCCAGGATGACGCGGCGGTCGTCGGGGTCGGCAGGGTCCAGGGTCGACAGGTTGATGTAACCGTGCCGCCCGGAGCGCCGGTGGGTGCCGGACAGGAACGGCAGGGCGAACGCCCGTCGCGGCAGCGCCTCCAGATCGCCGTCGGGCAGCAGCCGGCCGACCAGGTCACGGTCGAGACCGAATGCGGACGGGTCGCGGTAGGCCTCGGCGAACTTCGCGGTGGCGTCCCACAGGGCGTCCAGCGTCGCCCTGACGCCCTCCTCGGGCAGCCCTGTGCGTTTGC
>NZ_SMJX01000221.1 GCF_004348535.1 Actinomadura sp. KC216
CCCCGACACGACCTTCGCCGCCCACAGCATCCACACAACCCCCGAATAGCCGAACCACACGCTCCTGACCAGCGAAGATGTTCCGCCCGTGCGACAACTGCCTCGCGGTTGTGGAGGAAACCGCCGCGTCGAGGGAGTCACCGGGTCGGCGACCCCGACCAGTCCTTGGCCAAGCCGGGTGTTCCGCCTCCATCAGCAGATGCTTCGCGGGAGCGGACGAACCCGCCGCGCCGCGTGCACGACCGAGTCGGCGGTCCGATCAGTCCTCGACCAGACATGAGCGCCCTCGCTCCCATCGACAACTGCTTCGCGGTGGTGGGCGGACCCTCCGCGCCGTGTGCACGAGTGGGGCGGTGGGGGTGGTCAGTTGTCGGTTAGGCCTAGGTGTTTTGCCTCCTTTGTTAGTTGTTCTGCGGTGGCGGATGAGCCTGCGGTGTCCAGTTCTCGGGCCAGTTCCTCCAGCTCGCGGCCTCCGGCCATCAGGGCGGTCAGTTCGTCGCGGGTGATCTCTGTTTTGGTGTGGTAGCCGATGCTCTGGCCGCGGTTGAGGATGAGGAAGCGGTCGCCGACCGGGTAGGCGTGGTGCGGGTTGTGGGTGATGAAGATGACGGCGAGGCCGCGTTCGCGGGCCTGGACGATGTAGCGGAGGACGACCCCGGCCTGCTTGACGCCCAGGGCGGCCGTGGGCTCGTCCAGGACCAGGGCCTTGGCGCCGAAGTAGACGGCGCGGGCGATCGCCACGCACTGGCGCTCGCCGCCGGAGAGGGTGCCGATGGGCTGGTCGACGTCGCGCAGGTCGATGCCCATGGCGGCCATCTCGCCGTGGGCGGTCTCGCGCATGAAGTCGATGTCGAGGCGGCCGAAGCCCTTGCGCTTCTCGGAGCCCAGGAAGAAGTTCCGCCAGACCGGCAGCAGGGGGACGACCGCGAGGTCTTGGTAGACGGTGGCGATGCCTCGGTCCAGGGCCTCGCGGGGCGAGGCGAACGTCACCTGTTCGCCCTGGACGGTGTAGGTGCCGGTGTCGTGGCGGTGCAGGCCGGCGACGATCTTGATGAGCGTGGACTTGCCCGCGCCGTTGTCGCCGAGGACGCAGGTGACCTCGCCGGCGGACGCCTCCAGGTTCACGTCGCGGAGCGCGATGACGTTGCCGTAGTTCTTGCCGACGCCGGTCAGTTCGATCAGCGGATTCTCGGTCATGACGAACGCTCCACCCTGCGCCGGACGATCAGGTTCACCACGGTGGCGATGAGCAGCATCGCGCCGAGGAAGAACCGGAACCAGTCGGGGTTCCACTCCGCGTACACGATGCCCTTGTTCGTCATGCCGAAGATGAACGCGCCGATCGCGGCGCCGATCGCCGAGCCGTAGCCGCCGGTCAGCAGGCACCCGCCGATGACCGCGCAGATGATGTACAGGAACTCGTTGCCGACGCCCTCTCCGGACTGGACGGTCGCGAACGCGAACACCAGGTGCATCCCGGAGAACCAGGCGCAGAACGCGACGCCCATGAACAGGCCGATCTTGACGCGGGCGACGGGGACGCCGACGGCGCGGGCGCTGGCGGCGGAGCCGCCGACGGCGAAGATCCAGTTGCCGATGCGGGTGCGCAGCAGGATCCAGGTCGCGATCGCGACGAACAGCAGCCACCAGAGCACCGTGATCTTGATCTTCAGGTCGAGGGCGCCCGGCACGTCGATGTCGGACGCGAAGATCCGGCGGGCGCTGTCGAAGCCGTCCATGTCGCGGACGGAGTCGCTGGCGACGTTGCCGGTGAGCGCCTTCGTCACGCCGAGGTTCAGGCCCGCGAGCATGAAGAACGTCGCGAGCGTGATGATGAAGCTGGGGAGCTTCGTCCGGACGTAGAGCAGGCCGTTCACCATGCCGAGCGCCAGCGTCAGCACGAGGGAGATCACGACGCCCGCCCACACGTTCAGCGTGAACTGGTAGGCGGTCAGCGCGGCGATCAGCGCCGCGGACGTCACCATCACCCCGGCGGACAGGTCGAACTCGCCGCCGATCATCAGCAGCGACACCCCGACCGCCATGATCCCGAACGTGGAGGCGGCGTAGAGGACGGTGGAGAACGACGCGGCCTCCAGGAACGAGTCCGCGACGATCGAGAAGAAGGCGAACAGGGCGACGGCGCCGAGCAGCGCGCCGAGCTCGGGACGGCCCAGCAGGCGCCGCAGGGGCGACTGCCGGGTCAGGCGCTCGTCCGGGCCCGGCCGCGCCACCGGCGGCTCGGCCAGGCCCGACGGCTGGGTCATCGCGTTCCCCGGTTCGCGAAGGCCTCGAGCTGCGCCGCGTTCTGCTTGGTGACGATCGCCGGGCCGGTCAGCACGGGACGCCCGCCGCCGAGGACGTTGCCGTTGTTCTTCAGCAGCCACATCTGGTCGACGGCGCCGTATCCCTGCAGGTAGGGCTGCTGGTCGACGGCGAACACGATGGCGCCGGAGGTGATCGAGGCGATGAGGTCCTTGTTGAGGTCGAACGTGCCGACCTTGGCCTTGCTGCCGGTCTCCTTGACCGAGTCGACGGCGGTCGCGGCGAACGGCGCGCCGAGCGTGAGGATCCCGTCGATGCCGTCGTCGGCCTGGAGCTTGGCCGTGATGGACGACTTGACCTCCGGCATGTTCGCGCCCTGGACGAACAGGTTCTCCATCTGGCCGCCGAACGTCTTCTTCGCGCCGGCGCAGCGGTCTTCCAGGCCGACGTTGCCCTGCTCGTGGATGACGCACAGCGCCTTCTTGGAGCCGGTCTTCGCCATTTCGGTCCCGGCGGCCTCGCCGGCGATGGACTCGTCCTGCCCGAAGTGCGCGACGGCGCCGAGCCTGGCCGACTCGCCCTGCCCGGAGTTGATCGAGACCACCGGGATCTTCGCGGCGGCGGCGCGGGCCAGGACGTCCTTCATGGCGTCGGGCTTGGCCAGGGTGACGATGATGCCGTCGACCTTCTTGTCGATGGCGGCCTGGACGAGCTGGGCCTGCTTGCCGCCGTCCGGGTCGGCCGAGTAGAGGAACTCGACGTTGTCCTTGGCGGCGGCGGCCTTCGCGCCCTTCTGGACGATGTCCCAGAAGGTGTCGCCCGGGTTGGAGTGGGTGACCATCGCGATCTTCAGCCGGGGGCCGGCGCCCTCGGTGGCCTCCTCGGACTTCTTGCCGCCCTCACTGCTGCAGGCGCTCAGCGCCAGGAGCGCCGCGGCGGCCATGACCGCGAGTCTCCTGGACGTCCCGCGCGCGAAAACGCCTCTCATCGGATGCTCTCCGTTTCTCCCCGAATGGTCGGTCAGAGGAGTTGATCACAGATGGTGGCGGCGCGCTCGCCGATCCGCCTCGTATCGGGCGCGGGCCTCCCGGGTGGAGTCCAGCGCCGCCACTTCCGCGACCGGGACGTCCCACCATGCCGCACTGCCCGGGGGGCCTGCCAAGGGGTCCGTCTCAATGTGGATAACCGTCGTCCGGGCGGCCTTCCGCGCCTGGTGAAGCGCTTTCCGCAGGTCATCGAGGGTGGTGGCGCGGACGGCTTCGGCGCCGAGGCTGGCGGCGTTCGCGGCGAGGTCGACGGGGAGCGGGCCGCCGTCGAGCCCGGTGGCGGTGCGGGCGCGGTAGCGGGTGCCGAAGCGCTGCGCGCCGACCGACTCCGACAGGTTCCCGATCGAGGCGAACCCGTGGTTCTGGACGAGCACGACGATCAGCTTGATCCCCTCGGCGGCGGCCGTGGCCAGTTCCTGCGCCATCATCAGGTACGAGCCGTCCCCGACCAGGACGAACACCTCGCGATCGGGCGCGGCCAGCTTCACGCCGAGCCCGCCGGCGATCTCGTAGCCCATGCAGGAGTAGCCGTACTCGACGTGGTAGCCCTTCGGGTCGCGGGCCCGCCACAGCTTGTGCAGGTCGCCCGGCATGGACCCGGCCGCGCAGACCACCACGTCCCGTGGCCCGGACTCCGCGTTGACGGCCCCGATCACCTCGGGTTGGGTGAGCAGCCTCCCGCCCTGGGCGGTGCACGCATCGTCCACCAGGGAGTTCCAGTCGGCCGTCAGGGCTCTGGCTTCGCCGCGGTAGGTGTCGGGCACGGTGTAGCCGCCGAGGGCCGCGTTGAGCCCTCTGAGCCCTTCCCTGGCGTCGGCCACGACGGACACGCCGCCGAGTTTGACCGCGTCGGGGCGGGCGACGTTGATGTTCACGAACCGCACGTCCGGGTGGGCGAACAGGCTGTGGGACGCGGTCGTGAAGTCGCTGTAGCGGGTTCCTATGCCGAGCACCACGTCCGCTGTGCCAGCGAGTGCGTTCGCGGCCGTCGTGCCTGTCGCTCCTATGGCGCCGACACAGCGTTCGTGGTCCCAGGGCAGGGAGCCCTTGCCTGCCTGCGTCTCGGCCACCGGAATGCCGGTGCGTTCGGCGAAGGCGCGCAGTTCGTCGGTCGCGTGGGAGTAGATGACGCCGCCGCCCGCCACGATCAGCGGGCGCTCGGCCGCTGCCAGCACGGCGGACGCCTCCTCCAGCGCGGCCGGTTCCGGCAGAGGACGCGGAATGCGCCACACACGGCGAGCGAACAATTCCTCTGGCCAGTCGTACGCCTCGGCCTGGACGTCCTGGGGCAGGGCAAGGGTGACCGCGCCGGTTTCGGCGGGATCGGTGAGCACGCGCATCGCTGCCAGCAACGCGCTCGGCAGCTGTTCAGGACGATTGATGCGATCCCAGTACTTCGACACGGGCTTGAAGCAGTCGTTGACCGACACGTCGTAGGAGCGGGCGTCTTCTAGCTCCTGCAAGACCGGGTTGGACGGGCGGGTGGCGAAGATGTCCCCGGGCAGGAGGAGGACGGGGAGGCGGTTGATGGTGGCTAGCGCTGCACCCGTGACCATGTTGGTGGCACCTGGCCCTATGGACGTGGTGCAGGCGAAGGTGGCCATCCGGTCGTTCATCCGGGCGAACCCAGAGGCGGTGTGCACCATCGCCTGTTCGTTGCGCGCCATGTAGTAGGGGAAGTCGTCGGCGTACTCCAGCAGGGCCTGCCCGATGCCGGCGACGTTGCCATGCCCGAAGATGCCGAAGCAGCCCGCGAAGAAGCGCCGCTCTGCCCCGTCCCGCGAGCTGTACTGCGCCGCCAGGAAGCGGATCACCGCCTGGCCCACCGTGAGTCTCATGACCGTCCCTCCGCCGAGGTGAGCGGCAGGCGCGGGTCGACCGGCCGCCCCGCCCAGGTGTCGCGGATCCAGGCGTGCGCGGGGTCGTCGCAGATCCGCCAGGCGCGCTCGTCGGCCGGGCCCGCCATCACGTTCAGGTAGTACAGGTCGTGCCCTGGCACCGCCATGGACGGCCCGTGCCAGCCATGCGGAATCAGTACCGCGTCACCACTGCGCACCTCCGCCAGCACGTCGATCGGACGCCCCGGCGACCCGTACACGCGCTGGTAGGCCATCCCGGACTCGCCCGCCACCTCGAAGTAGTAGGTCTCCTCAAGGACGGCCTCGTCCGGGGTCTCCTCATCGTGCTTGTGCGGTGGGAACGACGACCAGCAGCCGCCCGGCGTCAGCACCTCGCACGCGATCAGCTTCTCGGCGTAGGGGAACCCCTCTGGCGTGCCGAAGTTGTTCACCTGGCGGCTCGCCGCACCCGCACCCCGTAGTTCCACCGGGACGGCTTCGGCCGGTCCGTAGCGCGGTGTCAGGCGTGCCTCACATCGGGCCCCTGCAAGCGCGAACCGTCCTCTGCCCCGCACTCGTACGCGCGCGTCGCGCGGCACGTAGGCGAAGTCAGTGACCCTGCTGAAGACGTCGTCGCGTCCGGCGAGCTCGAACCGCTCCCCGTCGCACTCGACCGTGCACGAGCCCGACAGAGGCAGCACGATCGTCTCGAACTCGCCGGTCTCCAGCTCGTGCGAGCCGCCGTCCGGCAACTCCAGGACGTGCAGCGCCGAGTACGTCCATCCAGCCGACTCCGGCGTCACGGCCAGCGCGTACGGCCCGTCGCCGGCGGTCCCGGCGGGCAGGTGGTACTTCATCGGCTCTCCAGGAGTTCCTCGACCTCCTCCTGCGCGGGCATCGCGTCGGAGCAGGCGATGCGGGACGCGACGAGGGCCCCGGCGGCGCCCGCGAACTCGATGAGCCGCCGCAGCCCCCACCCGGAGAGGAGGCCGTGACAGATCGCGCCGCCGAACGCGTCCCCTGCGCCGAGCCCGTTGAGGACGTCGACCTTGACCGGCGGGACCTCCACCATCTCGGTGGACGTCGCGGCGAGCACACCGTCCGGGCCCATCTTCACGATCGCGAGCTCCGGGCCGCGTTCGAGGATGGCGCGGGCCGCAGCACGCGGCTCCCGCTCCCCCACCGCGACCGCGCACTCCTCGCGGTTTCCGATGGCGACAGAGGCTCGTTGCAGAGCAAGCCCCGCCCAGTCCGATGCCTCGCCTGGGTCGGCCCAGAGCATCGGACGGTAATCCAGATCGATGACGGTCTGCCCAGGGTGCTCGGCCAGCGCGGTCAGGGTCGCTTCACGGCTCGGCTCCTGCGACAGACCGGTGACGGTCCCCCACACGATGCGCGCCGCACGGATCGCCTCGAAGTCCAGCTCGTGCGTGTGGATCTCCAGGTCGGGGGCCTTGGGATAGCGGTAGAAGTACAACGGAAAATCGTCGGGCGGGAAAATCTCGCAGAATGCGAGCGGGGTCGGCAGCCCAGGGACGGCCGTGACGTACCTGTCGTCCACGCCGTACCCCTGGAGCGCCTTGTGGACGAACCGTCCGAACGGGTCCTCTCCGGTACGGGTGATGACGGCGGCGCGACGTCCGTACCGGGCCGCCGCCACGGCGACGTTGGTAGGGCTGCCGCCGAGGTACTTCCCGAACGACTCGACGTCCTCCAGCGGCACGCCCACCTGGTCCGGGTAGACGTCGACGCTCACCCGTCCCATGGTGATGAGGTCGAACGTCATCGGGCCGCTCCAGGGAGGGAGGCGAGGAAGCCGAGGCTCCTGCGGACGTCGTCGTACGGCCCGCCGCCGTCCGCGGGCTCTTCGGCCAGGACGGTGTCCTGCTCCATCACGTACCAGCCTTCGTAACCGGCGTCCTCCAGGGCGCGGATGATGCCCGGGATGTCGATGTCGCCGTCCCCGAGCGGCCGGTACAGACCGTCGCGCACCGCATCGGTGTAGGCGACCTCGCCGTTGAGCACCCGCCCCGCGAGACCCACGTCCACGTCTTTCAGATGGACGTGCGCTATGCGCGGCGCGGCGAAACCCGTCAGCCACACCGGATCGGTGCCGCCGACGAGCAGATGCCCTGTGTCGAGGCACAGCGGGACGTTGCAGCCGTCCAGTACCCGCTCGACCTCCGCACGCCGCTCCACGACCGTCCCCACGTGCGGATGCAGCGTGACCAGACGGCCGCGCGCGGAGGCCCGCTGCGTGATGGTGTCCAGGTTGGCGAGGAGTGTCTTCCACGCATCCGCGTCCAGGTCCGGCCGCCCGTCGTAGCCGTCGAGCCCGGTGGCGGCGGCGAGCACCAGGACGCCGTCCATCGCGTCCAGCACCCTGTCCACGGCCGGGATGGGATCGGACGCCGGATCGTGCAGGACCACCGGAACGAACGCGCCCACGAGCCCCAGCCCATAGGACGCCAGCAGTTCCCCCCTCGCTCGCGCACCGTCTGGCAGGAAACCGTCCGGCCCCAGTTCGGTGGCGGCGAGGCCGAGGGCGCGCATCTCTGCGAGCACCCGTGAGGGCTCCATCTGGTGCCCCCACCCGGGAACTTCGCACACGCCCCAGGAGATCGGCGCGCCCGCGACCCTCATCGCCGCACCTCCCCCGTCCCCACGGCACGACCCTCACGCAGAGACAGCTCGCACGCCTCGGCCAGATAGAACGCCTCTAATGCCTCCTCAGGCGGACAGGGGTTGCCGCGCCGTCCCGCCACTACGTCCACGAAGGCGCGCAGCTCGGCGTCGTAGGCGTCGGCGAACCGCTCCATGAAGCCGCTGTAGGCGGCCCTGGGCTCCGCGCCGCCCTCGCCCCGTTCGGGCAGCGCGGTCGCGGGCGTCCGTTCGTCCAGGCCCGCGACGATGCTGTCCTTGGACCCGAACAGCTCCAGCCGCGAGTCGTACCCGGCGGCGTTGTAGCGGGTGGCCGACACGACACCGAGCGAGCCGTCGTCCAGGACGAGCAGCGCCGATCCGGTGTCCACGTCGCCGCACTCGCGGAAGACGTCATCGCCCCGGTTGGCGCCCGCGGCCATCACGCGGACGACCTCGCGTCCCGTCACGAAGCGGATGAGGTCCAGGTCGTGGATGACGCAGTCGCGGAACAGCCCGCCGGACGTCGGGACGTATCCGGGGGGCGGCGGCGCGGGGTCGAAGCTGCACGAGCGGACGGTGTGCAGCCAGCCGAGCCGCCCGGACGCCAGCGCCTCGCGCGCCGCCGCGTTCCCGGCGTCGAACCGGCGCTGGAAGCCGACCTGCACCGGCACCCCGGCCGCGGCGGCGGCGGCCACGGTTTGGAACGTTCCATCAGTATCCGACGCGAGCGGCTTCTCGCAGAACGCCGGAATCCGCGCGGCCACCGCCCGCGCCACCAGGCCGGCGTGCGCGTCCGTGGCCGCCGCGATGACCAGCCCGTCCAGCCCGGCGGAGAACAGGCCCTCCACCTCGTCCACCGCCACGACGCGGGACGCCGGCGCCGCCGGGGCCAGGCGGGCGGCGAGGTCGCGGGCGCGGCACGGCTCCGCGTCGGCGACGAGCAGGGTGTCCACCTCGGGCAATGCGCAGATGGCCGCGGCGTGGCGCGCCCCGATGCGCCCCGCGCCGGCCAGACCGATCCTCATTGATCCCCTTCCGGACGGCGGTAGGTGAGACACGAGTGTGCTGGAGCGTTCCAGCATCGTCAACGAACCAGGGAGCCTTATCGGCAATGGAGGTGTCCGAAAACTCGGCGGATACTCACCGGCGGCGCAGCGCGCCGGGTGTCGCCCGATGAGACCAAGCGCTAGTTTGTCCGCCATGCGGGTCTTCGTCACCGGCGCCTCGGGGTTCGTCGGGTCCCACACGGTCGCCGCGCTCCTCGCCGCCGGGCACCGTCCGCGCGCGCTGGTCCGCGACCTGGGGCGGACGACGAAGGTCCTGCAGACGATCGGCGCCGCCGCAGAAGACGTGGAGCTCGCCCCCGGCGACATGCTGGACGCGGACGCCGTCGCCGAGGCGCTCGACGGCTGCGACGCCGCCATTCACGCCGCCGCCGCGATCGGCGTGACCGGCGCCCGCGCAGGCGGCACGCCCGAGCCGGGCACGGGCGCCCGCACAGGCGGCGCGGTCGATCTCGTGGACGTCAACGTCCGCGGTACCCGGAACGTGGTCGGCGGGGCCGTCGCGCGGGGGCTGGACCCGGTGGTGCACGTGTCGACGGTCGCGGTGTTCGTCCCGCCGTCCGGGCAGGTCATCACCGCGGGCGGGGCCCTCGCGAGCCCGCGCACCGGATACGGCGGGTCCAAGCTGGCCGCCGAGCGGTACGTGCGCGGCCTCCAGGACGAGGGCGCGCCGGTCACGATCGTCTATCCCGGCGGCGTGTGCGGCCCCCACCAGCCCACGCTCGACGCCCTCATGGAAGGGCTCGCCGCGGCGCTCGGCAAGGTGTGGCCACTTCCGGGCGGCGGCGTTTCGGTCATCGACGTCCGCGACCTCGGCGAGGCGCTGGCGCGTTCCGTCGACGCGCGGCAGCCGCCGAGCCGCTGGGTCCTCGGCGGCCACTACCTGACGTGGCCGCAGTACGCGGACCTCTGCGACCGCCTCACGGGCGTGCGGTGCCGCCGCGTCCGCGTCCCGAGCCGCCTGATGCTCGGGCTCGGCTCCGCGCTGGACGCCGCCAAGCGCGTCCGCGACTTCGACTACCCGCTCACCCGCGACGCCGCCGAGTTCATGGTCACGCTGGTGCCGACCGACGACCGTCCCGTCCTGGACGCGCTGGGCCTCACGCTGCGTCCCGTCGAGGAGACCGTCGCCGACGCGCTGCGCTGGCTGGCGGAGAGCGGCCACCTGGACCCCCGCCGGGCCGGACGTCTCGCCCCACCCTCTTCCCCGCACCGCACCGAGGAGCGCCCGATGCCGACACTCGTCCAGCGCGCCTTCGGGCCGCTCTTCCAGCGGATCTCGGGCGCCGAGTGGTTCTCGAAGGTGGGGCCCAAGGTCGTCCCGCCCATCGACCGGACGCTCCACAGGCTCACCGGCGGGCGCTTCCTGCTCGGCCAGCTCCTCGTCCCGAGCCTGGTCCTCACGACGACCGGCGCCGTCAGCGGGCTCCCCCGCCGGACCCCGCTCGCCTGCCTCCCCGACCCGGCCACGGGCAAGGGCGAGAGCGTGGGCGCCGGCGGCTGGTACGTCGTCGGCTCCAACTTCGGCCGCGAGAAGCACCCCGCCTGGACGGGCAACCTCCTCAAGAACCCCGAAGCCGAGGTCAGCTTCCAGGGGCGCACCGTTCCCGTCACGGCCCGCCTGCTGGACGACGACGAACGCGCCGCGATCTGGCCCCGCATCATCGCCGTCTGGCCCGTCTACGACCGCTACGTCGAACGCACGACGCGCCAATTGAGAGTCTTCCACCTCACCCCGCGCTGACCTGAACGGATCCGTTCCTCAAGAACCGCGAAGCGTTTTCGAGAGGCGGCGGCCCAGGAGGAGATACGCGATGACGACACCGATGACATTGAGGATGACGTCGTCGATGTCGAAGGCCCGTCCGACGACGAAGGCGCCCTGCACCGTCTCGATGGCCAGCGACAGAACGCCGGTCACGAGGGCCAGCCGGATGGGTCCGCGGAGGGTCGTCCAGACGATCGGGAGCAACACGCCCAGCGGCATGAGCAGCGCAAGGTTGCCGCCGATCTGGAAGTAGGCGTCTTTGGTCGGACGGTCCAGATAGAACCGGAGAGAGCGGCCCGGATCCGTGTTCCCGCCCGCCTGCCCCCGGTCGTGGACGGGCGTCAATGTCAGTTTGAACGCGAAATAGATGAAGACGCCGAGGCCGCCCAGCGCCGCCGCCACGACGACGACGCGAAAGGCCACGACGTACCAGGGGGACTTCTGACCCGGCTCTGCACGCTGCCACATTTCTGCCAACACCCGGCGCGTGCTCCCCGCCGCGTCACCGAACATGCACGGTCGCGGATAACGGCGGGCCCGAATCCCGGGTTGGCGCTGACACCCACGCCGAACGCCCACGCCGAACGCCCGCGCCGGGCGGAAGCCCGGCGCGGGCGTTGAGCGAGCGCTATCGGCCCCGGTCAGGCGGCTATCGCCGTCGTGGCCGGTTCCAGGGCCAGGTCCAGCACCTCGCGGACGTCGCTGACGGTGAAGACCGTCAGGTTCTCCAGGACCTCGTCCGGGACGTCCTCAAGGTCCGGCTCGTTGCGCTTCGGCACGATCGCCGTGGTGATCCCGAGCCGGGACGCGGCCAGCAGCTTCTGCTTCAGGCCGCCGATCGGCAGGACCCGCCCGGTCAGCGACACCTCGCCGGTCATCGCCACGTCCGAGCGGACGGGCCGGCCCGACAGCAGCGACGCCAGCGCGGTCGTCATCGTGATGCCCGCGCTCGGCCCGTCCTTCGGGATCGCGCCCGCCGGGACGTGGACGTGCACGCCGCGGTCCTTCAGGTCGCCGACCGGCAGCTCCAGCTCGGCGCCCCGCGACCGCAGGTAGCTGAGCGCGATCCGCGCCGACTCCTTCATGACGTCGCCGAGCTGCCCGGTGAGCGTCACGCCGGTGTCGCCGGTCTCCTTGTCGGCCAGCGACGCCTCGATGTAGAGGACGTCGCCGCCCGCGCCCGTCACCGCAAGGCCCGTCGCGACGCCCGGGACGCCCGTCCGCCGCTCGTTCCTGCTCAGCTCGACCTCCGGCGTGTACCTCGGCCGTCCCAGGTAGTCCTTCAGGTCGCCCGCGCCGATCGAGACCGGCAGCGTCGCCTTCTCCAGCGCCACGTTCGCGGCGACCTTCCGCAGGACCCGCGCGATCGACCGGTCCAGCGACCGGACGCCCGCCTCCCGCGTGTACTCGGCCGCCAGCAGCCGCAGCGCGTCGTCGCCGAAGCCCACCTCGGACGCCTCCAGGCCCGCCTTGTCGAGCTGGCGCGGCAGCAGGTGGTCGCGGGCGATCGTGACCTTCTCGTGCTCGGTGTAGCCGTCCAGCTGGACGAGCTCCATCCGGTCGAGCAGCGGCCCGGGGATCGCCTCCACCACGTTCGCGGTGGCGAGGAACAGCACGTCGCTCAGGTCGAGCTCGACCTCCAGGTAGTGGTCCCGGAAGGTGTGGTTCTGCTCGGGGTCGAGGACCTCCAGCAGCGCCGCGGTCGGGTCGCCGCGGTAGTCCGCGCCGACCTTGTCGACCTCGTCCAGCAGGACGACCGGGTTCATCGAACCGGCCTCGCGGATGGCGCGGACGATCCGTCCCGGCAGCGCGCCCACGTACGTGCGGCGGTGACCGCGGATCTCGGCCTCGTCCCGCACACCGCCCAGCGCGACCCGGACGAACTTGCGCCCCATGGCCCGCGCGACCGACTCGCCAAGCGACGTCTTACCGACGCCAGGAGGCCCGGTCAGCGCGAGCACGGCGCCGCTTCTGCGTCCGCCCACGACACCCAGGCCACGCTCCTCGCGCCGCTTGCGCACGGCCAGGTACTCGACGATGCGCTCCTTGACGTCGTCGAGCCCGGCGTGGTCGGCGTCCAGGATCTCCCTGGCGCCGGCGATGTCGTAGGCGTCCTCGGTCCGGTCGTTCCAGGGGATGTCGAGGACGGTGTCCAGCCACGTGCGGATCCAGCCGCCCTCGGGCGAGGCGTCGGACGACCGCTCCAGCTTGTCGACCTCCTTCAGCGCCGCCTCGCGCACCTTCTCGGGGAGGTTCGCGGCCTCGATCCGGGCCCGGTAGTCGTCCTCCTCGTCGGCGGGGTCGCCGTTCAGCTCGGCCAGCTCCTTGCGGATGGCCTCCTGCTGCTGCCGCAGCAGGAACTCCCGCTGCGTCTTCTCCATGCCCTCCTGGACGTCCTTGCGGATCGTCTCCGCCACGTCCAGCTCGGCGAGGTGGTCGCGCGCCCAGCCGATCACCAGCGTGAGCCGCTCCGCCACGTCCGGGGTCTCCAGGACCTCGATCTTCTGCTCGTCCGACAGATAAGGCGCGTACCCGGCGTTGTCGGCCAGGGTGGACGGGTCGTCGATCTGCTGGACGATGTCCACGACCTGCCAGGCGCCGCGCTTCTGCAGGATCGCGCTGACCAAGCTCTTGTACTCCTTGGCCAGCTCGTGCGCGCGGCCGGACGCGGGCGGCGTCTCGATCAGGGTGCCCTCGACCCACAGCGCGGCGCCCGGCCCGGTCGTCCCGGTGCCGATCCGCACCCGCTGCACGCCTCGGACGACCGCGCCCGGCTCACCACCGGGCAGCCGCCCCTCCTGCTCGATCACGCCGAGCGTGCCGACGCCCGCGTACTGCCCGTTCAGCCGGGGCACCAGCAGCACCCGCGGCTTGGCCGCCGACCGGATGCCCGGCCCCTTGGACTGCGCCACGGCCCGCGCGGCCTCGATGGCGGCGCGCACCTCGCTGCTCTCGGAAAGGTCCAGCGGCACGACCATGCCGGGCAGAACGGCCCCGTCGTCCAGGGGCAGCACCGGCAGCGTCAGGGTCTCGCTCATGCTCAGCTCCAAGTCCGTCTAAGAGGACCCAACCTTAAGTTGAGTCACTCACACTCAAGAAAACCGAGCAGCGATTTGTTTCCGCAGCAACGTTCGCTCTCAGCGATCAAGGCGCCCGACCGGGGGGCGGGCCATCGGGGGCGGCCGTCGCGCCGCGGGCCCGCGCCGTCCCGGTGGGGCACCGGAGACATCTGAGGCGACCGGCGACATCGCGGGCAATGCCGAGGCAAAGTCCCGTTCTTGATCACGATTCTTTGCGACGGCCCCGGTTTACGTGCGCATGACGTGAGGGTACTTACCGCAACGAGTTCGTGACAATGCGTGAATGAAAGATCATCGGGGCGGCAAAGCCCCAGGTGGAGATGCGGGAGGGGGCCCCGATGCGGCGTACTGGGCAGGTGACCGGGCCGGTGCTCCCCCCGCGCGGCCCGGTCCGTACGGCCGAGGGCGTCCACGGCTCGTCCCCCCGCGGCAGGCGCCGTCCCCCAACGGGCGCCGCGACGGGGACGCCCGGCG
>NZ_SMJX01000222.1 GCF_004348535.1 Actinomadura sp. KC216
GGTGGTTTTGGCGAAGGGGAAACACCCGGTCCCATCCCGAACCCGGAAGTTAAGCTCTTCAGCGCCGATGGTACTGCATGGGAGACTGTGTGGGAGAGTAGGACACCGCCGGACATTTCTTATGGGGAAGGCCCCGCCGACAACGGCGGGGCCTTCTTCATTTTGTGAGGAGAACCGCCTCGTCACCTCCGCTTCGTTGCGTCGAGGAAGCACAGGCGGCAGTCCCCAATTATTTGGTCGACAGAGCTTGATCGTCACCTTAGAGTGAGCGAGCCTTTCGACCGTCTTCAATGCCTTGTGGTGTTGACTTATCTGTGCGCGATGAGGATTGTGATGACCTTCGCGATCGAGCCGATTGATCCTGCTGACTTGCCTGAGTCATCGCCGGCCTACACCCACGGGACGCTGGTTCGTGGTGGGCAACGGACCTTGTTCATCAGCGGCCAGCCGCCATGGACGACCAAGGGCGATGTTCCGGCTGACTTCGGTGCGCAATGCCGCCTTGCTTGGGACAACGTGAAGGCGGTCCTGGCCAGTGCCGATATGACTGTCGAGAACCTGGCCAAGGTCACCGTTTACCTGTCTGACCGGCGTTACCGCGAACTCAACTCGCGGATCCGGCATGAGGTGCTCGGTGAGCATCGTCCTGCGATCACGATCATCATCACCGGCATTTACGATGAGGCCTGGCTCCTGGAGATCGAGGCGATCGCCGTCGCACCCGACGCTTAGGACGGCACGTGCCATCCACCGTGAAGTCGCCCGCTTGAAGGGGCAGGCATCGTCGTCCGCTGTCAGGCCGTTCCTCGTGGCGTCGATTGTTCGTGCTGCGGCTCCATCGCGTTGAGCCAAGGGGCTGATCACTTCGCGGGATGCGGCGCGCAGGCGCGGGGCTTACGGCTGCCGGGGCGTCTCCCTATCCGCGGGTTCCCCACGGTGCGGAGTTGTGCCGGGATCTTCCTGAACCGCAGCTGGGTCTCTGGAGGTTCCGGGTCTTCGCGGGCGGGCGAGCTCACGTGGCTTGAGGTCACCTATCGCGGGCGTCTGTGCTCTGGGGTTTGGGGTCCAGGGTTTGGAGGAGGGCGTCCAGTTCGGGGAGGTCGTCCTCGTTGAAGACTTGGATGCCTTCGCGTTCGAGGAGGGCGGTTGTGACACCGTCCCCGGCAATCGATGTGCCTGCGAAGGTGCCGTCGTAGATCCGGCGGCTGCCGCAGGACGGGCTGCCCTCTTTGAGCAGGGCGATGCGGGCGCCGGTGCGGCGGGCCGTGTCGAGGGCCTGGCGGGCGCCGTGGAGGAATTCGGCGGTCACGTCCTCGCCCGTGTTCGTGCGGACGTGGGCGGTGCCGTCGAGGACGGCGTGGCCGTCGCCGCCGACGATCTCGGCCGGTGGACGGGGAACGGCCAGGCCGCCTGATACCTCGGGGCAGAACGGGACGAGGCGGCCCTCGGCGCGCCAGCGTTCAAAGAGGTCATCGCCCACCGGTTTGGCGGCGCCGTCGTAGCGGACGGGCCGTCCCATGAGGCAGGAGCTGACCAGGATGCGTTCCACGTCCTCAGCCTATGCGGGGCTTGGACGCGTCTTCATGACGCCGCGTTCGCGGGCTACCGCGCCCAGCGTTCGACTTGCACCGTCCGACGCGGGCTATGCGCGGATGCGGCTCACGGCGATCTGGGCCACGCGGACGGCGGCGCCCGGGTTGAGGCGGGCGCCGCGCCAGGCGAGGCGGCCGTGTGCGGGTGCGACGATGAGCGCCTGGTTCTTGGCGATGCCGCGCATGATGTCGCGGGCCAGTTTCTCTGCCGTGTAGAGGCGCGGGGACGCCTTGGCGATGTCGCCGGTGGCGTCACCGCTCATCGGCGTCTCGGGCAGGTCCGGGTTGACGTTGTGGAGCAGTGGCGTGTCGACGAAGCTCGGGCAGACGACGCTGACCTTGACGCCGCGTCCGGCGGCCTCGGCTCGCAGGCCGAGGGACAGGCCGACGACCGCGTGCTTGGTCGCCGTGTAGGGGATGCCGATCGGCATCGGGACGAGTCCGGCCAGCGACGCGGTGTTGACGATGTGGCCGCTGCCCTGCTCCAGCATGATCGGGTAGGCGGCGTGGACGCCGTGCACGACGCCCTTGAGGTTGATGTCGATCGCGCGGTTCCAGTGGTCGAGGGTGAGTTCCTCGGCGAGGCCGCCGATGGCGATGCCCGCGTTGTTGAACACCAGGTCGAGGCGCCTGTGGTCGGCGCGGACGCCCTTGTAGAGGTCGGTGACGGCGTCGGGGTCGGTGACGTCGAGCGGGGCGGACGTCGCCTTGCCCTTGCCGAGGGTGTTCAGCTTCTCGGCGACGTGGGCGGCGCCGTCTGCGTTGATGTCGGTCACCACGACGGTGTCGCCGCGCGTCACCAGGGACGTGGCGATCGCGCGGCCGATGCCGGACGCGCCTCCGGTCACGATCGCGATGCTCATGGGGGCTCCGCTCGATGTCGTACGCCGCCCACCGCAGGCGAGCAGGGGTTGCGAAGGCCCGGTCGCGAGCACGGTTTGTGGCGGCTGAATGGATTCTTGTGTGGAGGTGGGGCGGCGGCTTAGGAGGTCGCCGGCTCTATCTGGAAGTCGCGTGGGTTCAGCTTGCGGGTTCGGAGCCAGAAGCTGACCGTGGACGCCGGCCATGCCGCGCGGTTGACGCCACTGCGGTCCAGGTACCAGCTGTCGCAGCCGCCGGCCACCCACACGGCGCCCTCCGACTTGCGCTGCACCCAGGTGTTGAACCTGTCCTGGACGGACGGCCGGACGGAGATCCGCGCGCCGCCCGCCCTGTCCAGCATGGCCAGGCACTGCAGCACGTACCGCACCTGCGCCTCGATGATGAAGATCATCGAGTTGTGGCCGAGGCCGGAGTTCGGGCCGAGCAGCAGGAACAGGTTCGGGAAGCCCGCGACCGCGACGCCGAGATGCGCCTCGATGCCGTCCTTCCACGCGTCCTGGATCTTCAGGCCGTGGCGGCCGACGATGCGGGCGTCCTCGAACGCGTCCGTGACGTGGAAGCCGGTGCCGAAGATGATCGCGTCGACCTCGTGCTCGCGTCCGTCCCGGGTGATGATCGAATGCGCCCGGACCTCGGCGATGCCCTCGGTGGTCAGCTCCACGTCCGGCCGCATCAGCGCCGGGTAGTAGTCGCTGGACACGAGCGTCCGCTTGCAGCCCATCGTGTAGTCGGGCGTGAGCTTGCGGCGCAGGGCGCGGTCGGGGACCTGGCGCGCCAGGTGCAGGCGAGCGAGAGAGCTGGCGGCCTTCAGCAGCTTCGGGTTCTTGAACCCGAGGACGAAGGTCTCCTGCATCAGGTAGACGCCGTTGCGGTACCCGCGCTGGACGAGCGGGACGCGGCGGAACAGCGCCCGCTCCAGCCCGGTGACGCGGCGGTCGGGCTTCGGGATGATCCACGGCGGCGTCCGCTGGAACACCGTGAGGTGCGCGGTCCGCTTCGCGATCTGCGGGACGAACTGGATCGCGGACGCGCCCGTCCCGATCACCGCGACGCGCTTGCCCGTCAGGTCGTAGGAGTGGTCCCATTCGGCGGAGTGGAACGTCGTCCCCTCGAACGAGGCCAGGCCGGGCAGGTCGGGGATGCTCGGCCGGTGCAGCGGACCCATGCCCGAGATCAGCGCCCGCCCCCGGACGACGTCGCCGCCCGCCGTGAACACCTGCCAGGTGTCGGTGGCGTCGTCGTACTCCGACCCGGTCACTTCCGTGTTGAACCGGATGTGCTGCGCCAGGTCGTACTTGTCGACGATGTCCTTGATGTACTGCAGCAGCTCGCGCTGCCGCGGGAACATCCGCGACCAGCCGGTGTTGGGCTCGAAGGAGTAGGAGTACAGCAGCGACATGATGTCGCACGCGCAGCCGGGATAGGTGTTCTCCCGCCACGTCCCGCCGACCTCGTCCGCCTTCTCCAGGATGACGAAGTCGTGGATGCCGGACTTCTTCAGCCCGATCGCCATCCCGAGGCCGGAGAAGCCCGTCCCGATGACGACGACCTTGTACGGGCCGCCCGGCCCGGCCGCGGGCGTCACCACGGCGGGCCGCTCCGCAGGCGCCGCGGGTGCCGCCGGAGCGGGCGGGGCCGCCGAGGCCGCGGGGGCTGCCGGGGCGGTCATGGTCACCCGGCCTCGACGGCGCGGCGCTGCTTCGGCTCGTCCCAGATGCCGAACGCCCGCCACACCTGCTTGCCGACCGGGCTGATCACGCCGAGCTCGGCCATCAGATCGCGGATCTTGCCCACCGAGTTGGATATCTCCGCCATCGACGCCTCGCTCTTGTACGCCTGCCGGACGACGTCCTTCGGGATGCCGAAGTGCCGCACCATCGGCCCGGGCGGGGACAGCATGATCCGCGCCATCACGCCGAGGACGACCGGCGTCGCGAGGCCGAGGATCCGGCGGCGCAGCGGGTGCATGTTCGGCACCCGGTGCTTGAGGTAGTGCCGGGCGAACGAGATGTGCCGGGCCTCCTCCGCGATGTGGATCTTCATGATGGTCTCTTCGAGCGGGTGCTTGATGTGCCCGCCCTTGAGCGACTTGCGCTGGACGTAGTCGATCGGGTCCTCGCCGCCGAGCACGAAGACGAAGAACATCTCGGTGCTGACCAGCGGGATCCACGGCGCGGCCTGCGCGATGAGGCTGAGCGAGCGCGGCATGCCGCGGATCGGCATCTTCGTCCGGTTCACGAACTCCTGGAACATCATCCCGTGGTGACATTCCTCGGTCGTCTCGTGGTAGACGTACCGGAATTCGGGGCGCCCGTTCGGCAGCCGGTAGGCGTAGTTCAGCAGCCCGCGCTTCAGCAGGTTCTCGAACTGCAGGCCGATCTTCATGGCGGTCGCGACGCGCCAGAGCCCGATCTGCGCCTGGATCTCCGGCGGCTGCGACTGGTACCAGGCCGTCTGGCCGAGCCGGTCGAACGGCGGCAGCACCCAGCGCGGGTCGTTCTTGTCGACGGTGAACTCGGGGTCGTCCCACGGGATGTCGGCGTAGGCCTCCCAGTGCTTGTCGACCGACGCCTTGTTCAGGCGGTCGATGACGCCGAGATAGGACTTCTTGTCCTTGACCTGCTCGCGGACTTCTTCGGCGAGTTCGGTGGGGGCTTTCGGCATGTCGGGCGCTCCCTCGGGGTGGTGCGGTCGGCCGCGGCCGACGGGGTGTTCAGGAGGTTCGGTCGGGATGTTCGGGAGGTGCGGGGAGTCCGGTCGGCGGGGACCCCGGGGACCTCGGGGACGCCGAGGTCGGGGGCGTGCCCGGGCCTGGGACGATCAGCCGCGCGACGTCCTTGACCTGGCGCAGCACGGCGGCCTGGTGGCCGTCGGCGTCGTCGTCCAGGGCGTTCTGTATGGACAGCCCGACGAACATCGCGAACACGCCGCGCAGCATCGTCGGGACGAAGTCGGGGGGCAGCGTGTTCTCCGGGAACAGCCGCTCGAACACCTCCAGGATGACCTGGAGGATCCGCTCGTTCAGGTCGCGGCACAGCGGGCGCAGCTCGTCGTCGGTGCGGGCCGCGACGGCCAGTTCCGTGAGCGCCTTGGCCGGACGTCCGCGGAACACCTCCCACAGCAGGTCGAGCGCGCCGGAGACGTCGCGCCGCTCGGGCGGCAGCGCCGCGAACGCCGTCTCGTACGCCAGCCGCTGCGCCTCCAGCAGATGCTCCAGCGCCGCAGCGACCAGCACCATCTTGGTGGGGTAGTGGTGCTGCTGCGCCCCGCGCGACACGCCCGCGCGGCGGGCCACCTCCGTGGTGGAGGTCCCGGACCAGCCGAGGTCCACCAGGCACTCCATGGTGGCCTCCAGGAGTCTGGCCTGGGTGTGCGACCGGCGTTCCTCCTGCGTCCGGCGGCGGGACGGGACGTGCCGGTGGCGTCGGCGGCTGCTTACTGTCACGACTCCGACCGTACGAGCCGACATACAAGCAAGCAAGCCTGCATGTATGTTGCCCGCATCACAATTGGACATCGGGTCTTATTGATCTTCGCTGGTGATGTACCGCGGGGGACGTAGCCGGGGGCGGCCGGGTGCTTCGCCGGGAGCAGGCGCGGTGCCTCTCCTCACCCGACGACGGGCGGCGGACCTCGACGCCACGATCCTCGGCATGGGAAACGCAGCAGAAGCAAGTCGATCGATCAAGGATGAGACGGGCGCGGCCAGTGGGCAGGGTGGCGCCCGTACGGTTCATCTCACGAAGGTGTACGGCACCGGCGACATGGCGGTGCGTGCGCTCGACGACGTCAGCGTCGTGCTCCCGGAGCGGCGGTTCACCGCCATCATGGGGCCGTCCGGTGCCGGGAAGTCCACGCTGATGCACTGCGTGGCGGGGCTGGAGGACGCGACGTCCGGCAAGGTCTACGTCGGCGACCAGGAGCTCGGCGCGCTGTCGGACCGGCGGCTGACCCGGCTCCGGCGCGAGCGGATCGGGTTCGTGTTCCAGGCGTTCAACCTGCTCCCGACGCTGACCGCCCGCGACAACATCCTCCTGCCGATGACGCTGGCCGGGACGAGCCCCGACCAGGAATGGCTGGACACGGTCGTGCGCGTCCTGAAGCTGGGGGACCGGCTGTCGCACCGTCCGGCCGAGATGTCGGGCGGGCAGCAGCAGCGGGTGGCGCTGGCGCGCGCGCTGGTCACCCGCCCGCAGATCGTGTTCGCGGACGAGCCCACCGGCAACCTCGACTCCCGCACCGGCGCCGAGGTCCTGACGCTCCTCCGCAACGCCGTGGACGACCTGGGCCAGACCGTCGCGATGGTCACCCACGACCCGGTCGCCGCGGGGCACGCCGACTCGGTGGTGTTCCTCGCCGACGGCCGCATCGTCGACGTCATGGACGCGCCCACACCCGACCGGGTGCTGGACCGCATGCGCGGGCTGGGGGACACCCGATGATCACGCTCGTCTTCAAGGAACTGTGGGGACGCAAGCGCCGGATGGTCGGCTCCCTGGTGGCGGTCTTCCTCGGCGTGTCGTTCCTGACGGGAACGCTCGTGCTCGGCGATACCCTCGCCGGAAGCATCGACGGGTACTACTCGCAGTCGTTCGGCAAGACCGACGTCAGCGTCCGCAACTCGACCAGTGTCAGCGACGAGCCGTGGGGGTCACGCGGCCAGATCGACGCGTCCGCGCTCGACAGGGTCCGCCAGGTGGACGGCGTCGCGAACGCCGAACCCGTCATCCAGGGGTCGGGGCAGCTGCTCGCCAAGGACGGCGCGATCGTCGAGTCGCGCGGCCCGCGCACCGCCGGGAACTGGCTGGCCGACCCGAAGCTCAACCCGTACCGGCTGGCCCAGGGACGGGCGCCGCGCGCGCCGGACGAGGTCGTCATCAACAAGATGTTCGCCACCGAGGGCAAGCTGAAGGTCGGCGACCGGACGGCCGTGCTCACGCCGGAGAAGGTCCCGGTGACCGTCGTCGGGATCAGCATGTTCGGTGACGAGGAGGCGTTCGGCGAGACGTCGTTCACGGCGTTCAGCCTGGAAGGCGCCCGGCTGCATGTCGCGAAGTCGCCCGACCGGATCAGCGGCGTCTACGTCCGCGCGGACGACGGCGTGAGCCAGCAGGAGCTGGCGTCCCGGATCAAGCCCGTCCTGCCCGCCGGGACGGAGGCCGTCACGAACAAGGCGCAGGTCGAGGAGGGCATGTCGAAGGTCGAGTCCGGGTTCCTCCAGATCTTCCGGACCGTCCTCGGCGCGTTCGGCGGGGTGGCGCTGCTCGTCGCCGCGTTCAGCATCCACAACACGTTCGCGATCACGATGGCGCAGCGGACCCGGGAGTCGGCGCTGCTGCGCGCCCTCGGCGCGGGCCGCCGCCAGGTCATGACGATCGTCGGGTTCGAGGCGCTGGTCATCGGCGCCGCCGCGACCGCCGCCGGGCTCGCCGGCGGGATGGGGTTCGCGGCGCTGCTCCGGTGGCTGTTCACCCAGTTCCGCATCGGGATCGCCATGGAGGGGCTCACCGTCTCCGCCACCTCGCTCCTGATCGCGGTGCCGGTCGGGCTGCTGGTGACGCTGGTCGCCGCGCTCGGCCCGGCGGCGAAGGCGTCCCGGGTGGCGCCGCTGGCCGCGCTGCGCGAGGTCGCCGCCGAGTCCGCCCGGCCGACCGACACCCGCGTCATCGTCGGCGGCGTGCTCGGAGCCGTCGCCGCCGGGACCGTCGTGTTCGGCGCGGTCACCGAGCAGATGGCGATGGCGGGCGCGGGCGCGATCCTGTGCGTCGTGGCGATGGTCGCGCTCGGGCCGGTCGCGGCGCGTCCCGTCGCCGCGCTGATCGGCGGGCCCGCGGCGCGGACGCGCGGCGTGTCCGGGGCCCTGGCCCGCGACAACGCCGCCCGCAGCCCGAAGCGCACCGCCGGGGCCGCGACCGCGCTGATGATCGGCGTCGGCGTCGTCACGCTGATGACGGTGTTCATCGGGTCGCTCGGCGCGTCGCTGGAGAACAGCGTCGCCGGGTCGTTCAAGGGGCCGCTGGTCGTCAACTCCGGGGGCAACGAGACCGGCGGGTTCGGGACGGGCCTCGTCCAGGACGCGGCGAAGCTGCCGCAGGTCGAGCGGGTCGCGGGCGCCGGAACCGGCAGCATGCGGGTGGACGGCGACGCGTCCACCGTGAGCGTCGCCGACCCGGCCGCCCTCGGGCGCGTCCTCGACCTGGACGTCACGCAGGGCGCCATGTCGGACGCGGGCGCGCTCGCGGTCTCCAAGAGCGTGGCCGACGACAAGGGATGGAAGCCCGGCACGCAGGTCCCGGTCACGTTCGCGGACGGCGCGTCGCAGCGGCTCACCGTCGGCGCCGTCTACGAGAACACCGACATGACCGGAGACTACGTCGTCCCCCGGACGGTGTGGAACGCGCACACCCGGCAGCCTCTCGACACCCGGGCGTTCGTCGTCCTGAAGCCGGGCGCGTCGGTCGCGGAGGCGCAGCAGGCGCTCACCGCGCTCGCCAAGCCGTACGGCGCGCCGGAGGTGCAGACGCGGGACGCCTTCGTGTCCGCGCAGACCGAGGAGCAGCGGGGCTTCATCACCGTCGTCTACGGGATGCTGATCCTCGCGATCGTGATCGCGCTGCTCGGCATCGCGAACACGCTGTCGCTGGCCGTCCACGAGCGGACCCGGGAGCTCGGGCTGCTGCGCGCGGTCGGCGCGACGCGCCCGCAGATCAGGTCGATGGTCCGCTGGGAATCGGTGATCGTCGCGCTGTTCGGCACCGGCGGCGGGATCGGGCTCGGCGCGTTCCTCGGCTGGGGGCTCGGCAGCGCGCTCGGCAACCCGTTCGCGCCGCCGTACGTCACCCTGGTGGTCGTCGCGCTGGTCGGCGCGGTGGCGGGGGCGCTCGCCGCGATCCGCCCGGCCCGGCGCGCGGCGCGGCTGGCGATCCTGTCCGCGATCTCCGCCCCGTGACGGCGGGGTCCGTGACGGCGGTGCCCCGTCCCCTGCCGGGGCCGAACCCCGGCGGGTGGGCGGGACGCCGCCGTGCGGCCGTGGCTATGGTGAGTCCATGCAGGTCAACCAGTCGGGCAAGCTGACCAATGTCTGTTACGACATCCGCGGGCCGGTGCTCAAGCGCGCCAAGCAGTTGGAGGCCGAGGGCAACAACATCCTCAAGCTGCACATCGGCAACCCGGCCCCGTTCGGGTTCGAGGCCCCGCCTGAGCTGCTCCAGGACATGGTCCGCAACCTGCCGGACGCGCACGGATACAGCGACTCCAAGGGCATCCTGCCCGCCCGCCGCGCCATCGTGCAGCGCATGGAGGACGACGGCGTCACCGGCGTCGACGTCGAGGACGTCTACCTCGGCAACGGCGTCTCCGAGCTGATCGTCATGACGCTGCAGGCGCTGCTGAACGACGGCGACGAGGTGCTCATCCCGGCGCCCGACTACCCGCTGTGGACGGCCGCGGTGTCGCTGTGCGGCGGGACGCCCGTCCACTACCTGTGCGACGAGTCCGCCGACTGGGCGCCCGGCCTGGACGACATCGAGGCCAAGCTCACCGACCGGACGCGGGCGCTGGTGCTGATCAACCCGAACAACCCGACCGGCGCCGTCTACCCGCGCGACGTCCTCACCGGCATCGTCGAGCTCGCCCGCCGGCACAACCTGATCATCTTCGCGGACGAGATCTACGACCGGATCCTGTACGACGGCGCCGCGCACATCCCCATCGCGTCCCTGGCCCCCGACCTGCTGTGCCTGACCTTCGGCGGGCTCTCGAAGAACTACCGCGTCGCCGGGTTCCGCGCGGGCTGGGTCGTGCTGACCGGCCCCAAGGAGCACGCCGACTCCTACATCGAGGGCCTGGACATCCTCGCCAACATGCGGCTCTGCCCCAACGTCCCCGGCCAGCACGCCATCCAGGCCGCGCTCGGCGGCCACCAGAGCATCGACGACCTCGTCCTGCCGACGGGACGGCTCGGCGAGCAGCGCGACCGCGCCTGGAAGCTGCTGAACGACCTGCCGGGCGTGTCGTGCGTCCGGCCGATGGGGGCGCTGTACGTCTTCCCGCGCCTGGACCCCGAGATGTACCCGATCGAGGACGACATGCGCTTCGCCCTCGACCTGCTCGAACAGCAGAAACTCCTCGTCGTCCAGGGGACCGGGTTCAACTGGCCGCACACCGACCACTTCCGCGTCGTCACACTCCAGTACGCCGACGACCTGGAGGACGCCGTGGGCCGCATAGGCGAATTCCTCAGCACCTACCGCCGCTGACCCGGCGCGCCCGCGCGCTTGGCGCGGCGGCGCTCCAGGGGGTTGCGCCGGGTCGGCGGCGTTCCGCGGTCCATGCGTGGTCGGCGGCGGCGTTCCGAGGTTCAGCCGTGGTCGGGGGCGGCGTTTCCAGGACGGGGCGTGGTCGGCGGCAGCGGTGTGGGCTCAGGACGGGGCGTGGCTTGCGGCGGCGGCGTCGAGGCGGCGGAGCGCGCCGCGGACGACGTCCGGGTCGGTGGTGGCCCAGAACGGCGGAAGCGAACTCTTCAGGAAGCCGCCGTAGCGGGCCGTGGCGAGGCGCGGGTCGAGGACGGCGACGACGCCCCGGTCGTCCATCGAACGCAGCAGCCGCCCGGCGCCCTGCGCGAGCAGCAGCGCGGCGTGCGTCGCGGCGACCGCCATGAAGCCGTTGCCGCCGCGCGCCGCGACCGCCCGCGACCGCGCCGACGACACCGGGTCGTCCGGGCGCGGGAACGGGATGCGGTCCATGATGACGAGTTGCAGGGACGGGCCGGGCACGTCCACGCCCTGCCAGAGCGACAGGGTGCCGAACAGGCAGGTCCGCTCGTCCTCGGCGAACTGCTTGACCAGCAGGGACGTGGAGTCGTCGCCCTGGCACAGCAGCGGATGGGACAGGTGGTCCTTCAGCTCGTCGGCCGCCTGCCGGGCCGCGCGCATGGACGAGAACAGCCCGAGCGTGCGGCCGCCCGCCGACTCGATCAGCTCGGTGATCTCCGTCAGGTAGGCGTCGGCGAGACCGTCCCGTCCGGGTTGCGGCAGATGCCGGGCGACATACAGGATGCCCGCCTTCGGATGGTCGAACGGCGACCCCACGTCGAGCCCCGACCAGACCACTTCCGTCTCTTCGCGCTTCTCCGTCGCGGTCTGGGCGAGGCCCTCGGCCGCCGTCTTCGCGTCCTTGGAGGTGTTCTCGTCCAGCGGAGGCAGGCCCCACTGGCGGGCGAGCGGCTCGAACGACCCGCCGAGCGTCAGCGTCGCCGACGTGAGGATCGCGGTGCGCTGCTCGAACAGCGTCGTCCGCAGCAGGCCGCCGACCCCGATCGGCGCGACGTGCAGCGCCGGTGGACGCCTGGGCCGCCCGTCCTGGACGAACGGCTTCTCCAGCCACACCACGTCGAACCGCTCGGCGATCTCCGGCTGGAACGCCTCCAGCACCCGCACGGCCGTGTCATGGAGTTCGTCCAGCGACGACCGTGCCGCCTTCCGCGCCGCCATGTCGCCGGGCTCGGCGTCCTTCTTCTCCGGCCCGAGCGCGGTGATGCAGGCGTGCACGGCGTCCCTGACGACCGCGAGGGTGTTCCCTAGGGCGGGGGACAGGACGTCCATACGTCCGGCCTGCATATCCTCCAGCAGCAGACCGAGCCCCTCCGCTGCCTCCTTCAACCTGTCGGCGGTGGCCTCCTCGATGAGCCGCCCGCACCGGCGCGCGGCCGTCTCGACCGCCGCCGCGCTGAGATCGCCGGTCGCGACGGAGGTGACCCGGTCGACCAGCTCGTGCGCCTCGTCCACGATCACGACGTCGTGCTCGGGCAGGACGTGGAACTCCTCCAGCGCGTCGATCGCCAGCAGCGCGTGGTTGGTGACCACGATGTGCGCCTCGCCCGCCTCCTGCCTCGCCAGCTCGGAGAAGCACTGGGTGCCGTGCGGGCAGCGCTGCGCGCCCAGGCACTCCCTGGCGGTGACCGCGACCTGCCGCCACGCCTGCTCGCTCACCCCCGGCACCAGCTCGTCGCGGTCGCCGGTCTTGGTCTCCTCTGCCCACTCGTTCAGCCGCTTCACCTGCCGTCCGAGCGTGGACAGCTGCTGCGGGTCGAACAGGCTCGGCCCTTCGTCCTCTTCCGGGACGCCCGTCTGCACCCGGTGCAGGCACAGGTAGTTGCGGCGCCCCTTGAGGATCGCGAACCTCAGTTCCGTCCCGAGCAGCGGGCCGAGGGCCTCCGCCAGCCGGGGCAGGTCGCGGTCGACGAGCTGGCGCTGCAACGCGATCGTGGCCGTGGAGACGACCACCGTTGTCTCCTTCTCCACCGCGTACCGGATCGCCGGGACGAGATAGGCCAGCGACTTGCCGGTGCCGGTGCCGGCCTGCGCGGCGACGTGCTCGCCGGTCTCGATCGCCTTCTCGACCGCCTGCGCCATCGTCACCTGCCCCGGGCGCTCGGCGCCTCCGATGGAGGACACGGCCGCGGCGAGCAGCGTCGCCATGTCGGGAATGCGGGTATCGCTGCCGTTCAGCAGATCAGGGGCGGGCACGCCGCCCAACGCTACCGCCCGCCGCGGACACTCGCGTCCCGGGCCGGGTTATCCACAATTTCGGCGGACGGTGCCGGCCGGGCCCGTGGCTGCGAGGGTCGATGACATGACAGCCCTGGTGATCCGCTCCGCACAAGACGCCATCGCAGCCGTCCCCTACCTGCTGGGATTCCATCCCTCCCGCAGCCTCGTCGTGATCGGTTTCGAGAGCGCGGTCAACGGCACATGCGCGATCCGGCTCGACTTACCGTCCTCGGAGGCCGCCGAGCGGGTCGCCGCGCTCCTGGCCGGCAACGGTTTCCGCCGCTCCCTGCTCCTCGGCTACGGCCCGGACGGCGAGGTCGGCGAATCCGCCGCCGCCGTGCGCGCCGCCCTCGACTGCTCGGGCGTTTCGGTGGCCGAGGCCGTCCGCGTCGCCGACGGCCGCTGGTGGTCGCTCACCTGCAGCGACGACTGCTGCCCGCCCGAGGGCGTCCCCTACGACAGCTCCGCCAGCGTCGTCGCCGCCCAGGCGACGTTCGACGGACAGGTGGTCCTCGCCGACCGTGCCGAACTCGTCCGGTCCGTCCAGCCGCTGGACGGACCCGTCCGCGCCGCCATGCGCGCGGCCACCGAACGCGCCGAGACACGCCTTCTCTCGCGCCCCGAGACCCCCGGCGAGGGCCTCGCCTTCGTCCACGCCCTTCTCGCCCGCACCGGCGCCCCGCCGACCGATGACGAGGCGGCCTGGCTCGGCGTCCTCCTCACCGACCTGCGCTTCCGCGACGAGGCCTGGATCCGCATCGACGAGGACGCCCCGGCCGCCGACATCGCCTTCTGGCGCGACATCGTCCGCCGCGTGGAGGAGCCTTACGTCCCCGCCCCGGCGTCCCTCCTGGCCTTCGCCGCCTACGCCGCAGGCGACGGCGGCCTCGCCAACGTCGCGCTGGAGCGGGCCCTGGACGCCGACCCGGCCTACTCCATGGCCGTGATCCTCCGCGAGGTGATCAACGTCGGCATCCCACCGTCGAAACTCCGCCTCCGCATGACCCCTGACCAGCTGGCCACCGCCTACTACAACCAGCAAAGACCCGCCTGAAGGGAGTCCCCTCCATGCATCTGACAGCCCCCAAGCCCCGACCTGACACGCGCGCACCACCCGCG
>NZ_SMJX01000223.1 GCF_004348535.1 Actinomadura sp. KC216
ACGGCCTGCAAAGCCGTGTACACGGGTTCAAATCCCGTCTCCACCTCGCAAGGGCGATTAGCTCAGTGGGAGAGCGCTACCTTGACACGGTAGAGGCCACTGGTTCAATCCCAGTATCGCCCACCACGAAAGCCCAGGTCACACCGCGAGCGCTGACCTGGGCTCTTTTGCTTTGACGCAGTCGGGCCCGAAATCGGGAGCATATCGGGAGCACGCTGCTCCCGCCCCCCTGTCTGGGCTACCCGACCCTGGGTGAGCCACCCCGGCCTCGGGTCATCCGCCACTCCCGTTCCGCCGCAGGTGCGGCAGGTCCATTCCGGCGGTGTTTGGATGCAGTTGTCGGAGTGCAGGCGATGTGCAGACCTGAGCACGAATGGACGCACAGAGCTTTGGGCTGGTTCCTGGCCGGTTGGCGTCAGCGCTGGCGAAGCGGCTCGGCGATCTCGGCTGGTCCGGTAGGTATCTACCTGAGCGCCATTGTCGGCTAGGGGCGGAGGGGCGCGAAAGATGGACGAGCTGGCGCCTGCGGTGCATCGCACGATCGTGTGCGTGGACGTGGAGGGCTTCGGGGATCAGCGTCGCACCCATCTTCACCAGGTGGCGGTTCGCAAGGGCGTGTACCGCTGCCTGCGTACCGCGTTCGACTGTTCGGGGATTTCCTGGCAGGACTGCTACCGGGAGGATCGCGGCGACGGCGCGTTGGTGCTGGTGCCGTCCGATGTACCGAAGGCCCTTGTGGCCGCAAGGCTGCCGGGCGAGCTGGCTGGGGCGCTGGCCGCTCATAACCAGGCGTGCGATTGGCGGGCTCGGATCCGGTTGCGGCTGGCTGTGCACGCCGGTGAGATCCACCACGATGAGCACGGGGTGACCGGTACCGCGATCAACGTGGCGTTCCGGCTGCTGGCGGCAGAGCCGCTCAAGCGGGCATTGGCGGGCTCGGCGGGTGGGCTGGCGGTGATCGCTTCACAGTGGTTCTACGAGGAGGTCATCCGGCACGATGCGGCCAGCAGCCCGGCCACGTATCGGCAGGTGCGCGTTTCGGTCAAGGAAACCCGGGTCAGCGCGTGGATCTGCCGCCCCGACGACCCGTACCCGCCCCAGCAAGATGGTGTGCTGCCGCCGGCACCGGAGGTGGTCGTGCCCCGGCAACTGCCCGCCGCCGTCGCCGGGTTCGCCGGCCGCCGGGCCGAACTGCAGACGTTGACCGCCGAGCTGGCGCAGCTGAGGGAGACCGCCAGTGCGGGCGGCACGGTGGTGATTTCCGCGATCGGCGGTACCGCGGGCATCGGCAAGACCGCGCTGGCGCTGCATTGGGCGCACCAGGTGGCCGAGCGGTTCCCCGACGGGCAGTTGTACGTCAACCTGCGCGGGTTCGACCCGGCCGGAACGCCGGTGACCTCCGCGGAGGCCGTCCGCGGGTTCCTGGACGCGTTCCAGGTCCCCGCGGAGCGAATTCCGGTCAGCCTGGCCGCCCAGGCCGCCTTGTTTCGGAGCCTGCTGGTCGGCCGCAGGGTGCTGGTGGTCCTGGACAACGCCCGCGACACCGACCAGATCCGTCCGCTGCTGCCGGGATCGCCGGGCTGTGTCGTGGTGGTGACCAGCCGCAACCAGCTCACCAGCCTCATCTCGACCGAAGGCGCCCGGCCGATATCCCTCGATCTGCTCCGCGGCGACGAGGGCCGTCAGCTACTGGCCCACCGGATAGGCCCCGGTCGGGTGGAAGCCGAACCACGAGTGGTAGCGGAGATCATCGATCTGTGCGCGCGGCTGCCGTTGGCACTGTCCATCGTGGCCGCACGCGCGGCCAGTCACCCCACCTTCCCGTTGGCCGCGCTGGCCGACGAACTCCGCGAAACCCACCACAGACTGGAAGCCCTCAACAGCGGCGAGAGCAGCACGCGGGCCGTGTTCTCCTGGTCCTACCGGCAGCTCACTCCGCAGGCCGCTCGGCTGTTCCGGCTACTGGGCCTGCACCCCGGGCGCGAGGTCACCGTGCCCGCAGCGGCCGGCCTCGCCGACGTCCCCGTCGTCCGTGCGCGGGCCCTGGTGGCCGAACTGGCCCGTACCCATATGATCACCGAGCCCGCTCCCGGCCGGTTCACCTTCCACGACCTGCTGCGCGCCTACGCAGCCGAACTGGCTCGTGCCCATGAGCAGGAACCCGAACGGCACGCCGCCCTCGACCGGATGCTGGACCATTACCTGCATACCGCCTACGCCGCCGCCCTGTTGCTCTACCCCACGGCGCCGGTCATCACTCTGCCGCCGCCTCGTCCGGGAGCAAGGGCACAAGGTTTCGCCGACTACGCGGCGGCGTCGGCCTGGTTCGACGCCGAATACCCAGTGCTCCTGGCTGCCGTCGAGCACGCTGCCGTCACCGGGCGCCACACCCACGCCTGGCAGTTGTGCTGGACGCTGGTGGTCTACGTCAGGCCACGAGGACACTGGCACGACTGGATCGCCACCCACCACACCGCCCTGGCCGCCGCCCGGCAGCACGCCGACCGATGGGGGCAGGCGCACACTCATGCCGGGCTCGGTGGCGTCTACTCGCTGCTCGGTCGATACGGCCAGGCGCACACCCACCTACGGAAGGCGCTCCACCTGTTCCGTGACCTGGCCGACCAGGCCAACCAGGCCCACACCCTCGTCAGACTCGGCACGCTGTTCGAGTATCAAGACCGCTACGAGGAGGCGCTCTCCTACACCCACCAGGCGCTCGCCCTCTCCCGCGCCGCCGCTCACCGCCGTGTACAGGCCAGCTCCCTCAATAACATCGGCTGGTACCACGCCCTACACGGCAACCCCCGGCAAACCCTCGACTACTGCCGACAAGCGCTCACCCTCAACCGGGAACTCGGCGACCGGCAGGGTGAAGCCAACAACCTCCACAGCCTCGGCTACGCCCATCACCTGCTCGGCCAGCACCGGCAGGCCGCCGCCTATTTCCAACAAGCCCTCAGGCTGCACGGACAAGTCGGTAACCAGCACTTCCAAGCCAACGGTCTCGATCACCTCGGCGACACCCACCACGCCACCGGTGACCTCGCCGCAGCCCGCGCGGCCTGGCAGCAGGCCCTCGACATCCTCGATCAGATCAGCCTCATCCCGCACATGGGCGCCGGCTACCCCGACCCGGACATCATCCGCGCCAAACTCCGTGGGCCGCGATCTGACGACCAACGAGGCCCGTGAGTTCACCAGCGTCTGCCAGCGCCTTGTTGGTCTCGCCGTACTCGTGCGGCCGCTGCCCGACCAGCTCCGACCAGCGGGCACCGGGGTAGCCGTCCAGCGGCACCAGCACGAACCGGCGGCAACCGAAGCTCCCGCAGAGCCGCAGCACCGCCCGCAAAACCTGGACCGCGGCGGCGACCTGGTGCTCGCGGGATTGGTAGTGGTCATGGGCAAGCGCAGGGGATGGACAAGACCGCCCATGCCCAGAAGATCCGTGACCAGCGCACCTGGGCTGCCAACACAAGCGGATAACGTCATCGAACCCGAATGACGTTAAAGGAATAGAGGATCAGCTCGGCGCTCTGGGCATCGTTTTGAACTGCGTCGTTTGTGGAACACGGCCCACATTGAAGCGGCGCTCCACCAGCCGCGGGACGCAGGGTAACAACGCCCTTTCACCCTCAGCACCGGACGCCCGCTGAACAACCGCTGAACAAACCGCTCAGGATCTAAGATCCATGTCCACATGCGGCCAAATCACGCAGAGAACATTCCCCACTTCCAGGAAACTGCCTGCGCCAGCACCCCTCTAATAGGTAGGTCCTGATCTGGGAAATCGGGACGATACTGTCTGCGTTCGCAACTCTCTGTCCAATTAGTGGTCACTATCGGCAAGCCCTACCGGATCTTGCCCGGCGTCTCACCGGGTGTTAGCGTTCGCTGTCGTATTCCTCTTGGTGAGGAGACGATCAACATCCAACAAAATCCGAGGGCAATCCAACGGAAGGAATCCAGGCGGAAAAAGGGGACGCAACAGCAAGGACGCCGCTTTAGACAGTACCAACTCGAACGTCAGAGCACCCCCGAACGAAAGAGGCAATTTCCGTATGCGATCGTCCTACCAACCGAACAATGTGTCGGCATTCATACGCTCGCTCATCGCAATGGCTGCGATGGGGGCGTTGCTCATGGGCGGGCTCTTCATCTCTGCTCCGGCATCAGCAGCGGTGGACGCAGACAAGATCAAGAGCTTGACCATCGAAGGCGGCACCTCCGATCACAGATCAAAGCTCGTGATCAAGTTTCCTGGTGCAGGCCTATCGAAGAGCGAGGCCAGCAGCTTACGTCACGCTCTGACCCGCGGCCAGGTACGGCACCAGCGATTCGCCGATGTTCTGCAGTGCGGTCAAAAGATCGGAAGAATGGACAGCAATGGATACTTCTCCATAGCCCTCTACTGCGGCGCGCCCGGAACCAGCACTCTTCCCTGGGGTTACAAGATCTCCCCCGAGCTGCGGGCCGTCATCACCGGCCTGGTGGCGGAGCGAGGCATGGCCTGGTGGCAGAACGGCCAGGCCAGACCGTGGAACGCCCCCCACGTGGTTTCTCCTGACTACCAGTTCCACGGCACTCTCGGACCTGTGTGGTGGGGTGACGACATCGATTACAATGACTACTTTGTCTTCCGCGTCAACGTAGGCGGCCAGACGGGCACGGCATCCCTCACCATCGCGGGCACCGTCCAGGTGCGCCAGTAGAATCGATCACATGGTTCACGAACGACTTCTCACGCATGTGCGTGGCACTGCCGAGGCAATTCTCGATCGCCTCGGCAGTGACGCATGCACTCACGTCAACATCATAGAAGTTGCCCCCTACAAAACCGAGGACATGCCCGGCGCCGATCGCCTGATCCTGGAGTTGCACTCAGGGAGCGCCGATGCCGATATCTCGGCCGGCGAGTCACTCTCCCATATCCGGATCACGCTCGGCGAAAGTGGTCGAAAGAATATTGGATACGCTCTGTACCCTCTTGGTGTTTCAGAGCCTGACGCGGTCGTCGCGTTGGCCTCCCATATTCAGGATTACATCACGGAGATCAGTTCAGGCCGGCCGGCCCCCGCTTGCCCGAACCATCAGCATCCAATGATCGCAGAAGCCGTGGAGGGAATACCTGTCTGGCGTTGCCCACACGATGCGGCCAACCACGTCGAACCGATCCTGGGCCCTCCACACGCTTACAGCTCATAACAAAGGGTGTAGTTCCCGGCTCACACAAGGTTTTCGTAGCTGGTAATCGTCGGTCGTTGGTGCGTGGCGGCGGTGGTCGAGTCGGCCCGCCACTCCTGGCGCCTTCCCCGGTCTTCCACGCTTGCGCGTCCACCCACGCCGCGAACTCGGCCTCGGCCCCGGCGAACTCCCGCAACCCGTAGGCACTTCCTGATCTCCTCCTGGTGATCGAACGGCGTCTGCCGCCGCTCGGTGCCGCGCCATCGCGGCAGTCCCCCATTCCCCTTTGCCGGCCAGCGGGAATAGGGGGATGCCTGACAGTCGCCACAACTCACGGGCGGGCTGTGTCGCGGCGGTAGGCGCGGGTCGCCAGCACGGTCAGCAGGCCCGTCCAGACGGCGACGACCACCCATGCCCGCAGCGGCCAGTCGGTCTGATCGATGGCCGCTCTGGCGGCTTGGACCAGCCAGTAGGACGGGAGCGCCTCGGCGATGCGGTGCAGTGTCCCGGTCTGGGCGAGCGGGCCCCAGGAGCCGCCGAGAAGGGCGAACAGGGCGGTGGTACCGCCGGTGGCGGGGCCGATCGCGTCCGATGTGACCAGGTGCCCGATCAGGACACCGAGGACGGTGAAGGGGATCAGCCCCACCAGGACGAGCCCGGTCATGATCAGCCATCCCGAGGCGGACAGCCGGACGCCGATGAAGGCGGCGGCGATGGAGAGGACGGCCATGCTGATCAGGGCCAGTAGGTACCCGGTCGCCGCCTTGGCGGCGAAGTAGGCGCGGGCGGGGAGTGGGCTGACGCGCAGATGGCGGTTCCAGCCGTCGGCGCGTTCGGCGGCGATGCGTGAGCCGGTGGCCATGACCGCGGCCATCGTCCCCCAGGAGACCATGCCGGTCATGTAGTAGACGGGGAAGGCGAGCCCCCCGAGCTGCTGGTGCCGGTTCGGGCCTGCCACCAGCAGGAACAGCAGCAATGGGAGGCCGAGGGAGAAGAAGATGAGTCTGCGGTTCCGGAGGGTTTGGACGATCTCGTATCGGGTGTAGACGGCGTTCATCGCGGCTTCCCCTGTTCGGTGAGTTCGACGTAGGCTTGTTCGAGGTTGGCGCCGAGCACCTCGATGTCGCGGGCGGCGGGTTCGGTGCGCAGCAGGGCGCGCAGCGCTATGTCGGAGTCGCCGCACACGAGCGTGACGCTCGCGCCGTGCCGCTCGGCGCGGACGACGCCGGGGAGCGCGGTGAGCGTGTCGATCGCGGGGTCGGGCAGGGTGGCGCGGATGGTGCGGCGGCCGGCGGTCGCCTTGATCTGGGTGGCGGAGCCGTCGGCGACGACCCGCCCGCCGGAGAGCAGGACGATGCGGTCGGCGTGGGCGCCGGCCTCTTCCAGGTAGTGGGTGGCGAACAGGACGGTCCGGTGGCGTGCGGCGAAGGCACGCGTCGCGGCCCAGAACACCTGCCGGGCGGCGACGTCCATGCCGACGGTCGGCTCGTCCAGGATCAGCAGGTCGGGGTCGGGCACCAGCGCGAGCGCGAACCGCACCCGCTGCGCCTGCCCGCCGGACAGCCGCTGGGTGCGCAGGTCCGCCAGGCTCCGGACGCCCGCCAGGCCGAGGGCCTCGCTGACATCGAGCGGCGCGGGGTACAGGCCGGCCGCCATCGTGAGGAGTTCGCGTACCGACAGGTCGCGCAGCAGCCCGTCGCTCTGCAGCATGACGCCGATGCGTCCGGCCTTGACGGCGCCGGCCACGGAGCCGCCGAGTACTGAGACGGCGCCCCGGTCGGGCCGCAGCAGCCCGGTGATCATGGAGATGGTCGTCGACTTCCCGGCGCCGTTAAGTCCGAGCAGCGCGACGGTCTCGCCGGGCGCGATGTCCAGGTTCAGGTCGTGGACGGCCTGCACGGCCCCGAACGACTTCGCCAGCCCCCGGAGCCGCAAGCCCGGGGCCGCGGCCCAAGGCCGACCGGCGGGTCCGTCCTCGACGTTCATCATGTCGCGTGTGGTCATGCGCTCAGCGTTGTGCTGTGCGGATGAAAGGACGGTGAGAGCGCGGGCTCAGGTGCGGGGAAGCCGGACGGTGACCACGGCGCCGCCGAGTGGGCCGTCGTTGGCGGCGGTGACCGTCCCGTGATGCGCGGTGATCACGGCCTGGACGATCGACAAGCCGAGCCCGGCGCCGCGGGTGCTGCGGGCGTCGTCGCCGCGGGTGAACCGGGTGAACGCGGCGGTCAGCAGGTGCGGGGCGAAGCCGGGGCCGTCGTCGGCGACCTGGAGCGTGGTGTGGTCACGGCCGGTCTGGATGCGGATGTGGACGTTGCGCGCCCCGGCCGCCGCGCTGTTGCCGACCAGGTTGGCCAGGACCTGGCGGAGCCTGTCGGGGTCGGCCTCGGCGACGACCGGGTCGCCGGACGCCTCGACGGCCAGGCCGTGCAGGCGTCCGAGCCTGCGGGCCTCGTCGGCGGCCAGGTCGAGCAGGTCGACCGGTTCGGTGCGCATGACCAGGGAGCCGGCCCGCGCGCGGGCCAGGAGCAGCAGGTCTTCGGCGAGCCGGGACAGCCGGTCGGTCTCACCCATCGCGGCGTTCAGGGAGTGCCGAACCTCGTCGTCCGGGCCGGCGGCGCCGAGGGCGAGTTCGAGTTCGCCGCGCAGGACGGCGATCGGGGTGCGCAGTTCGTGGCTGGCGTCGTCGACGAACGCGCGTTCGCGGGCGGCGGCGACCTGGAGGCGGGCGAGCATGTCGTTGAGGGTGCGGGCGAGCCGGGCGATCTCGTCGTCGCCGGGCAGCTCGGGCAGCCGGCGCTCGGCCTCCAGGGAGGAGATGTCGGCCGCCTCGCGGGTCAGCGCGCCGACCGGGCGCAGCGCGGTGCGGACCACGGTCCAGGCGGCGAGCGCGAGCAGGCCGGTCAGCAGCGGCGCCGCGACGAACAGGATCAGCTCCAGCCGGTCGCGGGCCGCGTGCACCGGCTCGGCCGACACACCGACCACCAGCACGCGGTGCCCGGGAAGCACGCGCTGGACCAGCAGCCGCGCAGGGCCGCGCTGGGAGCCCGGGCCGAGCGGCACCGACCTGGTGATCAGCACTGGGTCGCGCACGTCCCGCACGTCCCGCGGAGTGAGCAGCCGTCCCGGCGCCGCCGCCGAGCCGCCGAGCAGCCGTCCGTCGGCGGTGTAGAGCTGAGCCATCGGGTCGCCGGCCAGCTCGGCGAGATCACCGGCGCGGACGGCGGCGGCCAGGTCGTCCGCGCGGGAGCGCAGGCCGGAGTCCAGAGCGTCCCCGAGCTGCCGGTCCAGGGCGACGAACAGCAGGACCAGACAGGTCACCAGGGCGGCGGCCGCGCCCACGGCGGACACCAGGGTCACGCGGGCGCGCAGCGAACCGGGCGCTAGCCGCACTGTCCACCTCCCGATCCGATCCTCTCACCCGCGATCTCTCATGCCGCTCTCATCCGGCGGCTCGCAGGCTGGGCACGAGCGGGCGGGACGTCCCCGCATTCCCCCGCACGTCCCGTCCGCGCCCTCGACCCGGAGGAGGCCCCGGATGATCGACGTCAAACGGGCGTTCGTCGGCCCGCCGCTGCGCAGCGCCGGACTGGTCGGGCAGCTGCTGCCCAAGAGGCTGGCGTTGCCGGTGTTCTGCAGCGACCCGCTGTCGTCGGTGGCGTACGCGACCCAGCAGATCCTGGCGGTACTGGCGCTGGGCGGCCTGGCGCTGACGCACCTGGCGCCGTGGATCGGCGGGACGATCGTCCTGCTGCTGGTGATCGTGGTCGCCTCGTACCGGCAGACCTGCTTCGCCTACCCCAGCGGCGGCGGCGCGTACGTCGTCAGCCGGGAGAACCTCGGCGCGCGGGCGAGCCTGGTGGCCGCGGGCGCGCTGATGGTCGACTACGTGCTGACCGTGGCGGTGTCGGTGGTGGCCGGGGTGGACGCCATCACGTCCTACGCGCCGGGCCTGAACCGGCACGCCGTCGGGCTCTCGGTCGCCCTGGTGGCGCTGCTGGCCGTGGTGAACCTGCGCGGGCTGAAGGAGTCGGGACGCGGTTTCGCCGTCCCCACCTACGCGTTCGTCGCCGGGATCTACGCGATGTTCGCGGTGGCGGCCGTGCGGCTACTGGACGGCGGGCACCTGCGCGCGGTGAGCGCGGACTACGGGGTCCGCCCGGAGTACCACCATGTGACCGGGCTCCTGGCGGCGGCGCTGGTGCTGCGGGCGTTCGCGTCCGGGTGCACCGCGCTGACCGGTGTCGAGGCGGTGAGCAACGGCGTCCCGGCCTTCCGTCCGCCCAAGTCCCGCAACGCCGCCGGGACGCTGGCGGCGATGGGCGTGCTGGCGACGACGATGTTCGCCGGGATCACCGTCCTCGCCGTGGTGGCCCGCGTGCACTACGCCGATGATCCCGGACGGCTGATCGGCGCGCCCGCGTCCTGGGCCGAGCCGACCGCGCTCGCGCAGGTCGCCGAGGCGGTGTTCGGCCACGGGATCGTGTTCGCGCTCCTGCAGGCGGCGACGGCGGCGATCCTGGTGCTGGCGGCCAACACCGCCTTCAACGGCTTCCCGGTGCTGACCTCGATCCTGGCCCGCGACGGGTACCTCCCCCGCCAGTTCCACACCCGCGGCGACCGGCTGGTGTTCAGCAACGGCATCATCGTGCTGGCGCTGGCCGCGGGCGGGCTGATCCTGGCGTTCCAGGCCGGCATCGGACGTCTCCTGCAGCTGTACATCATCGGCGTGTTCGTGTCGTTCACGCTCAGCCAGGCCGGGATGGTGCGGCACTGGCACCGCGAACTCGCCCGGGGCACGGCCGCCCGGTCGCGTGCGGCGATCCGGCGCGCGCAGGCGATCAACGCGCTGGGGGCCGTGGTCACCGGCGCCGTGCTCGTCATCGTGCTGGCGACCAAGTTCATGCACGGCGCGTGGATCGTGTGCATCGCGGTCCCGGCGCTGTACTGGCTGATGGGCGCCATCCGGCAGCACTACGACAGCGTCCGCGACCTGACCCCGCCCGGCGACTCGGTGACCGTCCCGTCCGGCAACCACGCGATCGTGCTGGTCTCCCGGCTCAACGCGCCCGTGACGCGGGCACTGGGATACGCCAAGAGCATGCGGCCCGCGACGCTCACCGCGCTGGCCGTGCGCGTCGATCCCGAGGAGACCGCGGCGCTGCGGGCGGCGTGGGAGGCCCATGGAATCGACGTCCCGCTGGTCGTCCTCGACTCCCCGTACCGGGAGATCACCCGCCCGGTGATCGACTACGTCCGCCGCCGGTACGGGCACCGGCCGCACGACGTGACCACCGTCGTCATCCCCGAATACGTCGTCGGACGCTGGCGGGAGCAGTTCCTGCACAACCAGAGCGCGCTGCGCATCAAGGGGCGGCTGCTGTTCTGCCCGGGGGTCGTGGTGGTGTCGGTGCCGTACCTGCTGCGGTCGGGACACGACCGCGCGCACCGTCCCGACACCGGGGACCGCGACTCGCTGCTGCTGCGTTCGGTCCGCCGCGACCTCGCAGGCCCACGACCTTCATGACCCTCATCCAGACGGAGGCACGCTGATGTCCATGTGGTTCGCAAAGCGCGGAGACCGGGCCGCGGACCGCGACCGGGCGCGGTCCGCTGCCAGGCTCGGCCCGGCCGAGCGCGCCGCCGATCTCGTCGTCGGCGCGCTCGGCTCCTGGGCTGGTGCCGGGATGGTCGTCGTCCTGGTCGTCGCCGCCGCGACGGCGGCCGCGCGGGACGATCACCGTGCGGGGCCGGTGGCGGTCGTGGCGCTGGCCGTGTCCGCGCGGGCGCTCCTCGAGGTCGCGCTGGTGCTCGTGGCGGTGCGCCGGCACGACGACAACGCCGCCGGGCACGCCCGGGCCGGTGTCGATGCCGCCCGGCGGTCGGCGGCGTTGGCCGAGGAGCACACGCGGGAGCTGGAACGGCTGCGCGCCGAGGTCGCCCGGCTGGCCGCGCGGGTGGAGACCGCCGGGCACGCGTCCCGGCGGGCGGCGCCGTCCGGCGGCCCCGACGACGACCAGGGCGGCGGCCGCGCGGTTCTAGGCTGGCGACCATGAGGCTGCTCGTCGTCGAGGACGACCCGGGCATGGCCGCGCTGCTCGTCCGGGGCCTGCGCCGGGAGGGCTACGCGGTGGACGCGGTCGCCAACGGGCAGGACGCGCTGTGGAGCGTGCGGGAGAACGACTACGACGGCGTCATCCTGGACGCGATGATCCCGCCACCGGACGGCTTCGAGGTCTGCCGCCGGATGCGCGCCGAAGGACGCTGGGCCCCGGTGCTCATGCTCACCGCCCGCGACGGGGTGCCCGACCGCGTCCGCGGCCTGGACGTCGGCGCCGACGACTACCTCACCAAACCGTTCGCCATCGCCGAACTGCTGGCCCGGCTACGCGCCCTCACCCGCCGCGACCCGCTCGAACGCCCGGCCGTGCTGCACGCCGGCGACCTGACCCTCGACCCCGGCACCCGGGCCGTGCGCCGCGGCGACACCGACATCCGGCTCTCCCCCAAGGAATTCGCGCTGCTGCACGAATTCATGCGGCACCCCGGCGACGTACTCACCCGCACCCACCTCATCGAACACGTCTGGGACTTCGCCTACGACGGCGGCTCCAACATCGTCGATGTGTACGTGCGCTACCTGCGCGCCAAGGTGGACCGCCCGTTCGGACGCGACACGATCCAGACCGTCCGCGGCGCGGGCTACCGCCTCGATCCCGGCGCCTGACGACCCATCGGGCTTTCATCTCCGCCTCACCGGCGAAACCGCAGCGTGGTCGACGAGGGCCGCTGACGTCCTTCTCCCTCGGGTCGGTCATCGGCTCCGGCCGGCCGTTCGGCTCGCCGTACGCCGCGCAGGGCGCCGGACCGGCGGCGGGCGGCCTCATGGCAGCCGTCCCGGGCTTTCATCTTTCTCTCATCCGGCCACCGGCACCCTGAATGCGATCGGGCCCACCGGCCCGCCCACCCACAAGGGGGATCGCATGAACATCGCCGCCGCCCTGCGCCGCGCCGGCCGTCATCTGGCCGGCCCGGTGACCACGGCACCGCACGGGGAGCCGGGGAGAACGGGCCGGCCGCCGGCCCCGGCGTCACCGCCGGGGCTCCGCCCCGTCCGACTGCTGCTCACCGCGGTGCTCATCTTCATGGTCCTGTTCTTCGGGCCGGACCTGCTCGACCACGCCACCACCGAGCACATCCCCTACAGCGGCCTGCTCACCAAGGTCGAGGCCCACCAGGTCAGCTCGGTCGCCGTCGGCAGCAGCGGCACCGTCACCGGGACGCTCACCAACGGCAGGCACTTCACCACCCAGGCCCCGCTGTGGGCGCTGACCACCGGCGACCTGGCCACTCACCTGGAGTCCTCCGAAGTGAAGGTCTCGGCGTACCAGCAGAGCGACACCCTGCGCCAGCTCGTCACCTCGCTGCTGCCGACAGCGCTCTTTCTCGGCGGGTTCGTGTGGCTCGGCCGCCGGATGCAGCGCAACCTCGGCGGCTCCGGCGGGCTGGGCGGGCTGCTGCGCACCAAGACGCGGGTGACCGACGCCGAACGCCCCGCCACCCGCTTCGCCGACGTCGCCGGATACGAAGGCGTCAAACAGGAGATCCGCGAGGTCGTCGACTACCTGCAACGGCCCGAGCGCTACCAGCGGGCCGGCGCGCGCGGACCCCGCGGCGTCCTGCTGATGGGACCGCCCGGAACCGGCAAGACCCTGCTCGCCCGCGCCGTGGCCGGAGAGGCGCACGTCCCGTTCTTCGCGATCGAGGGCAGCGCCTTCGTGGAGATGTTCGTCGGGCTCGGCGCCTCCCGCGTCCGCGACCTGTTCACCCAGGCCCGCCAGGCCGCCCCGGCGATCATCTTCATCGACGAGATCGACGCCATCGGCGCCCGCCGCTCGCTCGCCGGACCCGGTGGCCACGACGAGCGCGAGCAGACGCTCAACCAGCTCCTCGCCGAGATGGACGGCTTCCCCGGCGACACCTCGGTGGTGGTCATGGCCAACACCAACCGTCCCGAGGCCCTCGATCCGGCCCTGATGCGCCCCGGACGCTTCGACCGGCAGATCCAGGTACCGCTCCCCGGCCTGGCCGACCGCGAACGCATCCTGATCGTCCACGCCCAGGGCAAGCACCTGGCGGCGGGCGTCGACCTGTCGCTGGTCGCCCGCGCCACCCCCGGCTTCAGCGGCGCCGACCTGGCCAACCTGGTCAACGAGGCCGCGCTGCGCGCCGCGCGCCACGACCGCGACGAGCTGCGGCCCGCCGACTTCGACGCCGCCCGCGACCGGCTCGTCCTCGGCCAGCGCGACGAGTCCAACGCCCTGCTGCCGGCCGAGAAACGCGCGGTCGCCGTCCACGAGAGCGGCCACGCCCTGGTCGCCGCGCTGTCCCCCGGCGCCGACCGCGTCGCCAAGGTCACCATCCTGCCCACCGGCATGGCGCTCGGCAGCACCCACCAGCTTCCCGAGGACGACCGCCACCTCTACAACCAGGACTACCTCACCGGCTCCCTCGCCGTCCGGCTCGGCGGACGAGCCGCCGAACTCCTGGCCTTCGGGCAGGCGTCCACCGGAGCCGCCGACGACCTGGCCGGCGCCACCCGGCTCGCCGTGCGGATGGTCCGCGAATACGGGCTCTCACCCCGGGTCGGCCCCGTCGCCTACCCCGTCCCGGCGGCCAGGTATCTGGGCGCCGAGGCACCCGACCGCCCCTACGCCGAGGCCACCCAGCGGTTGATCGACCACGAGGTCGCCCGCCTGCTCCGCGATGCCGAACAACACGCCATCGATCTGCTCCGGCACCACCGCCCGGCACTCGACGCACTCACCCAGCGGCTGCTGGACGAGGAGACCGTCGACGGCCAGACCGTCTACGACATCGCCGAACAGACACCCACCGCCCCGTCCGCCATCACCGGGCCGACACCAGCCGCCTAGGAGGCGTCATGAAACCGCTCACCC
>NZ_SMJX01000224.1 GCF_004348535.1 Actinomadura sp. KC216
TCCCATGGCACCGTCCATTGTCCGGACGACCGGACGGCCGGGAATTGTGCCGGGGCATTCTGCGATGGTTGCGGCGGCAGTACTGGCAGGGCCTCAACTCGCGTGGGGCCCGCGCCACCAGATTCCGGCGCGGGCGCGGGAGCGGGCTCTTCGGCCGCCTCTTGGGCCGCTTCTGGGGTCGCCTCTTCGGGCGCCTCGCCCTCCGGGGCGGGCTCTTCGGCGGCCGGACGGCGGATGGAGATGTCCGGCCTGGTCAGCGATACGTTCTCAGGGACGCGGAACTCGGCGGTCGCGGAGCGGGCGGACTCATGCTCGTCGTCGGCGCGCTTTTCGTTCGAGCCGGACGTCACCGGTTCCTGCTGGGCGTCGTCGTCCACGGCCGACCCTCCTTGGCTGGTTCCTCCAGGCGGACGGAGCGGCCCTCCCCGACTACCCCCGTGCATCTTGAAGGATGCGCAGTTTATCGAGAAGGTTCGCGTGCATCCGCACAGGCGGCATGGTGTTGCCGTTCGTGCGTGAACCCGGATCGCCGGTCGCGGAGATACATCGCTGACAGAAGTCCCCGCACGGGAAGGCCGGACCGAATGGCCTGGTGGGTTGCGATGGCATGGGGGGCGCGATGACCGTACCCCCGACGACGGCGCAGGAATGCGACGCGGATCTCATCGAGAGTTCGCTGCTGGACCCGGAGGCGTTCGCCGCGCTGTTCGACCGGTATTCCGCGATGCTCTTCCGCTACGTCTCACGCAGATTGGGGCCGGAGGCCGCGGAGGACGTGGTCGGCGAGACGTTCCTCGCCGCGTTCAGCAAGCGGAGCCGCTACGACCTGGCGCAGCGCGACGCGCGGCCGTGGCTGTTCGGCATCGCGACGAAGCTGGTCGCGCGGCATCACCGGACGGAGGCCGCGCGCTACCGGGCCCTGCGCAGGAGCCCGGTGGACGGCCCCGTCGAGGGGCCCGCCGACCGGGTCGCGGCGGGGGTGTCCGCGTCGGCGGCGCGTCCCGCGCTGGCCGCGGCGCTGGCGGGGCTGCCGAGGCGTGACCTGGACGTCCTGCTGCTGGTGGCGTGGGGCGACCTGGCCTACGAGGAGGTGGCGCGGGCGCTCGGCATCCCGGTCGGCACCGTCCGATCCCGGCTGAACCGGGCCCGGCGCAAGGTGCGCGCGGCGCTCGGCGGCACGAACCCGTTGCAGGCGGACCCGATGGCGGAGGAGGCGTGACCATGGACGATCTCGAACTGATCCGCGACTTCGGCCGGGACCTGGAGCACGAGCCGGCGGACTCGCTGCTCCGGCAGCGCGACCGGCTGGTGGACGCGGCGACGGCCCGCGGAGGCCGCACCCCGCGCGGCCCGCGACGCTGGACGCTCTTCGGCGTGCTGGCGGCGGGCGCCGCGGCGGCGGTCACGGCCACGGCGATCCTCGTCCCGGCGGCGCTGATGGACGGCCGGGACGGGCGGCGCGCGGCCACCGAAAGCCCCCGGCCCGCCGCGGCCAAGACCATGAACGTGCTGGTCATCGGCTCGGACGCGCGCCGCGACGGCCATCAGGCACGCTCCGACACGCTCGTCGTGGTGCACGTGCCCGCCGACCGGAAGGGCGTCCGCGCGGTGAGCGTCCCCCGCGACTCCCTGGTGGACATCCCCGCGTGCCGGGCGGCGTCCGGCGAGGCCCTCCCGCCGCGGCGCGGGCCGATCAACACGGCGTTCGGGACCGGCGGCGCGGCCTGCGCGCGGACCACGGTGGAGTCGCTGACCAGGATCCGGATCGACCAGATCGTGGTGATCGACTTCGGCGGCTTCCGGTCCATGGTGGACGCGCTGGGCGGCGTCGAGATCACGCTGCGCCGTCCGGTCGTCGACCCGAAGGCGGGGCTGGACCTGCGCGCGGGCACGCAGCGGCTGGACGGCAGGCAGGCGCTCGCCTACGTCCGGTCCCGTTTCGGCTTCGGCGACGGCTCGGACCTGAGCCGCATCAAGCGGCAGCAGGTCTTCATGGCTCAGGTGGTCCGCCAGGCCAGGGCCATGCAGTCGAGGAATCCGGTGCGGTTCGCGCGGTTCCTGGCGGCGGCGGCCCGGTCGGTCGAGGCCACGCCGCGGTGGGATCTCCGCGGGCTGGAGGCGCTCGCCCGCACCTTCGAGAAGACCGGGGCGGACGATGTCGAGTTCGGGACGGTTCCCGTCCGTCCCGCGCCCGAGGACCCGAACCGGCTGGTCTGGGATCCGGCGGGCGCGGAGCGGATGTTCGCCCCGTTCCGCAGCTGAACGCCCGGCACGGATGAGTGATCCCGTTTCTGTCGGGTAGGGGCCGACTCGTCCCTGGAGCCATAGAGCCAGAGCCAGAGCCAGAGTGCCAGAAAGACCGCGAGGCCCAAGGAGTGAGGGATGGCTACGAAGGTGCGCGACATCATGACCGGCTCCCCGACGTCGGTGTCCCCGGAACTCGACCTCGTGACCGTGGCGCGGGCGATGCGCGACGAGGACATCGGCGCGGTGCTGGTCATCGACGGCGAGGACCTGCAGGGCCTGGTCACCGACCGTGACCTGGTCGTCCGGGGGCTGGCCGCGGGCGGCGACCCGGCCCACGCGAAGATCGGCGGCATCGCCAGCCGGGCCACCGCGACGGTCGGTCCCGACGACTCGCTGGACAAGGCGGCGCAGATCATGCGGGAGCGGTCCGTGCGGCGGCTCCCCGTCATGGAGGAGGGGCGCCCGGTCGGGATCGTCTCCATCGGCGACCTGGCGATGGAGAAGGACTCCGAATCGGCGCTCGCCGACATCAGCGCCGCACGCCCGAACACCTAAAGGAGGCTCTGAAGGACGGACAGCAGCCGTTCGATTTCGTTTTCGGTGTTGTAGTAGTGCACGGAGGCCCGCACAGCCGACGGGACGGCGTGCGGGTCATATCCGTGTGAGTTCGGGCTGGTCACGTTGACGTTGACGCCGCGTTCCCTTGCGGCCGCTTTGATGGCGGGGGGCTCGTGACCGTCCAGGGTGAACGTGACAATCCCGGACGGCCGGACGCCCCTGTCCAGGACGGTGACACCAGGCAGGGCGGCCAGTTCCTCACGCAGCGTTTGCCCTAGCCCTAGGACGCGTTCCTCGATCGCGGGCATTCCCAGGGCGGACGCGTAGTCGGCGGCGACGCCCAGCCCTATCTGCCCGGCGACGTAGCGTTCCCATGTCTCGAAACGGACGGCGTCCTGGCGCACCTCGTAACCGTTTGGCGCGTTCCACGTCGCGGCTTGCAGATCGAGGAATGGCGGCTGCAGCGTCCGGACGATGTCGCGCCGCGCATACAGGAACCCGGTCCCGCGCGGGCCGCGGAGGTATTTGCGGCCGGTCGCGGACAGGAGGTCGCAGCCAATGTCGTTGACGTCCACGACCAGCTGGCCGACCGACTGGCACGCGTCCAGCAGGTACAGGACGCCGTGCTCCCGGCAGAGCCGTCCGACCTCCGCGGCCGGGTTGACGAGCCCGTTGTGCGTAGGGACGTGGTTGAGCGACACCAGCCGGACACCGCCCTTGACGAGTTCGGCTTCCAGCGCGTCCAGGGAAATCGTTCCGTTGGGATCGTCCGGGACGACTTCCACCCTGACGCCCTTGGCGGCGGCCATCTGCTGGTAGGCGATGGCGTTGCTGGAGTACTCGCTCGTCGTCGTGAGGATGCGGTCGCCGTTCGCGAAGGGAATCCCGTAGAACGCCATGTCCCATGCCCGGGTGGCGTTCTCCACGTAGGCGATCTCGTCTGCGCGCGCGCCGATCAGCCTTGCGACCGCGTCGTAGAAATGCTGGGCGGCCGCCGCGTTCCGCTCCAGCGCCTCGTAGCCGCCGATCGTCGACTCCAGCGCGAAATGCTCCGCCACCGCGTCGATCACCGGGCGCGGTGGCAGCGCGGCACCGGCGTTGTTGAGGTGGGCCACGTTCGCGCAGCCGGGGGTGTCGGACCGGAGCTCGTCGATGTCCACGTGCGGCCTCCCTCCGAGAATGTCGTACCCGTCCGGCACCGTGGGATCCACGGGGCGCGTGTCGGCGCCGCCGCCTTGACCTCAAGCTCCCTTGAGGTCGCATGCTGTCCTCTATTCAAGCCAACGATCAGCGCCATGAGCAGCGGGGGGCCCGCAATGGACATGGAAGTCACCGCGTGGATGTCGCTCCACCACGCGATGAACGCGCGCGACGCCAGACCCTTCTCCAAGGCGACCCTGCGCCGCATCGGCGGGTTCGCCCGCCCCCACAGACGGGCGCTGACCGCGTTCCTCACGCTCAGCGTGGCCCTGGCGGTCCTCACGGTCGCGACGCCCGTGCTGGCCGGGCAGGTCGTCAACGCCATCGTCGACCAGGCCGCCACGTCCACGGTCGTGGTCCTCGCCGTGCTGATCGCCGTCCTGGCGTTCGGCGAGGGCGGGCTCGGGCTCGCGAACCGGTGGCTGTCGGCCCGCATCGGCGAGGGGCTGATCCTCGACCTGCGCACCTCGGTGTTCGACCACGTCCAGCGCATGCCCATCGCCTTCTTCACCCGGACCCGCACCGGCGCGCTCGTCAGCCGCCTCAACAACGACGTCATCGGCGCCCAGCGCGCCTTCAGCGACACCCTCTCCGGCGTCGTCAGCAACCTGGTGACGGTGCTGCTCACGTTCGCCGTGATGGTGCAGATCTCCTGGCAGATCACGCTCCTCGCGCTGATCCTGCTGCCCGCGTTCGTGCTCCCGGCCCGCCGCATGGGCAGCCGCCTGGCACGCCTCGAACGCGAGGCCGCCTCCCACGACGCGGCGATGAGCACCCAGATGACCGAGCGCTTCTCCGCACCCGGCGCGACGCTGGTGAAGCTGTTCGGGCGCCCGTCCCGCGAGTCCGCCGAGTTCGCCGCCCGCGCCCGCCGCGTCCGCGACATCGGCGTCCGCACCGCGATGGTGCAGCACGTGTTCATCACGGCCCTCACCATGGTGTCCGCGCTGGCCCTGGCGCTCGTCTACGGGCTCGGCGGCTTCCTCTCCCTGCGCGGCCACCTCGACGCGGGCGCCGTCGTCGCCCTCGCGCTGCTGCTCACCCGCCTCTACGCGCCCCTCACCGCGCTGGCCAGCGCCCGCGTCGAGGTGATGAGCGCCCTGGTCAGCTTCGAGCGCGTCTTCGAGGTCCTCGACATGCGGCCGCTGGTCGCCGAGAAGCCGGAGCCGGAGATCCGTCCCGTCCCGGACGGCCCGATCTCCGTCGAGTTCGACGGCGCCCGCTTCGCCTACCCGTCCGCCGACAAGGTCTCCCTCGCCTCGCTCGAAGAGGTCGCGACGCTCGACACCCGCGGCGGCGTCGACGTCCTGCACGACGTCTCCTTCCGCGCCGAACCCGGCCAGATGATCGCGCTCGTCGGCTCGTCCGGCGCCGGGAAGTCGACCATCGCCCAGCTCCTCCCGCGCCTCTACGACGTGGACGAGGGCTCCGTCCGGCTCGGCGGCGTGGACGTCCGCGACCTGTCCTTCCAGAGCATCCGCGACACGCTCGGGATGGTCACGCAGGACGGGCACCTGTTCCACGAGTCGATCCGCGAGAACCTCCTCCTCGCCCGCCCCGAGGCCACCGAGGACGAGCTGTGGGACGTCCTGCGCCGCGCCCGCCTCGACACCCTCATCAGGGGCCTCCCGGACGGCCTCGACACCATCGTCGGCGAGCGCGGCTACCGCCTCTCCGGCGGCGAGCGCCAGCGCCTCACCATCGCCCGCCTCCTCCTCGCCCGCCCCCGCGTCGTGATCCTGGACGAGGCCACCGCCCACCTCGACTCGACGTCCGAGGCCGCCGTCCAGGAGGCGCTGACCGAGGCCCTGGACGGCCGCACCGCCATCGTGATCGCCCACCGCCTCAGCACCGTCCGCGCCGCCGACCTCATCCTCGTCGTGGAGGAGGGCCGCATCATCGAACGCGGAACCCACACCGACCTCCTGGCCGCCGAGGGCCGCTACGCAGACCTGTACCGCACCCAGTTCGCCGACCAGCCACCCCTGGAACCCGTCCCCTGACCCCCACTGCGAGCGGCGCCCGCTGCGAGCGGCGGCCCAGTGTGGGCTGCGCCCCGGTGTGAGCGACCGCCCGCTTCGAGCGGGGCCCGCTGTGGGTGGCGGCCCGGTGTGAGCCGCCACCCTCTCCGACCGACGGCCTGGTTTGAGGGGTGGCCTGCGGGGATGACCCGGCCTAGGGGAACGACGCGGCCGGGGGAGGACACGAGGATGGTCGACCGGAGCAAGCTGCCCGCGCCCGAGCAAGGGCTGGTCCTGACGCATTTCCTGACCGTGCGGGACGTGGCCCGCTCTCGCGCGTTCTACGCGGACGTCTTCGGCGGCGAGGTGGTGCTGGAGGAGAACCCCGCCATCGTGAAGGTCGCCAACACCTGGATCATCATGAACCCCGGCGGCGGCCCCACCCCGGACAAACCGGACGTCACGCTGACGGTGCCCGAGCCCGGCGACCCGGTCTCGGCGTTCATGAACGTCCGCGTCGCCGACATCGCCACCTTCTACGAGGCGGCGACCGCCCGGGGCGCCGAGTTCCTCACCGAGCCGCTCGACCGCAAGGCCGAACTCCGCTGCTACATGCGCGACCCGGACGGCCACCTGATCGAGATAGGCCAGGCCACCGGAATGCTCAAGGGCGTCTACGCAGACCCACCCGCCACCCAGAGCTAGCCGGCCCTGGGCCTTCTGGTTTGGCGGGCGGCGGGCTCGGCATTTTCGCTGCCCTGGGCCGCCGAGCCCGCCGCTGCCGGTTCTGGCGTCTTGCCTGCCTTGCGGTTGGTGCGGTCAGGGGGTTTCGGTGAGGAGTTCCTGGAGGGCGCGCAGGACGTTGGTGCGCCAGCCGCTGCCCATGCCGCGGAAGGCGTAGGCGTGGACGGGGTCGTCCAGGTCGAAGCCCTCGTGCCGGATGAACAGGCGGGTGCCGCGGCCCTCGGGGACGAGCCGCCAGGTCACCGTCGTGTCGAGGGTGCCGCCGCCCCAGCTGATGCGCATCAGGCGCTCGGCGTCCAGGTCGAGGACCTGGCACTCGATCGTCCCGTCGAAGTCGACGTTCGGGATCGGACGGGTCGCGAAGGTGAAGCGGTGGCCGACCACGGGCCGGAAGTCGTTCGGCATCAGCCAGCGCGCCAGCAAGTCCGGGTCGGTGAGCGCCCGCCAGACCTTGGCGGGCGGATGCGGGAGGAACTCGTCCACCTCGATGGCCGCCCGCTCGCCGCCGCCGCTCATCGGTTCATCATGGTCCACGTCGGGCTTCACTCGTCCTCCTCGTCCAGCAGTTTCCGCAGTTCGGACAGCTTCTCGCGCCAGAACCGCTCGTACGGGGTCAGCCATTCCGACAGCTCGCGCAGCGGCTCGGCCTCCAGCCGGTAGATGCGCTGCCGGCCGTTGCGGCGCTCGCTGACCAGCCCGGCGTCGCGCAGCACCTTCAGATGCTCCGAGACGCTCGGGCGGCTCATGTGGAAGTGCGACGCGAGGTCGTTCACGGGGCGCGGGCCGTCCAGCAGCAGGGCCGTCAGCTCCCGCCGGACGGGGCTCGCCAGCGCCGCGAAGACGTCCCCGGCGATGTCGGTGTCCATGCGGGGTCAGCTCGCGGCGAGGACGATGCCGTTGCCGTCGGGGTCGGTGAGCGTGGCCTGCCGTCCCCAGGGGAGGTCCTGCGGGCCGTCGACGTCGACCCCGGCGCCGCGGAGCCGCTCGCAGTCGCCGTCCAGGTCGGACGTCTCCAGGATCAGGCCCTGGACGCTGCCCGGCGTCACCTCGGGGACGTGATTGGCGAGGACGACGTTCGTCTGCGCGCCCTTCGGGGCGAGCTGGAGCCAGCGGATCGGCCCGTTGGCCTGGTCGGCGACGACCTCGAAACCGAGCGTGTCCGCGTAGAAGGTCTTGGCGGCGTCCTGGTCGGACACCGGGATGGTCAGCAGCCGTACATGCGTGATGTTCATGCGCCCGACGATACGTAGGTGATTCCCTACCTGTCAAACGTAGGCAACTTCCTACTTGTTGGGGGTGATGACCAGCTTGCCGCGGGTGTGGCCGCCGCGGCTGGCGTCGAACGCCGCGCCGACCTGATCCAGCGGGAAGGTTCCGGCGACCTCGACGGCGAGCGCGCCGCGGTCGGCGAGCGTGCCCAGCCGGGCCAGGGCCGCGCCGTCCGGGCGCACCCAGATCCAGTGGCCGCCGTGCTTCTCGACGTCGCTCTCGGTGATCGAGACGTGCCGCCCGCCGGGGCTCAGGACGGCCAGCGTCGTGTCCAGCTGACCCCCGGCGAAATCGGCGACCGCGGACACGCCGTCCGGTGCCAGGTCCCGGACGCGGTCGGCCAGCCCGTCGCCGTAGACGACCGGCTCGGCGCCGAGTTCGCGCAGGTAGGCGTGGTTCGCCTCGGAGGCCGTGCCGATGACGCGGGCGCCCCTGTCGCGCCCGAGCTGGACGGCGAAGGTCCCCACGCCACCGGACGCCGCATGGACGAGCAGCACATCGGCCGGGCCCACGGCCAGGCGGTCGAGGGCGCGCTGGGCGGTCATCCCGGCCAGCGGCAGGCCACCGGCCTGGTTCCAGTCGAGGGCCGCGGGCTTGCGCGCCACGTGGTCCGCCGACACGGCCACGTACTCCGCGAACGTGCCCCTGCCTATGACGTCCTTGCGCGCGTAGGCCATGACCTCGTCGCCCGGCGCGAACTCCGGCACGTCGGGGCCGAGCGACCGCACCACCCCGGCGACGTCCCAGCCGGGAATGACGGGGAAGACCGCGTCGATCATGCCGTCGAGGCCGCCCGCCATGACCTTCCAGTCCACCGGATTCACCCCGGCGGCGCGCACCTCGATCAGCACCTGCCCCGGGCCGACCTTCGGATCGGGCACCTCGCCGACCGTGAGCCGCGAATTGTCACCGGCGAACGAGTCATATGTGACGGCGCGCATGCCCCCAACCTGCCACCGGGCCCGTCGGCTAAACCGGCACCGGCTAAACCGGCGGCTTTCGGGTACTGGGTGCTTCGGCATCGGACGACCTGGGGGAACGCCATGCGACTCGTGGAACGGCTGGACAGCACATTGCCGCTGGTGGCGCGGCCCTACGGGCTGCTGTCGTCCCGCGCGCGCCGCCTGGACCGCGACGTCTACGACACGCGCCTGCTGCTGCAAAAGACCACATGCATGACGGGCGCGGACGCGGCGCGCGTCTTCTACGACCCGGACCTTTTCATCCGGGCCGGGGCCGCACCGCGCCGGCTGAGCCTCACTCTGTTCGGCGAGAACGGCGTGCAAGCACTGGACGGGGAAAGTCATCGCGTGCGCAAGGCGATGTTCATGTCGCTGATGACGCCGGACGCCCGGGACGAACTCCGCGACATCACGTCCAGGATCTGGTGGGAACGCATCCGGGACTGGGAGGGACGGCGGCAGGTCGTCCTTTTCGACGGGGTCAGCGAACTGCTGTGCCAGGCCGTCTGCGCCTGGACGGGAGTGCCCGTCGCCGAGCGCCATCTCCCCGCGATCACCACCCTGCTCACCGCGCTGATCGACGCCCCCGCCGCCATCGGCCCCCGCTACCTGCGCGGACGCGCCGCCCGGAAGATCGCCGACCGGTGGGCCGCCGGACAGATCCGGCGAGCCCGTGCCGCCGCGGCCCCGGCCGCCGAAGGCGGCGGCACGGCCCTGGACGTCATCGCCTCCCACCGCGACACGGACGGGCGCCTCCTGCCCCCGGACGTGGCGGGCGTCGAACTGCTCAACGTCCTCCGTCCGACGGTGGCGGTGGCGCGGTTCGTCGTCTTCGCCGCCCTCGCCCTGCACGGAAATCCCCAATGGCGGCACCGCCTCGCAACCGAGGACAACCCCGAACTGCTGGAGGCGTTCGTCCAGGAAGTGCGGCGCTTCTATCCCTTCTTCCCGCTGGTCGCCGCCCGGGTGGCGCGCGACTTTGAATGGCGCGGCCACCATTTCCCCAAGGGACGCCGGGTCCTGCTCGACCTCCACGGGACCGACCACGATCCGCGGTTGTGGGAACGTCCCGAGCAGTTCCGGCCGGAGCGCTTCATGGGCCGGGAGCCGGACGCCTATTCCATGATCCCGCAGGGCGGCGGGGACCATTACGAAGGGCACCGCTGCGCCGGAGAATGGATCACCAAGGATCTGATGAAGGTCGCCGTCACCGCGCTGACCCGCTGGATGAGCTACTCGGTCCCGGCGCAGGACCTGCGCGTCCACCCGTGGCGGGCCCCGGCCATCCCGAAGAGCCGCTTCATCGTGACCCAGGTCGCCGACACCCGCGTCGAAACGGCCGCCGGCGGCTGACCGTGGCCACGCCCGCCGCCGGCCGGTGACCTCGGTCACGCCGCCGCAGGTCAGAAGGCTGCGGCGGCGTGAACGCGAAGCGCGGTCAGTCGACCAGGGCGCCGGCGGTGATGTTGACCTGGGTCGAGGTGAGGGCGGCGGCGCGGTCGGACGCGAGGAACGTGGCGACATGCCCCACGTCGGCAAGGGTCGCGGCGCGCTTGAGCAGGGTGTTGTCCACGATCTGCTGCTTCACCTGGGCGGTCTCCGGGATGTCGGGGAAGGACTCGGGGATGCCGCCGGTCTTGATCGACAGCACCCGCACCGAGTGCGGCCCCAGCTCGCACGCCCACTGGCGGCGCATCGCCTCGATCATGTCGAACCCGACCTGGACGTTCCCGAGGCCCGGCATGTGGTTCGTGGCGTCGGAGCCGCCGAAGTGCAGGATCACGCCGGAGCTCTGCTTGATCATGTGGCGCGCGGCGGCCTGCGTGGTCAGCGTGTACGTCCGGGCCATCTTCTCCAGGGACGCGGCGTACTCGGCGACCGGCATCTCGATCATGGGCCGGAACAGCCCCTCCATCGAGACGGAGTTCACCGAGATGTCGACGCTACCTGCGGTCGCCGCGACCGAGTCGACATAGTTGTTGACGGCGTCCTCGTCCAGGGCGTCCACGCGGGCGGTCTCGGCCAGGCCGCCCGCCTCCCGGATCTGCTCGGCGACGGTGTCGAGCGTGGCGGGCGTCCGTCCGGCGAGGAAGACCCGCGCGCCCTCGGCGGCGAAGGCCCGCGCCATGGCGCCGCCGATCGTCCCGCCGCCGCCGTAGATGATCGCGGTCTTGTTCTCCAGAAGCATCGCTTTCTCCGATCGTTTCGAGGTGGCCCCGAAGGGTGATCCCGAAGGTAGGCGCGCGGCCCCACGTCCCGCATCGGTCGCCGGACGTACCCGGAAAAGCGCAGGTCAGAGCAGGAATCGACCACCAGTGAAGCCCGCCCGGACGGACGCGTCCCGGCGACGTACCGGTAGGGCTAAGTCAGATGACCGATACGAGCCGGGCCAGCTCCATCCGCCGGGTCACGCCGATCTTCGGATACGCCTTGTAGAGGTGGTGCCCGACCGTGCGCGGGCTCAGGTAGAGCTGCGCGGCGATCTCGCGGTTGCTGAGCCCCGTGGCGGCGAGCCGGACGACCTGCAGCTCCTGCGGGGTCAGCCGCTTCAGCGGGTCGGCGTCCCCGGCGCGGGCGGCGGGACGGTCGCCGAGGGCCTCCAGCTCGGCGCGGGCGCGCTCGGCCCAGCGTTCCGCGCCGAGCCGGTCGAACGCGTCCAGCGCCGAGGTCAGCTCGGCACGGGCCTCGGTGCGGCGCCGGCGGCGGCGCAGCCATTCGCCGTAGAGGAGCCGGGTCCGCGCGGCGTCGTAGGCGCGGTCGCCGTGCAGGCTGAGCGCGGTGCGGTAGTGCTCTTCGGCGTCGTCGCCGGCCAGCAGGGCACGGCACCGCGAGACCAGCGCCGTGAACGACGTGGCCGCCGCCCAGGCCTCGAACGCGGGAAGGTGCGTCCGGGCCAGGTCAGGGCGCCCGGCCCGCACCGCCGCCTCCGCGTGGTCCGGGACGGCGCGGATCATCACGTCGTGCCGCGCCGGGCCGGAGCAGACGGCGTCCAGATGCTCCAGCGCGGACTCGGCGTGGCCGTCGGCGAGATCGTGCAGGCCCAGCCCCCAGGACGCCAGCGCCGCGTTGGTCGGCATCAGCTCGGCGCGCCGGAGCACATCGGGCGCCAGCGAGCGGCTGCGCTCGGCGTCCGACTCCATCCGGACCGTGACGCATTGCAGCGCGGTGACCTGCATGTCCATGCCGAGGTCGGCCGCGAGCGACAGGCCCTCCGCCGCAGCCGATTCGGCGCCGTGCAGGTCGCCGAGGAGGAGCCGCCCGATCGCCAGCGGCTCCAGGACGTACGGCAGCCAGCCGAGCGCGCCCTGCGCCCTGGTCTCCGCCGCGAGGTCGTCCAGCAGCGCGGTCGCGGCCCGGTCGTCGGCCGTGATCAGCCCCAGGTAACCGGCGATCACGCGTTCGACCAGCCCGTCGACGTCGCCCGCCCGCGCCGCCTCGACGAAGGCCCGCATCGACGGGACGCCCTCGGCCGGGGGACGCCCGTAGGCGATCAGCCCGCCCACCACCAGTGCCTTGGCCGAGCCCGCCGGAACCCGCACCTTCCTCAGCAGCTCGACGGCGTTCCCCACGAGATCGTGCGCGCCGGCATCGCGCGCGCACCAGACGGCCTCGGTCAGCATCGACACCGCCTGCTCGGGATCGCCGTCCACGATCAGCGCCGCGCCCTCCAGCGCGAGCTCGGCGTCGGCGGCCGGGGACGTGCGCTCGTAAGCGACCTGGGCGCGGACGAACGTGGCCTCGGCGATGACCGCGTCATCCCCGGTGAGGTGCGCGGCCTCCTCGGCGAGGCGGGTGGCGGAGTCGGGGCGTCCGGCGTCGTAGGCGGCCCGCGCCGCGTGGACGAGCCGCCGCGCCTTGCCCTCCGCGTCCGTGCTGAGCCGCGCCGCCCGCTCGTAGGCGGCGGCGACGGCGGCCGTCCCGCCCCGGTCCCCGGCCCGCCGCGCGGCCCGCTCCAGCTCGGCCGCGACGCTCTCGTCCGGCCCGGTGGCCGCCGCCGCGAGATGCCACGCCCGGCGGTCGGCGTGCTCGTCGCCGTCGAGCGTCCTGGCCAGCGCACCGTGCGCGGCGATCCGCTGGTGATGGGCCGCGTTCTGGTAGGTGACGGCGCGGATGAGCGGATGCCGGAACCGCACTTCCGTCCCGTCGAGCACGACCAGCCGGGCCTCTTCCGCTGGCCCCAGATCGGCCGCGCTCAGCCCGAGCGTCTCCGCCGCCCGCAGCACGACGCCCAGGTCAGCGGTCCCGTCGGCCGCGACGACCAGCAGCAGCAATCGCGTGGCTTCGGGCATCTGGGCGAGCTGGTGCCGGAAGGCCTCCTGGACGCGTCCGGCCACCTGCCCACCAACCGGCAGCGGCCCGGCGTGCCGGGCTTCCTGCGACTGGAGCGCGCTGGCCAGCTCGATGAGGGCCAGCGGGTTGCCGCCCGCCTCGTCCAGTAGCCGCTCCCGTACCGGCACGGTCAGGCCGGGGGCGTGCGCGTCCACCAGGTCCTGCGCCGTGGCACGGTCCAGACCCTCCAGCCGGACGACGTCCAGCCCATGGTCCGGGAACGGGACGGCCGCGTCCCGCACCGTGAAGATCATGGCGATCGGGTCGGCGCCGAGCCGCCGGGCGGCGAACAGCAGGGCGTCCAGCGAGGCGGGGTCGAGCCATTGCGCGTCGTCGACCAGGCACAGCACCGGCCGGTCGGCCGCCAGCTCCGACAGGAGCGTCAGTGTCGCCGCGCCGATCAGGAACCGGTCGCTGACCTGCCCGGACGCCAGCCCGAACGCCGACCGCAGCGCCGCCGCCTGCTGCCCGGGCAGCGCGTCGAAGCGGTCGGCGTACGGGTACAGCATCAGATGCAGCCCGCTGAACGGCAGCTCCGTCTCGGACTCGACGCCCGCCCCGCGGACGAGCAGCATGTCCTCCGCGTCCGCCGCGATCCGGTCGATCAGCGAGGTCTTCCCGATCCCCGCCTCGCCCCGGATCACCACCGACCCGCTCCGCCCGGAACGAGCACCCTCCAGCACCCCGCCGACGCGCTCTCTCTCGCGATCACGCCCAATGAGCACGCCCAAACAGTACAACCCAGACATCCCC
>NZ_SMJX01000225.1 GCF_004348535.1 Actinomadura sp. KC216
CGCCTTGAGGGCACTGTTGCGCGACCGGCGGTGCTACCGGCCCCTCCCACCAGCCGCGTCGCCGGTTCTGCAAGATCATTGGGAAGTCACCGAATCCGAGGTGTCGGCCGCGGCCCTCCAGAAGAGCCCGATATGCTCTTCCAGCGATCGTGCGTTGCGGACCGCCGCGTACGGGTCGTCTCCCCGGTCCAGGCCGTCCTGAACGGTTTGCAACGCCTGTTGGCTGAGTTCCTCGGAGGCCCCTCCCTCATAGTAGGTAAGGAATTCGTCCGGAACGTCCGCCGCGCCCGCGCGCAGCCCTTGGATGAGCTCCCCGCAAGCGCCGAAGTAGACGACCATGTCCGTGTACATGGCCAGCGCCATGTCGGCCTGGGTGCCGTGCAAGGCGAGGTAGGAGATGAAACCGTTGAACGCGACGGCATCCGTTCCCAGTGGCCAATGACCGAGGTCCTGGTCGCTCAGGCCGAGAGCATGGGCCGCGGTTCTCAGTTTCGGGTGCGCGTCGTACACGAGCCTTGATATTTCGAGCAGGAATCCGCCTGCCGGAGCGTGCGGGAACCGCGCGAGCAAGGTGCCATAGGCGACCAACTCGCCCTGGTGGCACAGGTACTCGATCGCCGCGAGGCGCCGGAGCTGTTCAGCTGTTACGCCCTTCTCCTTCAGATCCTCCAGAAGTGCGTTCCGAACGGGGTTCTTCGAACGGAGCTCTGCCAACGTACCGGCGAGGTCCAAGGCGCTGGTAGACATTCACCTACTCCTATCCACGTCACGGGACACGTTTGGCCCCTCGGCTGGTGCAGCTTTCGGGTATTGCCGAGGCGGCCAGCGTCCCGCCCACCTCATCCCTTCCCTTCCTCGATAATCGACAAGCCACTGACGCGGCCCTGACAGAACACTGACAGAGGCATCCCGGCGAATAGTGTGACCGTGGGACCAGTGAAATGCGAGAGACAGTCGCGGCCAATGGGCTGGCGGGACATTCTGGTGATCGTTTACTGTTGGATAGAATCCGAGGCGAGGATCACTCAGCGGAGGCAAGGTATGGTCTCGTTCGCCTATCTTGGGCCCCTGGAGCTTCGAGCGCATGGCAGGGTGGACCGGATTGCTGGGCGAAAGCAGCGGCAGGTGCTATCCGCTTTACTGATCCGGCACGGTCAGATCGTGTCAGTCGCCGAACTATGTGATGAATTGTGGCCGGATGAGCCGCCGAAAGGTGCGGAGAATGCCGTACAGGCGCACATCGCGCGGCTGCGTCGGTTGTTGCGCGACCGGAGCGGTCAGCGCCCCGTCCTGCTCACCCGTGATCCCGGATACCGGCTTGACGTCCGGCCGGACCGCATCGACGCCGTCCGCTTCCAGGAACTGTGCGGCGAGGCCAGGCGTCACGGGCCGGACGGCACGTCGCAGGCGCTCACCCTGTACCGCGAAGCCCTCGGCCTGTGGCGCGGCCCCGCTCTGCAGAACGTCCCTCCTGGACCGATTCGCGACGCCGAGGCGGCCCGGCTCGATCGCATGAAGACCCTGGTGTCGACTCGGGTGATCGACATCCACCTGAGTGAGCGGCACCGCCCAGAAGAGATCATCCCGGTGATCGAGGACCTGATCTCTTACAACCCCCTGCACGAACGCCTCTACGCTCAGCTCATGGTCGCCCTCGACCGTGCGGGCCGTCCAGAGGAGGCACTCGAGATCTACCAGGACATACGTCAGAGAATGGCGCATGAACTGGGTCTGCCGCCGTCGCCCGCGCTCGATCGGCGCATGCATTCGATCCTGGAACGAACCGACGGCAAGGCGCTCTAGCGGCACACCGGTCGTTGCCGGCCGCTCGGCCGCGCCGACGGGTGCCGATCGTGCGGATTCGGCTCCACGCGGCCGGACTCACGGGCGCAACAGGCCCCCTCGTACGCCCACCAGGGCGGCCTCTGTGCGGCTCCGTACGCCGAGCTTGCAGAAGATGGCGTGCACGTGGTTTCGGACCGTCTTCTCGGAGATCCGAAGGCGGCGGGCGATGCCGCGGTTGGTCAGCCCTTCCGCGATCAGGATGAGCACCCGGCGTTCTCGATCGGTCAACCGGACGAAGATGGCGGACTCGTCCGGACAGGGGGCCGACCCGATCGAAGAGCCGGCCCGTCCGCAGGAACCCACGAGGTCGGCGCGGGAGCGCCTCAGCGCCTCCACGAGGTCGTGTTGCTGACGCAGTGCCTGCTCCACCTGGGCGATCACCGCGTCGAGACGGGACAGCGCGCCGGTGTTCAGGAGGCACGTTCCGGGCAGCGCCCGGCACTCGGACGCCGCGGACGGCGAGGCCTCGCGCCGGTCCGGGTGCGAACCCGGATCACCTGTCGGCGTGGCCATGGTGAATGTAGGCGTCCGCCTCCGCCGCGGAGAAGATCCCGTCGTGCAGCATCCTCTGGGTGAGCACATAGTCGGCGCCGCTGACGATCGCGTCGCGCAGATGGCGCAGGGTCCCGCAGCCCCCGGAAGCGATGACCGGGACGGACACGGCCCCGGCCATGCTCCGGACGAGATCGAGGTCGTATCCCTCGCCGGTGCCCTCCTGGTCGATGCTGTTGGGAAGGACGAACCCGGCGCCGAGGTCGGTGAGCATCCGGGCCCAGGTGACGGCATCCACCGGAACCGGTGTCCGCCCGCCCTCAATGACGATGTCCCAGCGACCGCCGCCGGTCCGTTGGACGTTCATCACACCGAGGAAGTGCTCGACGCCGAACCGCTGGGCGGCCGTGTGCAGCATCGAAGGACGTTCGACGGAGGTCGTGCTGATGCCGACCGCGTCCGCACCGACGTCGAGGAGCGAGCCGACCGCATCGACCGAGGGGATCACTCCGTTGGCCACCGTGACCCACGGCGCAACGCCGATGTCTCCGACCCGCTCGACCACGGCCAGGCTCGCGTCACTGTGTTCCCAGGGCTCCTGCACGTCCAGGAAGACCCGCCTGACTCCCTGGTCGCGATAGCGGCCGCTGATCTCGACCGGGTCGCACGGATCGTCGAGGTCGGTGATCTTCGACGGCCGCATGGCGCGCCCCTGGGCGATGTCGATCGTCGGTATGACCGGTGATCCTCGACCGGCCTGGCTGGCGTGTCGTGGCATTGGTCGTGCTCCTTGCGTTGTCGTCCGTCATGGCGGCCATCGCCGGGCGCCGGGCTACGGAACCGTTTCGGTCCTGGGTCCTCTCCCCGGAGCTGACGGCACGTGGACCTCGGGCTGACAGGGCGCCACGTCGGCAGAAGCCTGGATCCGTTCGTCCTGGGACATACCTCCCGGTTGTGCGGATGGCATCGGCGGGTAGAAGGGCCTTTCGCGTCCCAGGCCGGAGGGAGACGAGGCATGCGAGCGATCAGGTTCGAGCGTTTCGGCGATCCAAGCGAGGTCCTGCGACTCGAGGAGCTGCCGGATCCGGCTCCGGGACCCGGCCAGGTCCGTGTCCGGATAACGGCGCGGCCGGTCAACCCGTCCGACCGGCTCTTCGTCGAGGGACGGTACGGTCGCCGCCCCGAACTTCCCTCCCCCGTGGGATTCGAGGCGGCCGGGGTAGTGGACGATGCCGATCCCGGCGCCGCGATACCCACCGGCACCAGGGTGGCCCTGGACGCCGCCGGCACCTGGCAGGAGCAGGTCATCGCATCGCCCGATGACCTGACGGTGCTGCCCGATGATCTCGCCGATGAGACCGCCTGCCAGATGACGATCAACCCGCCCACGGCGATCCTGCTGATGCGCGAGGCCGCGCTCGAGCCGGGGCAATGGCTGGTCCAGACCGCCGGGGCGTCGACCGTGGCCCAGATGGTGACATGCCTGGCCGTCCGGCAGAACGTGCACTGCGTCAACGTCGTGCGCGGCCCACTGCACACGCGAGCCCTCGCCGCACTGGGCGCCGAGGTCATCGACTCCTCGTGCGAGCCGATCGCCGGTCGGATCGCGGACCTCACCCGCGGGGAAGGCGCCGCGGCGGCGTTCGACGCCGTGGGCGGGACCGTCGGTGAGGAGGTCGCCCGCTGCCTCGGCGACGGCGGGCGGCTCATCTCGTACGGGCTGCTTTCAGGGCGACCCATCGCCGTCCGGCCCGAGGACCTCATCTTCCGGTCTGTGGCGGTGCTGGGCTTCTGGCTGCCCGATCAGCTGGCAAGGCTCCATGCCGCGGCTCGCGGCGAGCTCACCGCGGCGGTATTGGACGCTCTTCGTACCGGTGTACTTCCGGCCCCCGTCGATGCGCAGTACGGATTGGACGACTTCGGCGGTGCCCTTCGCCGCGCTACCCGCCCCGGACGGATGGGAAAGGTCATCCTGACGTCCTGAAGCAGGCCGGACTTTCCAGTCGGCCGGGCCAGGTCGGCGGGCCATCCGTACTGGGCAATAGGGCCCAGATTCAAGGTGACGCCCGAGGGCAGGACGATCGAGGTCGATGCCCCACACCTCCGGAAGAAGATCATGTCGAGAACGGCTACTGCGGAAAGCACCGCAGAAGGATTGGCTGACGCGCTCACTCGCCTGCGCGGGGAGGCCCCGATCGGCAACCGGTTCTACGAGCGGATGGCGGCGGGGAGGCTGACCCTCGATGACGTGCGTGGCCTGATCCGCGTCGAAGCGAAGGCCGCCGCCGCGGAGATCACCGCGTATTCCATCGGAGGTTTCCGCCACCGGCACGAGATCTTCATGCCGCTCAGCGAGATGGCCTACAGCGCGTGGACGAAACTCCCTGCGATGGCCCGTGCACTCGATCTTAGCGAGGAACACCTGGACGGTCCGTGGAAGCCCGAGACCTTTTCATACCCCGGATACCTGTGCTGGACCGCGCTGCACTACGACCAGGCCGATTTCGGCATGGCGTTGTACGCGGATCTGGAGAGATACCAGGCCGGCAGCCGGCAGATCGCGGACGGATTCCGTACAGTGGAATTCACCGTCCCCGACGAAGTCATCGAATACTACGACTCTGGCGTGCCTGACCGGCTGGCCGAAAAGGCGCTCGCCTTCGTCCAGGAAGGACTCGACGACGGCGGTAATCCGGTCAGGGCATGTAACGCGGGCCGGGTCATGGAGGAAATCGTCGGGCAGTACTGGACGGCGGCGATCTCGGCGCACGGCCCGGACGACGCAGGGCCGGACAAGAAGCCCGCCTGATGGCTCGGCCAGTTCCTGAACACGTAGCGAAGTGGAACGATACGGCAAGACCGTATCCACGAGACGCGGCGCTGCCCCAATTGTTCGAGGCCCAGGTCGGCCGCACCCCCGCCGCACCGGCGTTGACCGGTAGCGGAACCACGCTGACCTACCGTGAGCTCTCCGGCCGCGCCGACTCTTTTGCCCATGTGCTCCGCAACGAGAACGGGGTCCGGCCGGGCGCACGGGTCGCGTTGCTTCTGGATCGCTCTGTCGAGGCCGTCGTCGGCGTCTGGGCGGTGCTCAAGGCGGCCGGTGCCTATGTCCCGCTCGACCCCGAGCATCCGACCGCCCGCCTGCAGGAAACAGTCGATCGGGCGGGGGCATCCCCACCTCCGGCCCAACGGGACGTCCCAAGGCGGTGAGCGTTCCACACCGGGGGACGGTGCGCCTCGTCAGCAATGCCGGCTACGCCCGGATCCGGCCGGACGACGTGTCCCTGGCCACCACGAATCCCTTCTTCGACGTGTCCTGCTTTGAGATCTTCGGTGCCCACCTCAACGGCGCCCACCTCGTCCTTCCCGAGCCCGAGGCGCTGCTATCGCCCGCGGACCTCGCTCAGGAGATCGTCCGGACGGGAGCGATCGTCACGTGGCTCACGGCCGGCCTGTTCCACCAGATGGGGTTCGCGTGTCCCGAGATGTTCCGTCCCCTGCGGTATCTCATCGCGGGCGGCGACACCGTCAACCCCGAGTGCATGCGCGCCGTCATGGCGGCGGACCCGCCGCGAAACCTGATGAGCGGCTACGGCCCGACCGAGAATTCGACCTTCTCCACGACCCACCCCGTGACCGAGCTGCCCTCTACCGCGCAATCGGTGCCGATCGGCCGGCCGATCGCCAACTCGACCTGCTACGTGCTTCACGACGACCTGACCCCGTGCGCCCCCGAGGAGCAGGGCGAACCGTACGTAGGCGGCGACGGCGTCGCACTCGGCTATTTCGGAGACCACGCGCTCACGGCGGAGCGTTTCCTGCCCGATCCGTTCATCGATGTTCCCGGTGCCCGCATGTACAAGACGGGAGATCAAGGGCTGTGGCGATCGGGCGGCGTCCTGGAAAGACCGGCAGGTCAAGATCCGGGGTTATCGGGTCGAGCCCGGTGAGGTCGAGTCCGCGGCCGTCGCCCACCCAGACGTCCACGACGCCAAAGTGACCGTCGACGATTCCGAAAACCGTGACGGATCGCTCGTCCTCTGGGTCGCACCGCGAGGACGGGTCGACGACAAGGAACATGCCTCCTTCGTCCGGAGCTTGCGCGGGCACCTCCAAGACCGCGTTCCCCGTTACATGGTGCCCGTAAGGTTCGCCGTGACCGACCGGCTCCCCCTGGGCCGCACCGGCAAGGTCGACGCCCGCGCGATAGCGACTCTTGTTCCGGCACAAGCCTCCAGACCGGCGTCCGTGGACCCGCCGTGCGGCGAGACCGAGCGGGCCGTCGCCCGAGTCTGGGCCGATCAGCTCGGCATCCACGAGATCCGTCGCACCGACGACTTCTTCGCGCTGGGTGGCGAGTCCCTCCAGGTGATCCGAGTGGTCACCAGCCTGCGAAGAGAGCTCGGTCTGGCATGGTCCGGCGGCCGTTCACTGGTCCGCGCGCTGCTGAACACCCCGACCCTGCGCGAGTTCGCAGCGCACATCGATGGCATCCGCCGGGGGCACGCGGACACCGGCGGCGACCCGGTCGACTTCCGGATGGAGGTCGAGCCGGATCCGGCGATCCGCTTCGACGCCCCGCCCATTGAGGGGCACCGGCCGTCCGACCCACATTCTGCTCAGCGGCGCGACTGGATTCCTCGGCGCGTTCCTGACCCGCCGGCTCATCGACGTCACCGACGCCGAGTTGCTCTGTCCGGTGCGAGCCGACGATGCCGACGACGGCACCGTGCTCCTCCACTACCGGATCCGCCACTAGCCGGAGCGGTCCCCGAGAGGGTTCGTGCGATGTCCGTTCCACGCGAAGAGCTGCGAGTAGTGACGGAGTCGACGATCGCCGATCTGATCCTCTGGTGGGTGACGCGGGCGCCGAGGTCTCGTCGGTCCAGCGTGAGCGACGAACACGACGCCACGCGCACAGCACCGAGAACTGACCGGTCAGGGGCAGGTCACCGATCCGCTGAAGGTCGCCCGGTAGTCGTTGTTGAGGATCACCGTGAGCATCCTCACCTCAAATGACGAACCGGCGCCCCACCTGACCTCGCCGCTCCTCCTGCGGACCTGCCCGCTCGTCGTCCTGGTGAACTCTTCGCCCTGGAGGTGGAAGACCACCTCCTGGCTGCCGACGGTGAAGACGGCGCTGACCTCGTCGCCGGTCCTGACGGTGACCTTCTTCGGCGAGCACTCGACCGTGAAGAGGTTGAACCCGCCGTTCCGGGTGCCGAGCTCGTTGGCGAGGGTCTCCTTCTGGAGGAAGAGGTTCGCGCGATTCTTCCGGATGCCCGAGCCGCCCATTTGCCCTTTGCTCACGCTCTCGCCTTCGGCCTCCGCACGTCCAGCGCCGCCCTCGGACGGCTCGCCGTCCGACAACCCGCAGGCCGCTGCCGCGAACAGCAGCGGAACCGAAGCCGCCATCAAACCGAAGCGACGAACCATCCCGGCGGCCCCCGACTGTGAAGTTTGCCAAGTGCACAATTCGGCGACCCTACCGGTGATCACACGCCACCAGAACGCCACTTCCACGATCAACTTCCGTGAGGGCTTGGGTCAGACGCCCAGATCTGCCGAGCCTGCCCGGCCGTCGGGACCGGGCGGCCGTTTCGTTGGGGGGCGGCACGGTCAGGTGGGGCGGCGGCTTCTCGGGCGCATGATCAATGCGGCCACGTAGTAGGCGCATGCGTCTTCGGGCGAGGGGTTGGCGTAGCCGTGGGCGATGTCGGCGGCGAAGTAGGCCGAGTCGCCGGCCTCCAGGTGGAGGCGGGTTCCGCCCACGGTCAGTTGGAGGCGGCCTGTTTCGACGGCCACGTACTCGTGTGAGCCGGGGGCGTAGGCGGGGAAGGATCCGGCGTCGCAGCCGGGCGGGAGCGTCGCGCGGAGCAGTTCAAGGTTCACGCCGGGCACGACGGGAGACAGGATGGCGCGCCGCCAGCCGCCCGGGTGGTCGCTCACGTCCTGTTCGGCGGCGCGCCGGACGATGATTCGCTCCTGATCGGGAGCGGCCACCAGGCGGGCCAGGGGCTGCCGTTCCTGGTCGCCGAGGACGCGGGAGAGGTCACCGGCTTCGCCTACTGCAAGCCGTGGCGTTCGCGGTCGGCCTACCGGCACACGGTCGAGGACTCCGTCTCCGGGGCGGCGCGGCGTGGTGCCGGCCGCCGGCTGCTGGCCGACAGCGCCGCCACCGGAATGCGGCAGATGGTCGCCGTGGTGGTCGAGACCGGCGACCCCGCGTCGGCCGCACTGCACCGATCATGCGGATTCGACGAGGTCGGACGTCTGTCGGCCGTCGGGCTCAAGCACGGCAGGTGGCTCGACACGCTCCTGCTCCAGCGCTCACCACCGTAATCGGTTCGACCTGTTCGATGGCCTCTTCGACTCTTCCTATTTGACGCGCCATGGCCATTGCGGAAACGATTGATTCATGGCTCGCACGGAGGGGACCCACAATGCGCCTGTCGGCTGATCTGGTGGAGGATCTCGCATACCAGTTGTACGGTCAAGCGTTGAAAAGATATCCGCCCGATATCAAGGCGACGTTGCGGCAGGCCCAAGGAACGGAGAAGGATCCGACCGCCCAGGAAGTGCTCACGGTGGCGCTGAAATCGATCGACCGCGCCGAGCAACTGGACAAGCCCGTCTGCCAGGACACGGGGATGCAGACGGTGTGGTGCAGGGTGGGCCGCGGCGTGACCTTCGACGGACCGGGCATCGAGGAGGCGGTGCGAAGCGGCGTCGGCCGGTGGACGAGGGAACACGAATACCGGCGCACGATCGTCCAGCCGCTGAACAGGAACAAATATCCGGAACAATCGGCGGCCGGGCATCCCAAGGTCGAATGGGAATGGTTCGACGGCGAGGAGTGCGTCGAGATGATGCTGCTGTCGAAGGGCTCGGGCTCGGAGAACCAGGGCTTTCATAAAATGCTCGTCCCGGCCGACGGACTCGCGGGCGCCAAACGCTTCATCGTCGACAGCGTCATCCAGGCCGGCGGGCAGTTCTGCCCCCCGGGCATCGCGGGCATCGGTTTCGGCAGCACTTTCGACGGCGTGGCCAGGCTGGCCAAGCGCGCGCTGCTGCGGGACTGCCGGACCGGCCATCCCGAGCCGGAGATCGCGGCCCTGGAAGAGGAGTTGCTGGCGGAGATCAACGACACCGGCATCGGCCCCATGGGGCTCGGCGGCACCACGACGCTGCTCGGACTGAACATCGAGTACGAGGCCACCCATGAGACGCAGAACCCGGTCGCACTCAACCTTCAGTGCTGGGCGCACCGCAAGGCCGGGGTGCGCATCCGCCCCGGCGGTCACGAGTTCATCTGGGAGTTCGGGGGCGATGGCGTTGAAGCCTAGGGAGATCCACCTCACCACGCCGATCAGCGAGGAGGACGTCCGCGGGCTCCGCCTGCTCGACCGGGTGTACCTCAGCGGAACCCTCTGGGGCATCCGGGACGCCAACCTGCGGCGCCACCTGGACGAGGGCGTCCCGCTGCCGGACGGGGTGGACTACCACGACCATCCCGTCCTGCACGAAGGGTCCGGGTACCGCCGCCGCGACGACGGGGAATGGGAACTCACCAGCGGCATGGGCGCGACCACGAGCACCCGGATGGAACGCTGGATGTCGGAGCTGATCACCCGTTACCAGTGCCGTGTGATCTGGGGCAAGGGCGGACTGCGCGAGGGCTCGACGCGGGCGTGCCGGGAGCAGGGCTGCGTCTACGTCAACACCGTGGGCGGCGCGGCCGCGTACTACGACGAGCGTGTCAAGATCCGCAACGTGTTCTGGCCCGACCTCACCTCGCAGGCCGTTCTCGAGCTGGAGGTCGTGAACTACGGACCGGGCATCGTCACCATCGACTGCCACGGCAACAACCACAACCTCCAGGTCCTGGAGCAGGCCCGCGACCGCCGCGCCGCCCGCCCGGCGAACGGCGCACCGCGGTGACCGAGGGCACGGAACGCGGCCGCGCGTTCGCGGCCGTGGTGGTCGGCGGGGGCGGTGCCGGGCTCTTCGCGGCGATGGAGCTGGCGCGGGCGGACGCCGGTCCGGTGGCCATCGTGTCCAAGCTGCACCCGATCCGCTCGCATACGGGCGCTGCGATGGGCGGCATCGCCGCGGCGCTCGGCAACACGGCGCCCGACTCCTGCGAATGGCACATGTTCGACACCGTCAAGGGCGGCGCGTACCTCGCCGACCAGGACGCGGCCGAGGTCATGTGCAAGGAGGCGCCGGACGTGGTGATCGATCTCGAACACCTCGGCCTGCCCTTCGACCGGCTGCCGGACGGGCGGATCGCGCAGCGGCAGTACGGCGGGCACACGGCGGGCTTCGGGGCCGCACCGGTGCCCCGGAGCTGCTACGCCGCCGACCGGACCGGCCACATGATCCTGCACACCCTCTACCAGCAGTGCCTCCGGCACGACGTCGAGTTCTTCGACGAGTTCCAGGTCGTCGACCTGCTCATCGACGATGGCCGCTGCCGTGGGGTGGTCGCCGTCGAGCTGCGCACCGCCGACCTGCACGTCTTCGCCGCGCGGGCGGTCGTCCTCGCGACCGGCGGCTACGGCCGGATCTACGACCTCACGACCAACGCCGTGGCGGCCACCGGCGACGGCCCCGGCCTGGCCTTCCGGGCGGGGATCCCGCTCCAGGACATGGAGTTCTTCCAGTTCCATCCCACCGGGGTGCCCGGCCAGGGAATCCTGATCTCGGAGGCGGCCCGGGGAATGGGCGGCCACCTCCGCAACGGACGGGGCGAGCGGTTCATGGAACGTTACGCCCCGACACTGCGCGAACTCGCCCCGCGCGACGTGGTCGCCCGGGCCATCCACGCCGAGATCGCGGCGGGCCGCGGCATGGGCGGCGACGGCGGCGATGATCACGTCGAGCTGCACCTGACGCACCTCGACCCGGACGAGCTGCGGCGCAAGCTCCCCGATCTGGTCGACCACGCCCGCACCTATCTGGGCATCGACGCGTCCGCCCGGCCCATCCCCGTTCTGCCCCGCGCGCACTACGCGATGGGCGGCATCCCGACCGACGTGGACGGCCGGGTCCGCGCGGGCACGGCCGGGTTCGTCGACGGCCTGTACGCGGCCGGGGAGTGCGCCTGCGTCTCCGTGCACGGCGCGAACCGGCTCGGCACCAACTCGCTGCTCGACATCCTGGTGTTCGGGCGCCGGGCGGGACGGCACGCCGCGGGTTACGTCGCCGGCTGCCCGGCCGCCGTGAGCCGCCCGGGCGACGCCCTCCGGGCCGGCGCCGCGCTGAACCGGCTGCTGCGGCGGGGCCGCACCGGCGCCCGGCCGCCGGTCGCCATCCGCCGCGACATGCAGCGGTGGATGGGCCGGCACGCCGGGGTGTCGCGGAACGCCGGCGATCTCGCCGCCCTCGGCGACAAGCTCGCCGGCCTGGCCGAGGAGTACGCGGACGCCGTCGTCCACGACCGCGGCAAGGTCTTCAACCAGGAGCTCCTGGAGACGACGGAGCTCGGCAACATGCTCGACGTGGCCAGGGCGGTCGCCCGCGCCGCCGCGGCCAGGACCGAGAGCCGGGGAAGCCACTTCCGCAGCGACCATCCCGAGACCGACGACGAGCGCTGGCTGCGGCACACGCTCGTGGCGAAGCGGCCGGACGGCCTGGAGGTCGATCATCTCCCGGTGTCGGTCACCCGCTTCCCCGCCGGGGAGCGGACGTTCTGACACGCCGTTGACCATGGAAGGAGTGGATGTGGGCGACGAGGCCGCCAGGAGAGACGAGATGACCCGCGAGTCGGTGCTGGAGACCCTCCGCGACTGCTACGACCCCGAGATTCCGGTCAACGTGGTCGATCTCGGCCTGGTCCACGACGTGCGCGTCACGGCCGGCCGCGTCCGGGTGCTCATGACGCTCACCAGCCGGTTCTGCCCGATGGCCGAGCACATGGCGAACGAGGTCCGGGAGCGGCTGGTCGCGCTCGACGGCGTCGCCGGGGCCGAGGTCGAGCTCGTCTGGGATCCTCCCTGGACGCCCGCGCGGATGACCGACGCGGGGCGACGCGAACTGGGGATGAAGTGAGAGCCGCGGGCCGCCCCCTCGGCACCACGCTGTCCCTGGTCAACCGGGTGTGCGGGGTCGCGGTGCTGCTCTTCCTCCTGCTGCACATCGCGGAGACCTCGCTGGTGCTCTTCTCGCCCCGGCTGTACGACGCGACGATGGACGCCTTCCGCACTCCCCCCATGGTCGTCGCGGAGTTCCTGCTCATCGCGGCGGTCGTCTACCACCTCCTGTGGGGGCTGTTGGTAATGGCGATCGAGGTGGCGCCGCGGACGGCCCGGCGGCGCACCTCGGTGTGGTGGGGGCTGGGCGTCGGTTACGCGGCCGCACTGGCCGCCATCGCGTGGATCATGCTCGTCCCGTTGCTGTGACGGTTCCGCCGTTCGACCCGTCCAGAGAAGGTCCCGGAGTCCGAGCGGCACCAGCAGAGAGAGGTCCAGGAGAAGCGATGCCCGCGACCACGCGACACCGAAGGATCAACGCCGCGACGGCCACCTGGCTCTACGTTCGGCTGTCGGCGCTCGGGATGCTCGCCCTGGTCCTGATCCACCTGGCGATCATGCACCTCGGCGACGGCAGGGAGTCGATCGACGCGCGGTTCGTCCGGGACAGGGTCGGCCGGCCGCTGTGGCTGGTGTTCGACATCGCGCTGCTGCTGCTCGCGCTCACCCACGGCATGGCGGGTCTGCGCGGCATGGCGGGCGACTACCTCAAGAGCCGGCGGGCCACGACCGTGTTCGCCTGGGCGTCGGCGGCCGTGACGGCGGCCTTCGCCGCCCTCGGCACGGCCGTCCTGATCGCCCTCCACTGACGACCACCGGGAGGTGGCGAGATTGAACGAATCGCCCGAACGTCGAGTCGAGGTCCGCGTGCTGCGCTACGACCCGGAGTCCGACCGGTCGGAGTGGCGCGCGTACGACGTTCCGCTCCGCGCACCGGGCACGGTGCTCGGCCTGCTGCACCACATCAAGGAGGAGATCGACCCGACGCTGGTGTTCCGAAGGTCCTGCGAACAAGGCGTCTGCGGATCCGACGCGATGAGCATCGACGGTCGCAACCGGCTGGCCTGCCGGACGCTGGTCGATGACCCGAGCCGTACGATCTCCGTCGCCCCGCTGCCTGGCCTGCCCGTCGTCCGCGACCTCATCGTCGACATGCGGCCGTTCTACGACAACTACAAGTCGGTCGCCCCGTACCTGATCGGCGCCGGGCCCGCGCCGGAGGGGCGCGAGCGCCTCCAGTCGCCGGAGGAGAAGGCCCGGTTCGACAACAGCACCGGCTGCATCCTGTGCGCGGCGTGCACCACCACGTGCCCGGTCTTCCGGCGGCGCGACACCTACGCGGGCCCCGCCGCGCTGGTGGCCGCGCACCGGTTCATCTTCGACAGCCGCGACGCGGGCGACGACGTCAGATACCCCCTCGTCGCGCACCTCGACGGCGCGTTCGGCTGCCGTACCGCCTTCTCGTGCACGGACGCCTGTCCCCGTGGAGTCGAGGTCACCCGGGCCATCGCCGAGGTCAAGCGCTGGGCCGTCCGCCATGGCTCCGGACGCGAGGAGGATCGACGCCTCTGACCGCCCGCCCCTGCCC
>NZ_SMJX01000226.1 GCF_004348535.1 Actinomadura sp. KC216
CGTTGGGGCAGCGCAACCGAGGGGAGCGCTCGGTATCGGCTCCAAACTACTCGGCCCCCCGGCGGCTGTGAAGCTCCGGTTTTTCACCTTTCAACGGGGGCCGCGCGCAGGGAAATCGAAAATGCGATTCGCTCAACGCGTTCCCGCCGAAGGGAGCAGGCGCGGGGCCACGGCGGCGCCGAGGGTCGCCGCCGCCGCGGCCGCGGTGACGATCGTCCAGGCGCCGGGGCCGAGCGGGGTGCAGCCGAAGAACTGGCTGATGCCGGGCGTCTCGACCACCGCGAACAGGGCCGCCGCGGACACCGCGCAAGTGGCGAGCACGAGCGGGCTGCGCCAGCGGGCGATGAGCGTCTGGCCGAGCTGCGCGCCGACCAGCGCGGCCAGGCCCATCGTGGACGCGCGGCGCCCGCCGCCCGGCAGTAGGCCGGTCATCCTGCCCGCCTGCCAGGACAGCAGCGCGGCGGCCGCGGTGGCGGTGCCGCGGACGGCCAGCGCGCGGCGCATGTCCTCGCCGGTGAAGCCGCGGACCGGCGACCCGGCGTGCGCCGCGTCGCCGTCGCTCCCGTCGCTCGCGGGGGTGATGGCGACGGCCAGCGCGGGGAGCATGTCGGTCAGCATGTTGACCACGAGCAGCTGCCGGGTGCTCAGCGGGGCGTTCCCGCCGAGGGCCGTCCCGAGGACGGTGAACGACACCTCGCCCGCGTTGCCGCCGACGAGGATCGCGGCGGCGTCGCGGACGCTGCGCCACAGGGCGCGGCCCTCGCGCAGGGCGTCCAGGATCAGCGCGGTGTCGGGCGCGGTGAGGACGAGGTCGGCGGCGCTGCGGGCGGCGCCGGAGCCGCGCCCGGCGACCGCGATGCCGACGTCGGCGCGGCGGATGGCGGCGGCGTCGTTGGCGCCGTCGCCGGTCATCGCGACCACCCGGCCCGCGCGGCGCAGGTCCTTCACGATCCGCACCTTCTGCGCCGGGGAGACGCGCGCGAAGACCGCGGCCTCCTGGACGGCCGCGAGCCGCTCGGCGGCGGACATCGCGTCGAGCTCGGCCCCGGTGACGACCCGGTCGGCGCCGGGGATCCCGAGCTCGGCGGCGACGGCGGCGGCGGTCGCCGGATGGTCACCGGTGATCATGGTGGTGCGCACGCCCGCGTCGCCGAGCCGCTGCACGGCCTCCTCGGCGGTGGGACGCGGGGTGTCGGCGATGCCGATGAAGCCGAGCAGCGTGAGGTCCCCGACGTGGTCGGCGATCCGGCCGCGGACCTCCTCCGGGTCGGGGACGGGCCGCTCGGCGATGGCGAGGACGCGCAGCCCCTGCCCGGCCAGGCGGCGGAAGGTCTCGGCCGCGGCGCGGCGCCGCGCGGCGGTCATGGGCTCGTCGCGGCCCGCGGGACGGCGGGGCAGGTGGATCCGGGCGCAGCGGGCGAGCAGCACCTCGGGCGCGCCCTTGACCGCGAGGACCGTCCGGTCGCCGTCGTGCCCGAGGGAGGCGGAGAACCCGCGGGTCGTCTCGAAGGGCAGCTCTTCGTGCAGCGACCAGCGGGTGTCCGGCTTCAGCTCGGCCGCGTGGTCGAGCACCGCCCGGTCGGTGGCGTGCGCGACCTGCCGGCCCGGCGGGGGCGGGCAGGCGCGGGCGGCGACGCGCAGGATGCGCCGCCCGCCGTCGCCGGTGAGCGGCAGGGCGCGGGCGGGCCCGGCGGCGCGGACCAGGCGGAGCCTGCCCTCGGTGAGCGTGCCGGTCTTGTCGAAGCAGAGGGTGTCGACGCGGCCGAGCGCCTCGAGCGCGCGGGTGGTGCGGACCAGCACGCCGAGCCGGGACAGCCGCCGCGCCGCCGCGAGCTGCGAGACGGTCGCGACGAGCGGCAGCCCCTCGGGGACGGCGGCCACCGCGACGGCGACGCCGGAGCCGAGCGCCCGGCGCAGCGGCAGCCCGCGCACCATGCCCAGCCCGGTGACGGCCGCGCCGCCGAGCACGGTGGCGGGGAGCGCCTGGTGGGTGAGCTCGGCCAGGCGGGTCTGCATGCTGGACGAGGCGTCCGCCGCCCCGGCGAGCGCGGCGGCGCGTCCCGACTCGGTGGCCTCGGCGGTCGCGACGACCAGGGCGACCGCGGTGCCCGCGACGACCGTGGTGCCCTCGTAGACCATGCAGTGCCGGTCGGCCGGGTCGTCGCCGGGCGAGGGCTCGATGTTCTTGTCGACGGGCACCGACTCGCCGGTGAGGGTGGCCTCGTCCACCTCCAGCGACTCGGCCCACAGCAGCCGGGCGTCGGCGGGGACGACGTCCTCGGAGCGCAGGACGATCACGTCGCCGATCCGCAGGCGTCCGGCCATGACCTGCTCGGCGTCGGCGGACCGCAGGTGCTCGAACGCGTCCGGGCCCGGTGCGCGCGGGGACAGGTCGGCGCCGGGCCGCAGCCGCCGCGCGTGGACCTGCTGCCCGAGGAGCAGCGCGCCGAGCGCCTTCTCCGCGCGCATCCGCTGCGCGCCGCCGATCAGGGCGTTGCCCGCCATGACGCCGGTGACCAGCAGCGCGTCCACGCTGGAGCCGACCACCGCGGAGGCCGCCGCGCCGAGCGCGAGGACGGGGATCAGCGGGTCGTCGAGCTCCTGCCGCACGGCGGCGGCCAGCCGCGCCCCGGCCCCACCGAACCGGGCCGGGCGGTCCTGCGCGGCCTCATCGGAGACGGTGCGCGACAGCCGCCGGACGGCCTCCTCGGCGGTGAACGCGTGCCACGCGTCGCGGACGACGGGCGGCGGCAGCGCGCGGCGGTCCAGCCGCCGTGCGCTGACCGCGTTGGTCAGCATCGCCATGAGGGCGGCCGCGTGCACCGGCGGCACGTCCAGCCAGGGCGTGAACGCGCGGCGGCGGGGGCGGCGGCCCGCGATCAGCAGCGCGCCCAGCGCCGACGCGCTCAGCGACAGCTCCGCGGCGCGCTCGCTGGCGCGCCGCGCGGGGCGGACGGCCGTGAGCAGCCGCCACGCGTCGGCGAGCCCGGGCCCGCAGACCAGGTCGGCGCGCCAGTCGGCGGGGCCGTCCCCGCGCAGGACGCTGACCCCGACGTCGGCGGCGTCCAGCGCCCGGTCCTGCCCGGACGACACGGCCAGCACGACGTGGCCCTCGCGCTGCAGCGCCCGCACCGTCTCCGCCAGGTCGTCGACGGCGACCGGGGTGTCGTCGCCCCAGGCGACCAGCTCGCGGGTGCTGGCGTGCTCGGTCAGGAAGACCACGTCGGCCGCCTGGTGCGCCGCCGACAGCAGCGCCTCGGCGAGCGGATCGAGGGAGCAGCCGACCCGGACGCGGCCGACGCATGCGCCGTGCCCGTCCGTCAGGTCGAGCGTGACGCCCTGCGGGTCGGCGGGGGTGCCGGGCGGGGCGTCCTCTGCCCGGACCAGCCGCCATCCGGACTCGGCGCCGCCGTCCCAGGGGCCCGGCCCGGCCAGGTCGCCGGGGTCGCGGCCCGCGAGCACGTCGCCTGCCGCGCGCCACACGCCCGCGTCGTCCAGGTCGTCGCCGGTGGCGGCCGCCGACAGCAGCCGCAGCTCGCCGTCGCACAGGACGGAGGAGTCGATGACGACGGCGCCGACCCGGTCCAGGCGGCGCAGCGCGGCCGGGTCGAGGAGGACCGTGCCGCGTCCGGCCAGGTCGTGGGCGAGCACGGCGGAGAAGGCCTCCCTGCCGTGCCGCGCCGCCTTGGCCAGGGTGGCCAGCAGCAGGTCGGCGACGGCGGACGCGTCGCGGGTGCCCGCGAGGACCCCGGCCCCGCCGAGCAGGTGCGCGATCGTGGTGCGGTTCCCGGCCTTCTCCACCGGCCCGTCCGGCAGCGGGCACGGCCGCTCGGCCCGGGCGCCGCACTCCTGCGGCTGCCGTCCCGCCGCCAGCACCGGCTCCCGGCGCCGCCAGGCCGCGCGGCGCGCCCCGATCTCGTGGAGCTGGAAGACCCGGTGGACGGCGTCGGTGACCGGCGGGCCGACGCCGTGCCCGGCACCCTGGACGACGGCGTTCGCCACCCCGAGCAGCGCGTCGGCGCGCAGCAGGCCCAGCCGCCGCTCCACGGCCGCCCGCACCTGCGGCATCGAGTCCGCCACCGCGACCGCCGCCCGCACCGGGCTGGGCACCGGCGGGACGGCCAGCAGCTTTCCGGCGACGGCCCCGACGGCCCCGGCGACGTCCGCCGCCAGGGCGGACGTGGCCGCGGCCCATGCCATCTCGTCGTCGGGCGGCCGTGCGTGGGCGTCTTCGTCGAGCCGGCCCGCCCGGCGCGCCTTCTCCACGTCCTCGACGACCTCGACCAGGGCGTCGAGGCTCACGTCGCCTTCCTCGTAGGCCACCAGGACGTGGCCGGTGACCGCGTTGACCTCCGCCCAGTCCACGCCGTCCAGCCGCCGCATCGCCTCGGTCAGCGCACGCACGTACCGCAGGTGCCGCGGCCCCTCGCCCGCCAGGCCGTGCGCCTGGATGTGCGCGCGCCCGGCGTGGGCCCACACGTGCCGCCCGCGCCCCCCGGCGGCCAGTGCCGCGAACGCGTCGGCGGTCCGGGACGCCCGCTCGGCCGCCGCGGCCGGGACGCCCAGCACCGTCCTGGCCAGGGACGCGCCCGGTATCCCCACGACCGCTCCTCCCCCACGGAAACGCGATCCGGGTACCCGCGACCACGCACCGCAAACAAGAGGGATCCCCGATGAGTTCGGTGATCGCGCGCGGTCTATGGGGGAAGGCGTCCAACGGGAGGCAGTATGCGGAAGCTCGTGGTCACGGAGAACATCACGGTCGACGGCGTGATCGACATGGCGGAGGGCTGGTTCGATCCGCTCGCCGAGGACGTCGACCAGTCCGACATCACGGCGGCGACCACCGAACACCGCGAGGCGGCGGACGCGCTCCTCGTCGGCCGGAACACCTTCGAGGCGTTCCGCGGCTTCTGGCCGAACCAGACCGACGACCCGACCGGCGTCTCGGACTACCTGGACGCGGTGCACAAGTACGTCGTCTCCAGCACCCTGCAAGACCCGCGATGGCAGAACTCCACCGTGCTGCGCGGGCCCCTCGTGGACGAGGTCAACACGCTGAAGGCGGCGCCGGGCCGCGACATCGTCGCCACGGGCAGCGTCCGGCTCGTGCACGCGCTGATCGCCGCGGACCTGGTCGACGAGTACCGGCTGTTCGTGTTCCCCGTGGTCGTCGGGCACGGGGCGCGGCTGTTCGAGTCGGCGTCCGTGCGGCTGCGGCTCCTGGAGACGCGGCGGTTCGTCTCGGGGGCGGCGCTGCTGCGCTACGCGCCCGAGAACGCCCGCCCCTAGGGCCTCTGGAGGGGTCAGCCCAGGTCGGCGAGCTTGCGTTCCAGGACCGCGCGTTCGCGCTCGTTGCCGCACATCCGCACGGCGCGTTCCAGCTCGGTGCGCGCCTCGTCGGTGCGTCCGACGCGGGCGAGCAGTTCACCGCGGACGCCGGGCAGCAGGTGCGAGGTCGGCAGCGCGTCGGCGGCGGCCAGCTCGTCCACGATGGGGAGCGCCGCGGACGGTCCGTCCGCCATGGAGACCGCGACGGCCCGGTTGAGGTCGACCACCGGTGACGGCGCGAGCCGCCCGAGCGCCTCGTAGATGAGGACGATGCGCTTCCAGTCCGTCTCGCCCACCGACGGCGCGACGGCGTGGCATTCGGCGATGGCCGCCTGGAGGCCGTAGGCGCCGAGGCCGCGGCCCGCCTTCTCGGCGCGGGCGAGCGCGCCGCGCCCGCGGCGGATCGCGGCGCGGTCCCAGCGGCGGCGGTCCTGGTGCTCCAGCAGGACGGGCTCGCCGTCCGGGCCGGTGCGGGCGGGGAAGCGCGCCGCGGTCAGCTCCAGCAGCGCCAGCAGGCCGTGCACCTCGGGCTCGTCCGGCACGAGCCGGCTCAGCACCCGGGCCAGGCGCAGCGCCTCCCCGGCGAGGTCGAACCGGATCAGGTCGCCGCCGGAGCTGGCCGTGGACCCCTCGGTGAAGATCAGGTAGATGACGCCGAGCACCGAGCCGAGCCGCTCGGCCCGCTCCCCCGCGGGCGGCACCTGGAACGGCACCCGCGCCGCCGCGAGCGTCTTCTTCGCCCGGGTGATGCGGGCCTGCACGGTGGCGGTCGGGACGAGCAGCGCCTTGGCGATCTCGTCGCTGGTCAGGCCGCCGACGACGCGCAGAGTGAGCGCGAGCCGCGCCTCCCGCGACAGCACGGGGTGGCAGGAGACGAACATCAGCGCGAGGACGTCGTCGTCGATCTGGTCCGGGTCCCACAGGACGTCGTCGGCGCGGGCCGGGTCGGCGGGTTCGCCGCCCGCGGCCACGCCGCCCTCGCCCAGGTCGCGGGCGAGGACGGCGTACCGGTCGTCGAGGGCGGAACGGCGGCGGAACCCGTCGATCGCGCGGCGCCGCCCGACGGTGAGCAGCCATCCGGCGGGGCTGCGCGGGACGCCGTCGCGCGGCCAGGTGACCAGCGCCTCGGCCAGCGCCTCCTGGGCGAGGTCCTCGGCGAGGGCGAAGTCCCCGGTGTAGCGGGCGAGCGCGCCCACGATCCGGGCGGACTCGATCCGCCACACGGCGGCCACCGCCCCACGTCCCGTCGGGTCGGCCATCTCTCCGTTCCTCCCGCTCAGAGCTGGCCGGTGGCCTCGCGCCACTCCCGCTCCTTCTTGATCCACTCGTTGTCCTGGGGGAACTCGTCGATCTCGGTGACCCGGCGGATCTCGGTCTTGAAGCCGGGCCCGCTGAGCGGCGTCCGCTTGGCCCACTCGACCGCCTCCTCCTTCGACGCGACGTTGAGGATGTAGAAGCCGCCGAACAGCTCCTTCGTCTCCCCGTACGGGCCGTCGGTGACGACGGGCGGCTCGGACGAGAAGTCGACCACCACGCCCTCGTCGGCGTCGGCGAGCCCCTCCGCGGCGAGCAGCACGCCCGCCCGGATCAGCTCCTGGTTGTACCTCCCGACGGTCTCGATCATCTCGTTGAAGTCGATGTCCCCCATGTTCGCGAAGGCCTCGTCGGTGGCGCGAAAGATCAGCATGTACTTCATGTCTTCGTCTCCCCTCGGGATTGTCCGGGCCCCTCTCCGGGACCCTCTCATCCCTAGGTCGAACGGGGGCCGCCGCGGATCGACACGGCCCCCGAACTTTTTTGGAAACCTCCCCGACCTGCGCCGTCGCCGGGCCCGGCCGGGGTCAGGACGGGCGGCCGGGGGTCAGGACGGCCGCCGCGAGCGCGCCCGCGGCCGCGGCGACGGCGGCGAGGACGAACCCGTCGGTGAACCCGTCCAGCGTGTCGCCGACCAGGCTGGCCGCCGCGACGCTGGAGATCACGGCGGCCCCGATGGACGCGCCGAACTCGTGGAACGTGCTGACGATCCCGGACGCGATCCCGGACTCGTGCGGGGCGACCTGGCCGAGCGCGGTCGCCGACGCGACGACGAACATCGCGCCCGTTCCGGCGCCCGCGACGGCGGTGCCCGCGACGACGGTCGCGGGGTTCATCGACAGGGCGGGGACGGCCATCCCGATCGCGGCGAGCAGCAGCCCGGCGACGGCGAGCGGGCGCGCCCCGGCGCGGGCGATGGCCCGCCCGGTGAGGTTGGCGCCGAGCATCGTCGCGACCGCGACGGGCAGGAACAGCAGGCCGGTCCGCAGGGCGCCGAAGTCCTCCGCGTGCTGGAAGTAGAACGTGCCGAGGAAGAACACGGCGATCATCAGCGCGGTCGCCATCAGGATCAGGAACGTGCCGGTGGCCACGGGCCGCCGGGCCAGGAGCGCGACGTCCATCATCGGCGACGCCGCCGTCTTCTGCCGGATCACGAACGCCACGTAGCCGGCCGCGGCGAGCAGCACGAGCGCGCCGGTCGCGGCGGTGACCCAGCCGTGGTCCCCGGCGCGGATGAACGCGTAGATCAGCGACCCGGACGACGCGGTGACCAGCAGCGCGCCGAGCACGTCGAGCCGGGGACGCGGCACGGCCACCGCCTGGCCCGGCAGCATCCGGGCGAGGGCGGCGAGGATCACCAGGCCGATCGGCACGTTGACGTAGAAGACCCAGGGCCAGCCGGGTCCGGCGGTGAGCGCGCCGCCGAGCAGCACGCCGAGGGCCGCGCCGCCGCCGCCGAGCGCGGACCAGACGCCGAGCGCCTTGTTCCGCTCGTCGCCGTCGAACAGCCGCACCACGAAGGACAGCGCGGCCGGGGACATCAGCGCCGCGCCGACGCCCTGCGCGATCCGGCCGCCGAGCAGGAGGCCCGCCCCGCCGGCGAGCCCGGTCACGAGTGACGCGGCCGTGAAGAGCAGCAGGCCGGCCAGCACCGTCCGCTTGGCGCCGAACAGGTCGGCGGCCCGGCCGCCGATCAGCATCAGGCCGCCGAAGGCGAGGGTGTAGGCGCTGACCGTCCAGGTCACGGCCTGGCGGCCGAGGCCGAGGTCGGTCTCGATGTGCGGCAGCGCGATCGCCACGACGGTGACGTCGAGGATCAGCATGAGCTGCGCCACGCCGAGGAATCCGAGGATGCGCCATCGGAGCGGGTGCGCGGCGCCGTTCTGCGCGGCGGCGGCCGTGCCGTCGGTCTTCTGTGTCATCTCGACTCTCCTTAACTCGTACGACACCGTACAACTTCTGGGAGAGTAACACGTATTCCCGTGTACGAGTTAGGATGTGCGGCATGCCGACCGCCGCTTCCGGACGCCGCCGCCGCGCAGACGCCGAGCGCAGCATCGCCCGCATCGTCGCCGCCGCCCGCGAGAGCCTCAGCCGGGACCCGAACGCCAGCATCGACGACATCGCCAAGGCCGCCGGGGTCGGCCGGATGACGCTCTACGGCCACTTCCGCAACCGGGCCGAACTGGTCGAGGCCGCACTGACCGACGCGCTGCGCGCGGGCGAGGAGGTCCTGTCCGCCGTCGACCTGACCGGCGACGCGCGCGCGGCGCTCACCCGGCTGCTGGAGTCCAGCTGGTCGCTCGTGGCCGAGTCGACGGCGCTGCTGACGGCGGCGCAGGGCACGCTGCCGCCGGGACGCATCCGCAACCTGCACGCCGCCCCGGCGGAACGCGTCGAAGAGCTGATCCGGCGCGGCCAGGATCAGGGCGTCTTCCGCACCGACCTGCCGATCACGTGGCTGGTGGGCGTCATCCAGTTCGTCCTGCACGGGGCGGCGGAGGAGAACCGCACCGGGCGCCTGGAGCCGGACGACACCGCCCGCGTCGTCACCGCGACGGTGCGGTCGATCCTGGCCGTCCCCTCACCGAGCGACCGCTAGCGCACCGAGGGGTTTGGCGTACCGGAGGACCGGGACGGGGACCGTGCCGCCGCCCGAGGTGGGCGCCGCGTAGGTCATGGCTCCCGTGTCGCGCCATCCGTGGAACTCGTAGAAGCGGCGGGCCCGCGCGTTGCCGGGCACCACGGCGAGCCACGCCTCCTCGTGCTCGCCCGCGAACCGCTCCTCCGCGCTGCGCAGCAGCGCGCCGCCGACGCCCTGGCCGCGCGCCGACCCGTCGACCGCCAGCTGGACGACCTCGCCCTCGGCAGGGCCGAGGATGATCATGCCCAGGAGGCGGCCGCCATCGTCGGTGGCGACGGTGGTGGAGCCCGCGTACCTCGTGGCGTGGACGGTGAAGTGCCCGGGGCCGCGGGCGTCCATCAGCTCGGCGGGGACGTGCCCGGCGTGGCCGTCGAGCCACGCCGCGCGCCACATCGGGGCGAGCCTCGGCAGGTCGGCCGTCCCGGCGGGTCGCAGGATCATCGCCGTCACCTTCTCCCGGATGCCTGTCACTGGAATGCACCGTCACTGGCGTATCCTTCTACGACAGTTACACGTTAACCGGGCGGAGGTCACTGGTCAATTGCTCCTAGACAGTTACATGGACGCGGGCGTGCTCGTCGCCGCCGATCTCGTCAACCGGATGGTGGTCCGTCCCGAAGGGGGCGAGGACACGGCCGTCCTGCGCGAGGTCCTGGCCGTGGACCCGCCGTCCGCCGAGCAGCTCGCGCCCGGGCACGTGCCCGGCTTCGCCGCGCTCGCCCGCACGCTGCGTTCCGTCTTCGACGACCTGGCGGGCGGCGACGAGGACGCCGCCGCCGAGCGGCTGAACCGGCTGCTGGCGGCGCACCCCGCCCACCCGCACCTGGCGAAGGAGGACGGGCGGTGGCGCCTGCACCACCACCCGGGCGACGCGCCACTCGTGCCGATGTGGACGTCCATCTGCGCCGAAGCGCTGGCGCGGCTGCTGGCGGGCGGCCACGCCGACCGCGTCGGCTCCTGCGCCGACGGCCGCTGCGGGCGGGTCTTCGTGGACACCAGCCGCAACGCCAGCCGCCGCTTCTGCTCGACCACCTGCCAGAACCGCGTCAAGACCGCCGCGCTGCGCCGCCGCCGCGCCGCCGTCCCCGGGGCTGAACCGGCGGGTCAGGTGCCGCGCGGGTAGCGGGCGTACCGGGGCAGGCCCAGGACGCGCTCGGCGATGATGTTGCGGTGCACCTCGGTGGTGCCCGCGTAGATCGCGGTGCCCTGCGCGAAGCGGTGCGCCCATTCGATGACGCCGTCCTCCAGCGCGCCGTCCTCGCCGCGCCCGATCAGCGCCTTCGGGCCGACCAGGTCGATGATGTCGGCGGAGTCGCGGATGAGCAGCTCGGACGCCAGCACCCGGCCCATCGGCGGCGGGGTGTTGCGGGACGCCTCGACGTCCAGCGCGACCTGCCCGAGCCGGGCGCGGACGAGCGGGTCGTCGATGGGCCGCGTGCCGTCCGCCCGGACGTCCGTCGCGGCCCAGTCGAGGGTGTGCTCCAGCAGCCGCTCCAGCGTGTGGAAGTACGTCAGCCCGGACGGGTTGATCTCCGCGAGCCCGTACGGGTCGTCGCGGCCGATGCCGTGCTCGGCGCGCAGCGGCTCGGACAGGACGGCCCAGCCGTGCCCGCGCGGCCCGAGCCGGTAGTGGTCGGGGACCTGGACGTCGCCGTAGTAGACGACGTTGGTCCGCTCGCCGCCGAGCGTGTGCACGGGCCGGATCTCGACGCCCGGCGAGTCCAGCGGCACCAGGAACATCGTCAGGCCCGCGTGCTTGGCCGCGTCCGGCTCGCTGCGCGCGAGCAGGAAGCTGTACTGGCAGTTCTGCGCGCCGGTGGTGAACATCTTCGAGCCGGAGATCGTCCAGGTGTCGCCGTCGAGGACGGCCTTCGTCCGGGCCCCGGCCAGGTCGGAGCCGGTGTCGGGCTCGGTGTAGCCGAGGCAGACGCACACCTCTCCCCTGGCGATCCGCGGCAGCACGTCGGCCTTGAGGTCGTCGTTGGCGTAGGCGCGGATGCCCGCGACCGACAGGCCGGTCGTGCCCTTGGTGATGCTCGGCGCGTCGCGGCGGCGCAGCTCGCGGTCCAGCAGATGGGCGCGCAGCGGGTCGAGCCCGGCGCCGCCCTCCTCGACCGGCCAGGTCGGGAAGACCCAGCCCCTGGCGCCGAGCGCCCGGTGGAAGGCGCGGTTGTGCCCGGCGCCGGTCTCCCATTCCTCGTCCAGGACGTCCTGGGTGAGGTGCTCGTCGAGGAACTCGTCCACCTCCTTCACGAAGGCGGTGAGGTCCTCGTCCAGTTCGAGCACGCTGAAGTCCATGTCTCAACTCCTCACGCGGTCGGCGAGCAGGTCGCCGATGGCGGACAGCTCGGCCCTCGGGTCTCCGGCGAGCACGCTCCAACCCTTGGCCCGGCGGAAGTACAGCTGGACGTCCGACTCGACCGTGAACCCGAAGCCGCCCTGGACGTGCGTCGCGACGGTCACGGCCTTGGTCGCGGCCTGGACGGCATAGGCGAACGCCATCGGGACCAGCTCGCGCCGGTCGCCCGGTTCGTACGCGGCGTACCAGGCCGCCTTGCGGGCGAGGTTGCGGGCGCCGACCACCGCCGTGTGCGCGTCGGCGAGCGCGTGCGAGATCGCCTGGAAGGCGCCGATGGGCGTGTCGAACGCGGTGCGGTCCTTGACGAAGTCGAGGCCGAGCGCGAGGGCGCCCTCGCCGAGCCCGGCGAGCGCGGCGGCGGTGAGCAGCTTCCACTCGCGCACCGCGCCGTCGTACAGCTCGCGCGCCCTGTCGCCGTCCGCGAGGACCACGCGGTCGCCGGAGGAAGGACGCCACCAGGCGATCGGGGCGCGCCCCTGGTTGCCGACCGGGGGCCGCGGCTCGGCCGCGTCGTGCAGGACCAGCTCGCCGCCCGCCAGCGCGATGACCGCGCCCGTGACCGCCCCGGCCGGGACGAGCTGTGCCGCGCCGCCCGAGTCCGCGGGGCGGAGCGCGAGCGTCGGGAACCGGCCGCCGCCCGCCGCGCCCTCGATCCAGGGGCCCGCGGCGTCCGGCGCCGCCCGAGCGAGCAGCCGCAGCGCGACGGCCGCCTCGATCAGCGGGACGGGCGCGACGTGGCGGCCGAACGCGCCCGCCACCAGGGCGAGGTCCAGGACGGACGCCCCGCCCCCGCCGAGCGCCTCGGGGATCCCCATGGTGACGGCGCCCGTCTGGGCGAGGGAGCGCCAGAGCTTCTCGTCGTATCCGAGCGGCTCGGCGTCCCGCACCCGTGAACCAGGGCTCTCCCGGAGGAAGAACTCGGCGAAGACCGCCTCGACGTCCTGCTGTTCCTCGCTGAGCGTGTAGTCGTTGCGTCTGAGCTCCGGGCGGCGCGCTGTCTGCACGGCATCTCCTTCCGGTCGCCTAAAATCTACCAGTCGTCTGGTAGTTTGCCTAGCCGGGGGCGGCGCGGCCGTCGACGGCGACGCGGCGGTGCGCGAACAGCCAGCGATCACCGATCAGCGCGTATTCGTCCAGGTAGCGGCCCCAATGGTCGAGGCCGTGCGGCATGAGGACCTGGAAGTAGCTGCGGCCCTTCGCCCGGTCCTCGCCCAGCAGGTCGATCTGGTGGGTGGCGGTGAAATGCCGGACGTAGGGCGGGACGCCGCGCGCCCGCGCCGCGGCCCGCCAGCGCTCCCCGGTGCCGGTGAAGATCGTGGCGATCTCCTCGCGGCCCCGGAAGGTGCGCCCGTCACCGACGTCCATCGTCGCGTCCGGCGCGAACAGCTCCAGGAGGTGCTCGAACCGCCCGCTGTCGCCGTTGGAGTTGTAGCGGGCGACGAGGTCACGGATGCTCTCCCGGGCGGCCGCTTCCCACGGTTCCATCAGGGTGCCCGCCACGGGGTGTGCTCGGGCGGCTCGTCGCTCAGCCGGAACTGCGGGAGCGCCAGGCCGTCGCCGAGATCGGTGAAGCAGACGCTCACGCGCAGGCCGATCGCGACGTTCGCCTCGTCCTCCGGGCGGGCCGGGTCGGCGCCGTCCACCAGGTTCGCGATCTTGCGCAGCGAGACGGACTCGTCCTCGGCGCCGCCGCGCCACGGGACGCCGCGCTGCTCGTCCAGCTCGACCAGCACCACCGGGTACGGCACCCAGTCGGCGAACGCCGGGTTCACCGCCCGCGCGACGATCTGGTAGCTGTAGATCACCCCGGTGCCGGCGACCGGCCGCCACTCCCACTCCAGGCCCGTGCAGAACGGGCACGCCGCGCCGATCTGCCCGCGCATCAGCCCGCACTCCCCGTTCGTGCAGCGCTGGACGACCAGCTCGCCGCGTCCGGCCGCCTCGAAGTACCCGCGATGTTCCGAGCCCGCGGGATCCGCCGCGATGTCGAAGCCCCTGTAGACCGCCACCGCTACCTCCTCATGATCAGCGCGCTGGACACCGCCGGGGTCCCCCAGCCCATGTTCATCGCCAGCTCCACATCCCGGACCTGGCGGCAGCCGCCCTCGGCGTAGTCGTAGGTGTGCCGCCCCTCGCGCCAGCCCGGGCAGGAGTCGTCGGCCTGGTGGCGCAGCTGCCGGACGTTCTCGACCACCAGGTTCATGCCGTGCGTGTAGCCCTCGCAGAGCTGCCCGCCGCTGGTGTTGTTCGGCCGCGCCCCGCCCAGCTCGAT
>NZ_SMJX01000227.1 GCF_004348535.1 Actinomadura sp. KC216
ACGCCCGGCCGCGGCCCCTCACCTTTGCCTCGCCCGCCCGGCACCGCGTACTGGACGGCGGCCATCGCCCCCGCCACCAGCGGCACGTTGATCCAGAAGATCGCCCGCCAGTCGGCGACCGCCGCGATGCCCGCCCCGTACAGCGGGCCGAGCACGCTCCCCAGCTCCTGCGCCGCCCCGACCGCGCCGAGCACCACGGGACGCTGCCGCTCGTCCCACAGGTCACCGGCGAGCGCCATCGTCACCGGCAGCAGCGCACCGCCCGCGACGCCCTGCACGACCCGTCCCGCCGTCAGCACCGGCACGCCGTCCGCCAGCGCGGTCACCACCGAGCCGGCCGCGAAGAACACCAGGCACGCCTGGAGCAGCGGGCGCCGCCCGAACCGGTCCGACAGCTGCCCGAGCAGCGGCATCGCCGCCACGTACCCCAGCAGGAACCCCGTCAGGACGGGCGTCACCCGCTCCAGCCGGTTGATCGGGACGTCGAGGTCCTTCACCACCGGCACCAGGATCGTGGTGACGACGTAGGCGTCCAGCGCCGCCAGCAGCACCACCGCGCCGCCCGCACCGATCGCGACCCGGCGCCGCCCGCTCACGTCGGCGCGCTGATCTTGTACGGGGCGTCGAACTCGGTGAACGAGATCACCACCGCGCCCTGCCCCTGCGGGAAGGCGCCCCGCACCTTCACCAGGCGATGAGTCGCCCGGTCGATCCACAGCCGGCCGTCCAGATCCGCGTCGAGCCCGGGGATCAGGGCCGCGAGCTGCGCCTTCGGCAGCTTCGCGCCCACCCGGTTCGTCTGCTTGCCGTCCACGGCCTCCACCGCCTGCGCCTGCGGCGAGGTCACCGACCCCAGCAGCTTGGCGATGCCCCGCTCCGGATCCAGCACCGCCGACGGATCGTACATGGCCGCCGCCAGCGCCTTCGGCAGCTTGCGCCACCCGCCCGTCCCCGCGTCCAGGTAGATGCTGTCGCCCACCGCGACGACCTTCATCTCGACGTTCTGGCCCTGCTGCTCGACCGTCAGCGTCCCTTCCGCGTCGCCGCTGCGGAGCAGTTTCAGGTCGCCGCCCTTCACCGTGACCGGGGTCTTGCCCTCCGACTTCATGGTGAACGCCACGCTCTTCACCGTCCCCATGACCTGCGCGGCCTGCCGCAGCGTCTGCGCGGCGTCGAAATCCGCCTTCTTCGCGGGCTCTTCGGACCCGCCGCCGTCACAGGCCCCGGCGAACAGCAGGCCCGGCAACAGCAGGACGAGGACGAGAATGCGTCTGGACATACGCGGACCCTACCGACGGGTACCCGCACCCGTCACTCGGTACGAGGTATGACATCGCCCAGCCAGAAGTAGGACATCGCCTTTCACAGTGGTCCCCCGTGAGCGGCCGCCGTTAAGATGGCAGTCGGCCACGCCCCCACCGTCACCGGGGGACGCCTCGGGGCGGTAGCTCAGCTGGTCAGAGCAGGAGACTCATAATCTCCCGGTCGCGGGTTCGAGTCCCGCCCGCCCTACAGAGCCGGGGTCCGCGTGTCCGCGGAAAGCGCGGACCGTTACTCCTCCGGAGTGCCCATCTGGGGGGCGACCCCCAGACACCCGATGTGGGGGCTCCGCCCCCACGCCCCTCCCGGCCTGCTAGGCGGGCCAGGTGGGGCGGCGCTTTTCCAGGAAGGCGGTCATGCCCTCCTGCGCTTCCGGGGTCAGGGCCGAGGCGGCCATCACCTCGATCGCGTAGGCGTAGGCGTCCTGTTCCGGGCGGTCGAACTGCGCGTACATCGCCTGCTTGCCGAGGGCCTTGCTGCGGGGGCTGCCCTGGGTGGCGCGCTGGAGGAGTTCGTGGGTCGCCTTGTCGAGCTCGTCGTCGGGGACCGCGTAGTTGATCAGGCCCCAGTCGGCGGCGGTGGCGGCGTCGAACACCTCGCCCGTGAAGGCCATCTCGGCGGCGCGCTTGCGGCCGACGTTGTGGGAGATCGCGACGAGCGGGGTGTGGCAGAACCAGCCGCCCTTGCCGCCCGGCGCGGCGAACCCGGCGCTCTCGGCGGCGACGGCCAGGTCGCAGCTCGCGACGAGCTGGCACCCGGCCGCAGTCGCGAGGGCGTGGACGCGGGCCACCACCGGCTGCGGGATCGACTGGATCGTCCGCATCAGGTCGGTGCAGATCCGGAGCAGGTCGCGGACGTCGGCGTGCGACGCCCCCGCCATGTCGGCGAAATCGTGACCGGCCGAGAAGACCGGGCCGTTCGCCGCGAGGATGACGCCCCGGGAGTCGGTGCCGCCGACTTCCTCGAACGCGCTGGTCAGCTGCAGGAGGAAGGCGCGGGAGAGGGCGTTGCGGCGGCGCGGCCGGTTCATCGTGATCGTCGTGAACGGGCCGTCGCGCTGAACCAGGACGTCTTCGTCTTCGCTCATACTCTCGACGTTACGTCAGACCCTCGTCGTACCGTGGGCGGGTCATCGGACGGCGCCGAGGGGGTATGGCCTTGAAGCTGCTCACCGCCACCAACTCCACCCAGGGATTCCGCGACAACGACTTCGACTGGTGCGTCGAAGGCGAACTCGTCCATATCGGGATGGTCTGCGCGAAAGATCGGGACGACCCGGACGGCGGCTGCGGCTGCGGCCGGTCGTTCGCCGGGCTCAACTCCCATCGCGCGACGACGACCGCGATGGTCAGGGAGATCCCCGGGTTCACGGTCGACGACTACGTCCTCGCGATCAGGTCGAGCCTTGAGCAGCAGGGCTGCGACCCGTCGTTCGCCGAGCACGAGGCGGCGCTGCTGCGGTGCCTGGTGCGCGAATGGCCGGTGGGGGTGATCGTCGAGCGGCGGCTGGATGAGATCGTGGTACGGCAGGTCCTTCAGCCTTAGGGGGTGCGTTCCATGCTCGTCGCGTTCTCGGTGACTCCGCTCGGCGCGGGCGAGGAGGTCGGCGAGCTCGTCGCGGAGGCGGTGCGGGTGGTGCGCGAGAGCGGGCTGCCCAACCGGACCGACGCGATGTTCACCACCGTCGAGGGCGAGTGGGACGAGGTCATGGCCGTGGTGAAGGCCGCCGCCGACGCGGTCGCGGCGCGGGCGCCGCGGGTGAGCCTGGTCCTCAAGGCCGACATGCGGCCCGGGGTGACCGGCGCGCTCGACGCGAAGGTCGAGTCGGTCGAGAGGCATCTCAGCCGGAGAGCCAGTCCCTGATCTCGTCGTCCGAGCGGGGCAGCAGGCACCAGAGGGCCTCCTCGGTCGACGCGCACATCGGGATGTGCCTGTCGAGGCCGAGGATCCGGCAGAGCTTCGCCGGGAACGGGCGCATGCCGACCAGTGCCAGGGCGGTGCCCTCGGCCTGGCAGTTGCACGCGCACTGGTGGAGGGTGCGCAGCCCGTCGGCGTCGAAGAACTCGACCCCGGAGACGTCCAGGACGAGCGGGCGGTGGACCAGCTCCCGCAGCCGCGACCGGACCTCGGGGCACGTCGCCCTGTCCATCTCCCCCGACAGCAGGACGGTCGTGTGCCGGTCGCCCTCGATGACGACCATGTCGACGGTGGTCATGGGACTCCCCCAACGTCCGGCGGTATCGGGTGCACCGTGGGCCATGATGCTCGCCCGCCGCCGCGCTGTCAGGTGAACGGCGGTCGGGGAATCGCCGGCGGGCCGCGTCACTCGTCGGCGATGAGGCGGGCGGTGACGCGGTCGAGGACGGCGAGCTCGTCGGCCGGAAGGCCGTAGAGGGACGGCGGCGGCGTGTCGAGGATGCGTTCGGCCTTCGCCGCGGCGGCGCGTCCCGCCTCGGTCGCCGTGACGAGCTTGGAGCGGCGGTCGGCCGGGTTCGGGGACCGCTCCACCAGCCCGCGGCCGACCAGGTCGTCCACCACGAGGGTGGTGTAGGGGCGGTCGGTGAGCAGGAGGTCGGCGAGGTCGCGCAGCGTCATCGGCTCGGGCGCGGCGGCGATGCGGCGCAGCGCCTTGATCCGGAAGAAGCTCATGCCGAGCGCCTCGGTGGCCTCGCGCCGCCGGTCGCCGCGCTCCAGCAGCAGGACCCGCAGGTTGCGCCACGTCCGCTCCGCCATCTCGGCGCGGGCGCGGTCGTGGGGCCGGACGGCCGGCTCGGTCATCGGGCGCTCGCCTCCGTTGCGTGGTGCTGGTCTTCGCGGTCCTCCGACTCGACGAGGCCGGAGGTTCTCCGGGCGGCCCGGCGGCCGGTGGTGAGGGTCCCGAGGACGAGGACGGCGGCGGCGCAGCCGACCATCGCCCAGTATGCCGGGCGGGCCGCCGCGACGAAGCCGGGTCCGTCGAGCGGGCCGGACAGCCCGGCGGCGAGCACGGCGCCGAGCGCGGCGACGCCGAGCGCGCTGCCGACCTGCCGGCTGGTGGAGGCGACGGCGGCGGCCACCCCGGCCTGGGCGCGCGGCATCCCCGACACGGCCGTGTAGGTGATCGGCGAGTTCAGCATGCCGAACCCGATGCCGAACAGCACGTATCCGGTGAACAGGGTGGCGTCGCGGGTCTCGGCGTCGAACGCGGCGAACAGCAGCGCGCTGGCGAGCATCGCCGCCCCGGCGAGGAACAGGGGCGGCCGCGGGCCGCGGGCGCCGACCAGGCGGCCGGCCAGCGGGGAGCAGACCGCGGTCGCGGCGGCCATCGGCAGCAGGTACAGCCCGGCGTGCAGCGCGGACAGCCCGCGGACGTTCTGCAGGTAGAGCGTGTTGAGGAAGAGGAACCCGCCGAACGCCGCGAAGCCGGTGACCGCGGTGACGACGGCGCCCGAGAACGGGATGCTGCGGAAGAAGCGCAGGTCGATCAGCGGTTCGGGGGCGCGGAGCGCGTGCCGCGCGAACCCGGCGAGCGCCGCGGCGGAGACCAGCGCGGCGCCGTGGACGACGGGGTCGGCGAAGCCGCGTCCGGGCGCCTCGATGATGGCGAACGTCAGCGTGCCGAGGAAGGTGATCAGGAGGAGCTGGCCGAGCGGGTCGGGGCGGCGCGGGCGCGCCGCGCGGGACTCGGGGACGAACAGCGCGGTCAGCGTGAACGCGGCCAGCCCGATCGGGGCGTTCAGCCAGAAGATCGCGCGCCAGCCGACGGAGTCGACCAGCAGCCCGCCGACCAGCGGCCCGAGCGCCATGCTGAGCCCGGCGGTGCCGGCCCAGACGCCGATGGCGCGGGCCCGCTCGCGCGGCTCGGTGAACACGTTCGTGATGATCGACATGGCGACGGGGTTGAGCATCGATCCGCCGATCGCCTGCACGACGCGGGCGGCGATGAGCCAGCCGAGGGACGGCGCGAGGCTGCACAGCACGGACCCGGTGACGAACAGCGCGAGCCCGGTGTGGAACACGCGGCGGCGGCCGAGCCGGTCGGCGGTCGAGCCGGACAGGATGAGCAGCGACGCGAGGACGATCAGGTAGGCGTCGATCGTCCACTGGAGGCCGGACAGCGAGCCGCCGAACTCCTCGTGCAGGGTCGGGAGCGCGACGTTCAGGATCGTGTTGTCGAGGTTGATGATGAACAGGCTCATACAGCAGATCGCGAGCACCGCGAGCCGGCGCCGGGGGCTGAGCTCTGGCATGCGGCGCCTCCGATCGTTGTACCCCTACAACGATTGGAATTCTACAACCATTTCGTGCCGTCCGGCGCGGGCCGGGGCCCGGCGGCGGGCGGCGGGGACGACCAGCGGCGTCCCGGTCTCGGGGCAGTCGATCACCTGGCACGGGAGCTTGAACACGTCCTCGACCAGCGCAGACGTCACCACCTCGCACGGGTCGCCCTCGGCGACGATCCGGCCGTCGCGCATCGCGATCAGGTGCGTGGCGTAGCGGGCGGCGTGATTGAGGTCATGCAGGACGGCCACGACCGTGCGGCCCTCCTCGTGCAGCCGCGCGCACAGGTCGAGGACCTCGATCTGGTGCGCGATGTCGAGATAGGTCGTCGGCTCGTCCAGCAGGAGCAGCGGCGTCTGCTGGGCCAGCGCCATCGCGATCCACACGCGCTGCCGCTGGCCGCCGGACAGCTCGTCCACCGCGCGGGCGGCGAGGTCCTGGACGCCGGTCGCGGCCATCGACTCGGCGACGACCCGCTCGTCCTCCTTCGACCACTGGCGCAGCAGGCTCTGGTGCGGGTACCGGCCGCGCGACACCAGGTCGGCGACCGTGATGCCCTCGGGCGCGATCGACGTCTGCGGCAGCAGCCCGAGCGTCCTGGCGAGCTTCTTCGCGGGCCAGCCGGCGATGGGCGCGCCGTCCAGGACGACGGTCCCGGCGGACGGCTTCAGGATCCGCGCCAGCGCTCGGAGCAGCGTCGACTTGCCGCACGCGTTCGGGCCGACGATCACGGTGAACGACCCGTCCGGGATGGCCACGTCGAGGGCTTCGGTGATGGTGCGCCTGTCGTAGCCGAGGGTGAGCCCGGTGCCGGTGAGCCGCGTCTTTTCGTCCGTCACTAGATACGTCCCGTCTTGCGTTGGGTCACGAGGAGCCAGACCAGGTATCCGCCGCCGAGGAGCCCGGTCACCACGCCGACCGGGAGCTGGTGGCCGGGGAAGGCGCGCTGCGCGACCCAGTCGGCGGCGACCAGCAGCGCCGCGCCCATGCAGGCGGCGGGCAGCAGGTTGGGGCCGGTCGTCCGGGTGAGGCGCCGGGCGAGCTGCGGCGCGGTCAGCGCGACGAACGCGACCGGCCCGGCCGCCGCCGCGGCGAGCGAGGTGAGCAGCACCGCCGCGCCCAGCATGATCAGCCGGACGCGTTCGATGGGGACGCCGAGCCCGTGCGCGGCGTCGTCGCCCATCTCCAGCATCCGCAGCGCCCGCCCGCACCCGACGAGGACCATGGGCCCGAGGACGGCGAGCGCGACGAGCACGGGCGCCGTGTCCGACCAGTCGCGGCCGTCCAGGCTGCCGGTGAGCCACAGGACGGCGCGGGCCGCGTCGGTGATCTGCGCCTGCGTGAGCAGGTAGCCGTTCACGCCGGTGAGGATCGCGGCGACGCCGATGCCGACGAGGATGAGCCGCTGCCCGTGCGCGGCGCGCCGTCCGGCGACCGCGTACACGACCAGGCCGGTCACGAGGCCGCCGCCCGCCGCGCCGGCCGCGACCGCGGCGCTGCCCGCGCCGGTCAGCACGATCACGGCGAGGACGCCGGACGCGGCGCCCTGGGTGAAGCCGAGGATGTCGGGGCTGCCGAGCGGGTTGCGGACCAGCGACTGGAAGATCGCCCCCGCCAGCCCGAGCGCCGCGCCGACCGCGAGCGCCGCCGCCACGCGCGGCAGCCGGATCTGGTTCACGATGAGGGAGTCGGCGGGCGTGCCCTGGCCCAGCAGCGTCCGGACGACCTGGGCGGGGCTCATCGGGAAGTCGCCGCTGCCGATGAGCAGCACGCCCGTGCCGAGCGCCACGGCCAGGCAGGCGGCCGCGACGGCGAGCGCACGCGCGCGGAACCGGAACGACAGCCCGCCGGGCGTCCGGATGACCGTCATCCCGACACCGCCCTGCTGCCGGGACGGCGCACGAAGTACAGGAACACCGGCCCGCCCGCCACGACCATCACGATGCCGACCTGGAGCTCGGACGGGCGCACGACGACGCGTCCGATGACGTCCGCCGCGAGCATCAGCGCGGGCGAGAGCACCGCGCAGTACGGCAGCAGCCAGCGCAGGTCGGGCCCGGTCAGCGCGCGGACGAGATGCGGCACCGTCAGCCCGACGAAGATGACCGGCCCGCAGGCCGCCGTCGCCGCGCCGCACAGCAGCGTCACCGTGACGATCGCGACGACCCGGGCGCGGCCGGGGTCGGCGCCGAGCGAGCGGGCGGCGTCGTCGCCCATCGCCATCGCGTTCAGCGGGCGCGCCAGCAGCAGCGCCGCCACCAGTCCGACCACGACGAACGGCGCGACGCGCACGATCGTGTAGTTCTGCGCGGCGGCGAGGGAGCCGACCGTCCAGAAGCGCATGCGGTCGAGGGACGCGGTGTCGAGCAGCTGCACCGCGCTGACGTAGGAGAACAGCGCGGCGTTCAGCGCGGACCCGGCCAGCGCGAGCCGCGCCGGGGTGGCGCCGCGCCCGCCGCCGACCGCGTAGAGCAGCACCGCGACCGCCCCTGCGCCCGCGAACGCGAACCACACGAAGCCGGTGAACGACGTCACGCCGAGGAACGAGATCGCCGACACGACGGCGGCGGCCGCGCCCGCGTTGATGCCGAGGAGGCCGGGGTCGGCGAGCGGGTTGCGGGTCATCGCCTGCATCACCGCGCCCGCCAGGCCGAGCGCGATACCCGCGAGCAGCCCGAGCACGGTGCGCGGGAGCCGCATCTCGTGGACGATCGTGTACGCGGCCGAGTCGCCGTGGAAGAGCCCGTCCCATGCCTCGCCGAGCGACAGCGGCTTCGCGCCGACCGCCAGGCTGAGCGCGACGGCGGCCAGCAGGAACAGCACCGCGCCGGCGAGCCCGGCCGCGCGCCGCGCGCCCGGCGCCCGCTCGACGGCCGCCGCGGACGGTGACGGCGGGGGTTTGGTCAGCAACACTCGGCGGACTCCGGGGGGACGTGCCGGGGGACCCTCCTCGCGGCGGCGATGGACCGGTCCCCCCCTGGGACGAAGACTTAGGTTAGGTTAACCTAAGCACTCCTCGGCCGGAATGCGGCCATCGTAGTTGATTCATGGAGAACGTCCGAAATGTCATTTATCGGATCCCGTCATCGTTGGCGCAGCGCCGTCCGGAGCGCCGTCCCGGGTACGGGCCTCACGCGGCGAGGGCTGCTCGGTGCGGGCGGCGCCGTCGCCGTCGGCGCCCTCATCAGCGCGTGCGGCGGCGACGGCGGCACCGGAACCGGCGCGGGATCGGGCGGCGGCGCGTGGACGTTCACCGACGACCGCGGCACGAAGGTCGACCTCAAGGCGCGGCCCAGGCGCGTCGTCGGCTACGTCGGCGCCGCCGCCGCGCTGTACGACTTCGGCGTCGACAAGCAGCTCGTCGGCGTGTACGGCCCGACCAGGCTGAAGGACGGCAGGCCCGACCCGCAGGCCGGGGACCTGCCCGTCGACCGGCTGGAGGTCATCGGCAACGCCTACGGCGAGTTCAACATCGAGAAGTACGCCGCGCTCCGCCCCGACCTCCTGGTCGACAACATGTTCCTCCAGGACCAGCTGTTCTACGTCCCGGCAGAGAGCAAGGACAAGATATTCGCGCTGGCGCCGAGCGTCGGCATCGCCACCGGCGCCGTCCCGCTGCCGAAGCCGATCGAGCGGACCGCCGCGCTCGCCGCCGCGCTCGGCGCCGACCTGAAGTCCGCGAAGGTCGCCGCCGCGAAGGCGCGGTTCGACAAGGCCGTCGAGACGGTGCGCGCCGCCGCCAGGGCCAACGCGGGCCTGAAGGTGCTGGCCGCGTCCGCGAGCCCCGACCTGTTCTACGCCTCCAGCCCGGCCAAGAACACCGACCTCATCTACTTCAAGCAGCTGGGCGTCGACCTGATCGTCCCGGACAGGGTCGGCAAGGACGGCTACTTCGAGGAGCTCAGCTGGGAGAACGCCGCCAAGTACAAGGCCGACGTCATCATGCTCGACTCCCGGACGCAGGCGCTCCAGCCGAAGGACCTCGGCTCCAAGCCGTCCTGGAAGGAACTGCCCGCGGTCAAGGCCGGGCAGGTCATCCCGTGGCAGCCCGAGCCCCGATTCTCCTACGCCGGGTGCGCGCCGATCCTTGAGGCGCTCGCCGCGTCCATCACGTCCGCCAAGAAGACCGGTTGAAAGGCTGCGCCATGACGAGTCCGGCCCATCCCTACGCCTTCTTCGACCTGCAAGTCCTGCGCTCAGAGCGGCTGGGCCCGTCCATGTTGCGGATCACCTACGGCGGCCCCTGCCTCGACGGGAACGGGAGCGGCTCGGGCCGTTTCGCCACCGCGGGACGCGACCAGCGCATCAAGCTGTTCTTCCCGCACCCGCACCAGGACGCGCCCGTGATGCCGGACAGCCTCGGCGGCGAGACCTGGTTCGCCGACTGGCGGGCGCTGGACCCGGCCGAGCGGGGCATCATGCGGTCCTACACCGTCCGCGACCAGCGCCCCGGCGAGCTCGACGTCGACTTCGCGCTGCACTCCGACGGCGGGTCGGGCCCGGCCGCGTCGTGGGCGGAGGCGGCGCGTCCCGGCGACCGCGTCGCGGTCCTCGGCCCGACCGGCACCGACAACGGCGGCTACGACTTCCGCCCGCCGCCCGGCGGCCCGGTGGTCATGGCGGGCGACCTGACCGCGCTGCCCGCCATCGCCGGCAACCTCGCTTGGCTGCCCGCCGGGACCCCGGCCCGCGTCTGGATCGACGTCCCGCACCCCGAGGACCGCCAGGACCTGCCGACCGCCGCCGACGCGGAGATCACCTGGGTCTCCCCCGGCGGCCTGCCGGACGCGGTCCGCGGCGCCGAGATCCCGGACGGCGCCTACGCGTGGATCGCGGGCGAGTCCGCCGTCGTCAAGACGCTGCGCCGGCACCTGGTGCAGGAGCGCGGCCTCGACCGCCGCGCCGTCACGTTCACCGGCTACTGGCGGCGCGGCGCCACCGAGGAGGACCTGCTCGCCGAGGTCGTCGCCGGCGGCAGCCCCGCCACCGAGGAGTGACTCAGGCCCGGTCGCCGGGATCCGAGGATTCGTCCAGGGTGAGGGTGTCCGGGTCGACGGCGCCGCTGCGGTGGGCGGCGGCGCCGATCGTCTGGGCCGCGACGGGCGCCGTGATCAGCTGGAAGGCGGCGACGAGCAGCAGCGGGGTGGCGTCGGCGACGGAGTCGGCCTGCGGCGCCACGCCCGCGAGGATGAGCAGGAGCCCGATCGTCTGCGGCTTCGTCGCCGCGTGCAGCCGGGTGAGCAGGTCCGGGAACCGCAGGACGCCGAGCGCGCCCACCGCGGAGAACGCGGCGCCCGCGGGCAGCAGCACGGCGGTGACGACGTCGGCCGCGTTCACGGCCGCTCCTCCGCCCGTCCCCGCGCGTGTTCCGCCGCGAGGCGGGCCGCCGTCACCGAGCCCACGAAGCCCAGCAGCGAGATCGCCACGAGGATGGTGGCGTTGCCGGGCTCGTCGCTGGCGGCGGCGTGCACGGCGATGCCGCTGACCAGCAGCACGGACAGCACGTCCATCGCCATGATGCGGTCGAAGGCCGTCCGGCCGCGGATCAGCCGCGCGGCGGTCATCAGGACGGCGGCGCCCAGCAGCGCCATGGTCACGGTGTAGACGGCGTTCATCTTCCCTCTTCCGTTGGCGGGACGTCAGCGGCCGGTGGGACGTCGTCGGCCGGGGTCGCGAGGGCCAGCATCAGCCTCCGCTCCGTGCGGAGCACGCCGTCCCGCATGGAGTCCGCCTCCTGCGGGCCGCGCGCGGGCATGCCGTGGATGCGCAGGAGCGAGCGTTCCCAGTCGATGCCGACCAGCAGCGTGCCGGGACGGAGGGAGACGCTGGTCGTCACCGCCAGCATCACGAGCTCGGAGCGCGACTGGGCGTCGACCTCGATGATGGCGCCCTGGACCTGCCCGGGGGCGCGCAGCGCGTGCCAGCCGATGACGATGCTCGACACGAGCAGGTCCCACGCGAACTCCAGCGCGGCCTTGGCGAACGGCACCGGCCGCACCCGCGTGACCAGCGGCACCGTGGGCAGCCTGCTCACCGCGTAGGCGATGAGGACGACGGCCAGGCCGCCGGTCACGGTCGCGGCGTCGACCCGTCCCCAGAGCAGCAGCCACACGGCGAGCAGCCACACGGCCATGCCCAACCGGCCGCCGATGTTTCTGAGCAGTCCGTTCACCGGGACTCCCCGCTGAGCACGGCCTGCCGGTAGGCGGACGGGTCGAGCAGGTCGATCGCGGCGCGGCGGCTCCACGACGACAGCGGTCCCGCGAACACCGCGATGAGGAGCCCGGCCACGACCATGACGGCGGTCACCGACTGCATCACCCGCACGCCGCCCCGCGTGTAGGACTCGTCGTCGGGCGGCTCGGCGGGCGGCTCGGGGACGCCCTCGGGACGGGGCCGCCAGAACCCGAGCGCCCAGATCCGCGACATCGCGATCAGCGTCAGGAGGCTCGCCAGCACGGCCACGCCCGTCACGGCGTAGGCCAGCGGACGCCCCTCGCCGAGCCCCGCCTGGAACAGCGCCAGCTTGGCGACGAACCCCGACGTCGGAGGCACCCCGCTCACGCTCATCGCCGGGACGAAGAACAGCACGGCGATAAAGGACGAGAGCTGCGCCAGCCCGCCGAGCCGGTGCAGCGACGTCTCCCCCGTACGCCCCTGCATCAGATCGCTGACGAGGAACAGCGTCGCCTGCACCACGATGTGGTGGACGAGGTACAGGATCGCCCCGGTGAGCCCCGCGACGCTGAACAGCCCGAGCCCGAACAGCATGTACCCGATGTGTCCGACGAGCGTGAACGAGAACACCCGGTGGATGTCGTCGTGCGTCAGCGCGCCGAGCGTGCCGACGAGCATCGTCCCGGCCGCCAGCGCCAGCATGATCCACGATCCGTGCTCGTGGGGGAACAGCAGCGTCTGGACGCGGATCAGCGCGTAGATCGCGGCCTTCGTCAGCAGCGCCGCGAACACGGCCGTGACCTTGGTGAGCGCGGCCGGGTAGGCGTCGGGCAGCCACAGGTGCATCGGCACGATCGCGCCCTTGATGCCGAACACGACGAGGAACAGCATCCCGAGCGCCGAGCGGGTGCCCGGGGGCAGGGCGTCCACGCGCGCCGACAGGTCGGCGAGGTTCACGGTCCCGGCGGCGGCGTAGGTCAGGCCGAGCGCGGTGAGGAACAGGATCGAGGAGGTGAGGCTGACGACCGTGTACGTCATCCCGGCCCGCATCCGCTCCGCCGTCGGGGTGAGCGTCATCAGGACGTAGCTCGACGCGAGCATGACCTCGAACGCGACGAACAGGTTGAACAGGTCCCCGGCGAGGAACAGCAGGCATACCCCGGCGGTCAGCGTGAGGTAGGCGGGGTAGAACACGCCGGGTTCGTGCCGCCCGAGCCCGCCGGCGCCCTCCCCCACCGCGTGCAGCATGATCGCCAGCAGGACCCCGGCGGACACGACCAGCAGCAGCGCCGACAGCCGGTCCGCGACGAGCGTGATGCCGAGCGGCGCGGGCCACCCGCCCATCTGGACGGCGATCACCCCGTCCCGCGCGACGGCCGCCACCAGCCCGGCCGCGGCCGCGACCACCCCCGCGCCGACCAGCGGGGCGAGCACCCGCAGCCACGTCTCCCGCCGCCGGCTGATCATCGCCAGCGCCGCGCCGAGCAGCGGCAGCGCGAACGGCAACGGCACGAGCACGTTCATCCGCGGCCCCCGCCGCCGTCCCGCCGGTCGTCCCTTTCCCGCGGGTCCTCCTCGACCGGGTCGGACTCCTCGGCTTGTGGCTCGTCCTCGCGCCGGCGGCGGCGCTCGGCGCAGATGCGGCGGTCCTCGACGTCGTCCATGACCTCGTCCGCGCCGAGGAGCACCTGGCTCCGGTAGGCGAGCGCCAGCAGGAACGCCGTGACCCCGAACGTGATCACGATCGCGGTCAGCGCCATCGCCTGCGGCAGCGGGTCCGCCGAGGGCCCCTCGCCCTCGCCGAGGATCGGCGGCGTGCCCGCGGCCCCGCCCGCCAGCAGCAGGACGAGGTTGGCGCCGTGCCCGAGCAGCATGAACCCGACCACGACCCGGATCAGCGATCGCTGCATCAGCAGGTCGAACCCGGCCGCGAACAGCACCCCGACCAGCACGACGAGGACGAGCGCGGGCCCGTTCACGCCCTTTCCCCCGCTTCCTCCGCGTCGTCCGGATCGTCCGCGAGGTCGCCCTCCAGGCTCGCGCCGAGGGTGGTGAGGATCGTCAGCACCAGGCCGAGCACCAGCAGGTACACGCCGGCGTCGAAGACCAGGCTGGTCGGCACGTGGACGTCCCCGATCACGGGCACGGACGCGTGCAGGAC
>NZ_SMJX01000228.1 GCF_004348535.1 Actinomadura sp. KC216
CAGCCGCGCCGACTCCGTGGCCGCGGTCGCGGCGCCCTGCGTGAGGATCACCGAGTCGTCGCCGGGGGCGTCCGGCCGGGCGCCCGGCTGCGGCCGGCTCCCCGCGAGCTCCAGCAGGTGCGCCAGGACGCGCTGGGACGCGGGACGCAGCGCCGGGTCCTTGCTCAGGCAGTCCGCCACGATCTGGCGCAGCGGCGCGGGCAGGTCCCCGAGGTCGGGCGGCAGGTTGAGGATGCGGTGCATGACCGCCGGGATGGAGTCGTGCCCGAACGCGGGACGCGCGGACGCCGCGTGGACCATCGTGGCGCCCCACGCGAACACGTCCGCCGCCGGCCCGACCCGCGCCCCGGATATCTGCTCGGGGGCCATGTAGGCGGGCGTGCCGACGGCCGTGCTCGACATCGTGCCGGTGGCGTCCAGCGCCCGCGCGATACCGAAGTCGATCACCCGCGGGCCGTCCGGCGCGAGCAGCACGTTCGCGGGCTTGAAGTCGCGGTGCACGACGCCCGCCTGGTGGATGGCGGCGAGGGCCGTCATCGTCCCGATCGCCAGCCGGTCCAGGTCGGTGCCGCGCCGCGGGCCCTGCTCGGACACCACCCGCGACAGCGGCGGGCCGTCGATGTACTCGCTCACGATGTAGGGCCGGTCGCCCTCGACGTCGGAGTCGAGGACGCGCGCCGTGCAGAACGCCGAGACCCGCTTGGCGACCGCGACCTCGGCCGCGAACCGGGCCCTGGCCTTCGCGTCGCCGCTGAACCGCGCGTGCAGCAGCTTCACGGCGACCCGGTGGCCCGGCTCGTCCTCGCCGAGATAGACGGTGCCCTGACCGCCCTCCCCGAGGAGGCCGGTCAGGGTGTACGCGCCGAGCCGGGACGGGTCACCCGCGCGAAGCGGTGTGACCTCGTCCGTCACTTGCTCACGGTCCCGAAGGCCTGGGCGGTCGCGGCCGATCGTGTCTGCCGCCACTCCCACCGCATGGTGGTGCCGGACCCGGACGGGATGAACGTGACGTAGCCGGACGCGCACTCGTTCCCGTTCATCCCCGCGTACGGGGTCTCCTGGTACTCGATCCGCGAGCTGCCGCTGTTGCCGGACAGGTGCGTGAGCCGGGTCCGGCAGTCGTCCTGGGCGCCGGACGGGTAGGAGTAGGTCGCGATGCCGCTGGAGTACACCAGCGTGAACCGGACGTCGAAGCTCGTGCGTCCCGTCCCGGCGCCCGGCTGGTTGCCGTCACCGCGCCACACGCCGATGAGCCCGCCGCGCGTCGAGAGCGACGTCGGCGTGTCGGTCGGCGGCGTGTACGTGGTCGGAGGCGTGTACGGATCGGGGTCGGGGTCGTCGCTGTTGGCGGCGACGACCACGATCGCCACGATCACGATGAGGACGATCAGCGCGAGCACCCCGCAGCCGATCGCGATGATCGGCCCGGCGCCGCCGGACTGCTTCGGCTGCCCGTAGCCCGGCCCCGGCGGGACCGGCTGCCCCATCGGCATCCGCGGCTGCGTCGGCGGCGGGGGCGGCGTCGGCCCGCCCTGGTACATCGGCATCGGGGGCGGCGTGATCGGCTGGGGCGGCGGCGTGTTCGGGCCCGGCGGCATCCCGGCCTGGTGCATCGGCATCGGCGGCGGGGTGATCTGCTGCCGCGGCGGCTCCGGGCGCGGCGCGGGCGGCACCGGGGGCGGCGGCGCCAGCTGCGAGGCGATCCGGGTGCCCTGGTTGAGCAGGTCGTCCTGCCCGCCCGCGTGGGAGCCCGGCGCGACGCCGACATGCCCGAGCAGGTTCAGCAGGAGCTGCGCCGCCGGCGGGCGCAGGCCCGCGTCCTTGGACAGGCAGCGCCCGATCAGGTCGCGCAGCGGCCCCGCGGGCAGCGCTGACAGGTCGGGGTCCTCGTTGAGGATCCGGTTGATGATGACCGGCAGCGTGTCCGCCTCGAACGGCGACTGGCCCGTCGCGGCGAACACCATCGTCGCGGCCCAGGCGAAGATGTCCACGGCCGGGGTCAGCGGCGCGCCGGTGAGCTGCTCGGGGGCCAGGTAGCCCGGGGTGCCGACCACCATTCCGGTGGCGGTCACCGCGCTCTCCTGCGAGTTGACCGTCCGGGCGATGCCGAAGTCGACGACGCGCGGGCCGTCCGAGGCGAGCATGACGTTGTTCGGCTTGAAGTCGCGGTGGACGATCCCGGCCTCGTGGATGGCGGCGAGCGCCGTCACCGTGCCGATCGCGAGGCGCTCCAGCTCCTGGGCGCTGCGCGGCCCGTCGTGCGCGACGACGTCGTGCAGGGACGGCCCGTCGATGAACTCGCTGACCACGTACGGCTGGTCGCCGTGGACGTCGGCCTCCAGCACGCGCGCCGTGCAGAAGGGCTCGACCTTCTGCGCCGCCGCAACCTCGCGGGTGAACCGGGCCCGCGCCGCCGGGTCGTTCGCCATCTGCGCGTGCAGCAGCTTGACGGCGACGTACTCGCCTCCCGGCGCCCTGCCCAGGAAGACGGCGCCCTGACCCCCGGCGCCGAGACGTCCGACGACCTCGTACTGCCCGAGTGCCCTAGGATCGCCCGGCTCCAGCGGAGCGGCATCCGGCATCTGACCCTCCAGTGACCCGCAGTGATGTCCCGCGATAGTGTGCGCCGGACCCCGTAGCGAGGGCCTTCCGCCGGCGATCGCCGGGCAGTCCCCCGCAGGGGGTCCGCCCCCATCCTCAGGCGGGCACGATATCGCGTTAGTTCAGACGTTTCACTGCAGAGTCTGGTTCGATGTCCGACCTGCCCGATCGCGGTCCCGCTCCGCCGGGCAGGTCGGTGCGCACAACGTCCCCCGGACCGATATGATCCCCGACCGCCGCGCGATCCGCGGCGGGGAGCCCCGGTTACGCCGGCACACCACGACATCCGTCAGATATGTGACAGAAGACACATTTCGGGGACGGGATGCGGGTGACGGGTGTCACTCGTGGGAACGGTCGCGCCTTGTGTGTCGCAGGTCACCAACCGTGACAGAATTTCCCGCCCGGATCGGGCACAAGAACGGTCCCCCGAGCGTTAGTTCCGCGCGACGGGGCGCATAAAGCACTGAGGGGGATGGAGACAGAAGATGGCGACCGACTACGACAGCCCACGCAAGACAGACGACGACCTCAGCGAGGACAGCCTCCAGGAGCTCCAGGCCCGGCGGGCCGACAAGGCCGCCAGCATCATCGATGAGGACCTGGACGCCGGCGAGGTGGCCGAGCTGCCCGGCGCCGACCTGTCGAACGAGGAGCTCACCTTCCGGGTGGTTCCGCGGCAGGCCGACGAGTTCACCTGCACGCGCTGCTTCCTGGTGCACCACCGCAGCCAGCTGGCCACCGAGAAGAACGGCCAGCCGATCTGCCGCGAGTGCGCCGCCTGACCGGGAGTGGCCGCAGGGTGCCGGGAGAGATCGAACGTCAGGAGGACAGGGAGCCGTCCCGCCGGAACGGCTCCGCCGAGATCGGTGAGCTGGTCGGACGGCTCACCGCCGAAGAGAACATGGACCGCGAGACCCGCGGCCGCCTGCTGGGCCGTCTGGCCGCACTGCTCGGTCAGAAGACCCGCAGAGCAGGCGCCGCGGGCGTCGCGCGCGGCCGGTGGCTCGGCGACCTGCTCGTCGAGGCCGCCCCGCACATCCCGATCCGCGACCTGGAGACGATGCAGGCCCACCACCACGGCCTGATGGGCGAGGAACTCGCCGACAAGATCGTGAAAGTGGCCGGAAACGGCACGACCGCCGTGGGCGCCGCCGGCGGCGTGCTCGCCGCCGTGCAGTTCACCGCCCCGCCGCTGCTGCTGACCGCCCCCGCTCAGCTGGCGGCCGAGACCCTCGTCGTCGCGGCCATCGAGGTCAAGATGATCGCCGAGCTGCACGAGGTGTACGGCATCACCGTCCAGGGCACCGGAACGGCCCGCGGTGCCGCGTTCGTCACGTCCTGGGCCCGCCAGCGCGGCGTCAACCCCCTGGAAGCCGGGTCGCTCACCAGCGCCCTGGGCACGGCGGCCAAGTCGGCCCTGCGCAAACGCATGCTGCGGACCTTCGGCCGCAGCCTGGGCACCATGGGCCCCTTCCTCACCGGCGCCGCCGCGGGCGCGGCCCTGAACCGCTCCGCCACGAAGGCCCTGGCCGCCAAGATCCGCCACGACCTGAGGCAGACCATGGGAGCCCCGCCCCCACTCCCCGGCCCGCGTTCGCGCTGAGCCCTCGTCCTAAATCTCTATATCTCGGATTTGAGGTTGGACGGGAGCTCGCCGGTGCCCTTGGCCCATTGCTTCGCGGCGGCGCGCGTGGCGAGCAGGCGGGCGAGTTCCATGCCGACGCCCATGACCACGGCCCAGCCGATCGCCTCGGTCAGCGCGACCTCGGGGGACTCGGGGTTGGTCGGCGGCTCCTTTCCGGTGCTCTTCTTCCAGGCCATCGTGATGACCTTCTTCGCGACGAAGCCGCCCGCGAAGGCCGCGGCGCCGGCCATCACCCGCCAGCCGAGGTCGCCCTTGTCCGCCATGATCGTCCTCCAGTCGTCCCTGTGGTTCCGACGCTACCGGAACCGTCCGCCGGTGATCGTCGCGTTGGCGCCGGTAATCGGGATGCGATCCGGGGCCCGGTCAATACGATTGGTCCATGACAGAGCAGCCGCGTACCCCGGACGTCCCCGCCAAGCCCTCCCTGGACGGCCTGGAGGAGAAGTGGGTACGCGCCTGGGAGGACGCGGGCGTCTACCGCTTCGACCGCACGCGGCCGCGCGGCGAGGTCTTCTCGATCGACACCCCGCCGCCCACCGTGAGCGGTTCCCTCCACGTCGGCCACGTCTTCTCCTACACCCACACCGACACCGTCGCGCGGTATCACCGCATGCGCGGTCGGGCGGTCTTCTACCCCATGGGCTGGGACGATAACGGCCTGCCCACGGAGCGCCGGGTGCAGAACCACTTCGGGGTGCGGTGCGATCCGTCCCTTCCGTACGATCCGGACTTCGCGCCGCCCGCCAAGCCCGACACCAAGCGGCAGGTGCCCGTTTCGCGGCGCAACTTCATCGAGCTGTGCGAGCGGCTCACCGCGGTGGACGAGAAGGCGTTCGAGGAGATGTGGCGCCGCGTCGGCCTGTCGGTCGACTGGAACCACCTCTACACGACGATCGGTGACGTGTCCCGCACGGCGTCGCAGCGGGCCTTCCTGCGGAACCTCGCGCGGGGCGAGGCGTATCTGTCCGAGGCGCCGACGCTGTGGGACGTCACGTTCCGCACGGCCGTCGCCCAGGCCGAGCTGGAGGACCGCGAGCAGGCCGGGGCCTTCTACCGGATCCGGTTCCACGGTGACGAGCGGCCCGTCTACATCGAGACGACGCGGCCCGAGCTGCTGCCCGCGTGCGTCGCGCTCGTCGCGCATCCGGACGACGAGCGGTACCGGGAGCTGTTCGGGACGACCGTCCGCACGCCGCTGTTCGGCGTCGAGGTCCCGGTCGTCGCGCACCGGCTGGCCGAGCCCGACAAGGGGTCCGGCATCGCGATGATCTGCACGTTCGGCGACGTCACCGACGTCACCTGGTGGCGCGAGCTGAACCTGCCCACCCGGGCGGTCATCGGCTGGGACGGGCGGCTCGCCGCCGACCCGCCGGACGGCGTCCCCGCGCACCCGTACGGCGAGCTGGCCGGGAAGACGGTCTTCTCCGCCAAGGAACGGGTCGTCGAGCTGCTGCGCGAGTCCGGCGACCTGGACGGCGAGCCCCGCAAGATCACGCGGCCGGTGAAGTTCTACGAGAAGGGCAGCAAGCCGCTGGAGATCGTCACCACGCGGCAGTGGTACATCCGCAACGGCGGGCGCGACGAGGGCGTCCGGGCGGAGCTGATCGCGCGCGGCCGCGAGCTGGAATGGCACCCCGGCTACATGCGGGCCCGGTACGAGAACTGGGTCGAGGGCCTGAACGGCGACTGGCTGATCTCCCGGCAGCGGTTCTTCGGCGTGCCGATTCCCGTCTGGTACCCGCTGGACGGGGACGGCGAGCCGCGCTACGACTCGCCGATCGTCCCGGCGGAGGACGCGCTGCCCGTCGACCCGTCGTCCGACGCCCCGCCCGGGTTCACCGAGGAGCAGCGCGGGGAGCCGGGCGGCTTCATCGGCGACCCCGACGTCATGGACACGTGGGCGACCTCGTCGCTGACCCCGCAGATCGCGGGCGGCTGGGAGCGCGACGCCGACCTGTTCGGCCGCGTCTTCCCCTACGACCTGCGCCCGCAGGCGCACGACATCATCCGGACGTGGCTGTTCTCCACGGTCGTCCGCGCGCATCTGGAGCACGGGTCGCTGCCGTGGAAGGGCACCGCGCTGTCCGGCTGGATCCTCGACCCGGACCGCAAGAAGATGTCGAAGTCGAAGGGGAACGTCGTCACGCCGATCGACCTGCTGCGCGAGTACGGGTCCGACGCCGTCCGGTACTGGGCGGCGGGCGGGCGTCCGGGCACCGACACGGCCTTCGACACCGGGCAGATCAAGGTCGGGCGGCGGCTCGCGATCAAGATCCTCAACGCGTCCAAGTTCGTGCTGGGGCTGGGGGAGGTGCGTCCGGACGCGGCGGTGACGGAGCCGCTCGACCGGGCGATGCTCGCGACGCTGTCCGGGGTCGTCCAGGACGCGACGGACGCGTTCGAGGGGTACGACTACGCGCGCGCTCTGGAGCGCACGGAGCGGTTCTTCTGGGAGTTCTGCGACGACTACCTGGAACTGGTCAAGGCGCGCGCCTACGGCGAGGGGCCGGAGGGCCAGTCGGCGCGGGCGGCGCTGCGCACGGCGTTGTCGGTTCTGCTGCGCCTGTTCGCGCCCGTCCTGCCGTTCGTGACCGAGGAGGTCTGGTCGTGGTGGCGGCAGGGGTCGGTGCACGCCGCCTCGTGGCCGGCGGTGGCGGAGCTGCCTCCGGGTGGCGACCCGGCCGTCCTGGCGGCGACGGGGGAGGCGCTCCGGCAGGTCCGCAAGGCGAAGTCGGAGGCGAGGGCGTCGATGCGCGCCGACGTGTCCCGCGCGGTCGTGCGAGGTGCCGAGGTGATGCGGATCGCCTCTCCGGACCTGGCCGCCGCAGGGCGCATCGCCGACCTGACGCTTGAGGACGCCCCGGCCGACCTGACCGTCGACGTCGTCCTCGCCCCCGCCCGCTAGACCGTCCTTTTCCGTCCGTTCCTTCGTTGTTGATCACGAGTGAGCGGCGGGTTTGGCGGTGGCATCAGGAATGATGCGCTGTGGTGGCCATTCGCGCGGCTCGGTGTCGTGCCGTGAATGTGAGCAATGGGAAAACAGGTTCACTGGGCGCTGCTATGCTGCCGCAGAGCTTTTCCGGTACCGCACGGCCCTGCCGCATTACGGGTTCGGTGCGGTCGAGGCGAAAGGACGGGCATGGCGCCTCCAGAAGGTCCGGGTAACGGGCCGGGCGTGACCGCGCGGCCGGTGCTGCCGACGTCGCCCTTCGGGAATGTGCCGGTGACCGGGGCAGGCGGGGGCGTGGAATTCGACCCTCCGGTGATCGAGGCGTTCGGCGGCAAGCTGATCAAGTCGGTGGGCCAGGAATTGACCGCGGCCCGCAAGCACCTCAATGGCGCGCCGCGGGAGGTGGAGGCCACCTCGTTCACCACGTTCTGCGTTCCGCTGGCGCACGCCTACGTCCAGGCCACCGAGTACGCGGACGTCGACCTCATCACCAAAGAGAAGGTCCTGACGGACTACGACGCCAAGCTCAAGAAGACCGCAGAGATCCTGCGCGAAGCGGATAAGAAGAGCGCACCGCAGAGCAAATAGCCCGCTACCTGGTAGGAGTCCGGCGTGGCCGACAACGGCTTGAGCGCCCTGGAAAACGTCGCCAAGGCCGCCTATTGGGAGGCGACCATCGCGGCCTTCTTCATCCCCAACGCCTGGTCCATGGTGGCGATCATCTACCAGGCGCAGTCGAATCCGGGGCAGCTCTGGGACGCCGCCGACGAGTGGTACGAGGTCAAGCAGCGGCTGGTCGCGGCCGACAAGGAGGTCACGGCGCAGCTCACGTCGCTGAGCGAGCGCGACTGGTCGGGCAAGGACCGCGACGCCTTCGACAAGAAGCTGAACGACTACCAGAACCAGATCAGGCTCTCCTACAGCTTCGCCGTCTCCGTCCACGTCATCCTGAAGATCATGGCCATGCTCATCGCCATGTTCATCATGATGATGTGGGCCTTCGCCACGGTCATCTTCGTCTACGCGATGATCATCATGGCGCTGCGGATCATGATGCTGGTGCCCGTCCTGAACGCGTGGGCCTCGGCCGCGCTCGCCTCGGTGCAGGCGCAGGCCGCCATGATCACCGGCCAGCTCTACATGATTCTCAAGTCCGCCGAATCGGCCCTGTCGACCTTCGGGAACGGGGCGGCGGCGACGCTCGGCGGGCTGACGGCCGTCGACGTGATGGGCCAGATGCTGACGGGGAACACCGCCGCGTACGCCGACTTCACCCAGGCGGCGGTCAACAGCGCCGACGACGTGGCCAAAGGCCACCTCGCGCTCTTGGAGCAGCGGCTGACCGGCCAGTTCATGAAGGGGAAGAAGCTCGGCGGCGCCGGTCTCGGGTCGATCGGCAAGTACAAGTTCCCCGAGGCGAAGATCCCGAAGAACATGCGGCCCTGGCTCGAGAAGATCGGCGGCGTGAAGGGCACGGCCGACGTGGGCGTCCCCGGGGCCAAGGAGGGCACCGTGCCCGCCGGAGGCTCACCGTCCCTGACGCGGCCCATCACGCAGAGCGGGGAAAAGTACGGCGACTCCTACGTCACCCGGACCGATGCGCTTCCCCCTTCGTGACGACTGGAGAAGATGATGACGTCACCCCCGCTGGAAGTCGTTCTCGAGAACAGCGCCAAGCAGGTTCCGCTCGTCTTCGGTGCCTGCATCGTCATCGGCGGCGCCGCGGCCTGGTGGGGGAACGAGCAGGGCGGCTGGGTGGCGATCTGCCTGTTCGCCCTGGCCGGCGTGGTGCTGGCCTATCTGGTCTATGTCACGCAGTCGCTGCTGCGCGTCGGCCCGAGCAAACTCATGCTGACCTCTGAGGGGCTGGTCTACCGGGTCGGTGGAAAGCGGAACGTTGTGCCGCCCGAAGCCATCGAGGCGGTCGGCCTGGTCCGCGCCAGGAAGGGCCCGGCGGAACTGATGCTCTGGTACGACCTGTCGCGTATGGCGGACGTGCCGAAGAACATCCGGCGGCGCGAGACCGCCCCCGGCCAGATCAGGCTGGCGGTGGTCATGGACGAGCGCAACTTCTTCCCGCCCGAACGGGTCAAAGAGGTGCGGGAACTCGTCCAGGCGCACCGGTTGGGGGAATGGCGGAACCGCAGCGCCGCGACGTGACGCGGTCAGCCCATTCCGGAAAGCTCGCCCTGCATCTCGTCGGCGATGATGACCATGGCCAGCATGACCGCGTCCCAGCCGGGAGACGTGTTCGCCCGTAGGTCCACCGTCCAGGAGTGACCGCCGGTGAGCCGGGCGGTGGCGACCGGCGAGCCGGACGTCCCTTCGGCCTCCACGGGACTCCACGCCGGATTGGTCTTGACCGCCCCCAGGGGCGTGCCCGCGTCGTCCTGGACGGTGTACTCCAGTTTCAGCGGTGACAGCTTCCTTCTTTTCCTGACCGATGCCGGGGGAATGCCGTCGGCCGCCTCCACCCGGAATTCGTCCACGCCGCCGGTGTCGACATTGGGCATCTCGAACAGGAGTGTCTCGTCGGCCCGGACGACCTGAAGTTTTCCGCCCGAGGTGAACATCGTGCGCCAGGTCTGGCGCGGGCGTCTCACCCTCGCCAGGACTGCGCCTTCCCAATCGGTGAAGACGTCGTCGGAGAACAGCAGCTCTCCGGTGCCGAAGAGCGCGCTCACCGCTCGAAGTTCTTTCGCATCTGGTCGAAGACCTTGGTCGCGTCGCGCAGGCCGCCGGTGAACAGATCCTGGATGCCCGCGATCGTCTCCTTGAGTTCCGCCGGGTCGGGCTGGAGGTCCGCCGGGTTGCCGTCCGGGCCGAAAACCTCGCTGGTGAGGTCGTCCAACTGGCGCTGGAGGTCCTGCTTGGCCTCGCGCGCGACCTCGACGATGGTCTCGGCGAGTTTCTCGGACCCATCACGCAGGGCGCGGGGATCGATCTGCAGCTTCGACAGCTCACCGAATGGACCCCACTCGACCTTGATCCGGCCGTCATCCGATTCGGCGTGACCCAGCAGATCCGCTGTTCGCGACTTCATTTCTTCCGCATTGGCCACCTGCCGCTCGGAGGCGCGCAGGATCTTTTCAAGGTCGAACTCAGGGCCTGTCATGGGAGCCTTCGCTGTCTTGTGTGCAGAAATGCCACGCCGATACTAACCATCCGAGTGAACGGCGCATGGGCTATTCGGACAACTCACGGCGGTGGCGAGGGCGGCTGCCGCCACCGGCTCCGGCCCCCTTGACGCGGGTCGTTCCCGCTCGCCATATTGGATGCTGCGTCCAATTGAGTGATGGCACGGGAGGTAGCGGATGAGCGGGATCGACGAGCGGCACCCCGCCATCGCCCCGCGGCGCGTCACGTTCGACTGGGCGGGCACGCCGCTGCACTGGATCCCGGACGAGCCCGTCGCCACCCACTTCATCAACGTCCTGCACCTGCTCCTGCCCGCCGGTGAGCGGTGGTTCGTGCACGTCTACAAGCAGACGCTCCCGCTCGTGCAGGACGACCCGCGCCTCCACAAGGAGGTGAAGGGGTTCATGGGCCAGGAGGCCGTGCACGCCTACTCCCACCAGGGCGTCCTCGACCGGCAGATGCTCGCGCAGGGTCTCGACCCGCGTCCCCTCACCCGCCGGATCGAGTGGATGTTCACGCGGCTGCTCGGCGACCGGCGCCCGCTGCCGCTCATGTCCAGGCGGCGCTGGCTGGACGTCCGGATCGGGATCATCGCCGGCATCGAGCACTACACCGCCGCCCTCGGCCAGTGGATCCTGGACGCCCGCGAGCTCGACGACGCCGGCGCCGACCCGACGATGATGGACCTGCTGCGCTGGCACGGCGCCGAGGAGGTCGAGCACCGCTCCGTCGCGTTCGACGTGTACGAGCACGTCGCCGGACGGTACTGGACGCGTTTCGTCGCGTTCTTCCTCGGCGTCCTCGCGCTGCCGCTCATGGTGTACGCGGGCGCCGCCTACCTGTGCCGGGCCGACCCGACGCTTAGGGGCGTCCGCCCCCGGATCCGGGACTACCGGCGTGCCGTGCGGCGCGGGCTGTTCCCCAGCAACCGGTTCATGGTGTCGGCGGCCCGCGCGTACCTGCGGCGCGACTACCACCCGTCCCGCGAGTGCTCCACGCAGCGCGCGCTCGACTACCTGGCCGTGTCACCCGCCGCCCAGGCCGCCGCCGGGCACAGGGCCCGCTGAGCCGCGGCGGGTCTGGACGCCGTCAGCCGCGCCACGGCGTCCGGGCCCGTCGCTCCAACTGCGCACCGCCCTTGCCGCGTGCCGCTCAGAACGTGCAGGGCAGATGCTTGATGCCGTTGATGAAGTTGGAGTAGAGCATCCGGGGCTCGCCGCTCGCCCGGATCTCCGGCACGCGCGTGAGCAGCTCCCGGAACATCACCGTGATCTCCTGCCGGGCGAGGTTGGCGCCCAGGCAGAAGTGCGGGCCGGGGCCGCCGAACCCCACGTGCGGGTTGGGGGAGCGGGTGATGTCGAAGACGTCCGGGTCGGTGAACACGTCGGCGTCGCGGTTGGCGGAGTTGTAGAACAGCAGGACCTTGTCGCCCGCCCGGTACCGCTGGCCGTTCATCTCGTAGTCGCGGGTCACGGTCCGGCGGAACTGGATGACCGGGGTCGCCATCCGGACGATCTCCTCCACCGCGCCGGGCGCGTGCGCGTCGAAGTCCTCCATCAGCAGGGCGCGCTGCTCGGGGTTGTCGGTGAGCAGCTTGAGGCCGTGCGACATGGCGTTCCGCGTGGTCTCGTTCCCGGCGACGACGAGCAGGATGAAGAACGACCCGATCTCCTGGTCGGTCAGCGACTCGCCGTCCACGTTCGCGGTCACGAGCCGCGACACCAGGTCGTCGCCCGGGTACCTCCGCCGCCGCCGGGCCAGCTTCATCGCCAGGTGGTTCAGCTCGTACCCGGCCGCCATCGCCTGCAGCAGCCCGTACAGGACGCCGATCCGGGTCATGTCCCCGCGGTAGAGGTCCCTGCCGCCGGTGTACTCGGGGTCGCCGAGGCCGAGGATGATGTTCGTCCGCTGGAACACCATGGGGCGCAGCCGCCGGGGGATGCCCATCATGTCGCAGATGACCTCCAGGGGCAGCCGGGCCGCGACGTCGGTGACGAAGTCGGCCGAGCCCTTGCCGCGCAGGTCGTCCACGATCCGCGTCGCCGTCGCCTGGAGGTCGGCGTCCAGCTTGGCGAGGACGCGCGGGGTGAACGCCCGCGACACGATCCGCCGGATCTTCGCGTGCCGCGGGTCGTCCATGTTGATCATCGAGCCGAAGTAGCGCGCCATGTACCGGGGCAGGTCGGCGATGCTGGTGGAGGACGGCTCGCTGCTGAAGACCTCCGGCGTCCGGCTGGCCTCCACCACGTCGGCGTGCCTGGTCAGCGCGTAGTAGCCGCGCCCGGTCCTGATGAACGGCATCTTCAGCTCGCGGAAGAACGCGGGCCGGTCCCGCTCGCGGAGCCGCGCGAACGCGGCCAGGCGCTGGTCCGGGGGCAGGGACCAGAAGGTCAGGTCCGACAGGTCGATCTCGCCGGTGTCTCGCACTGCCGTCACCGCACACCGTCCTCACGGGGCTCCGAACGCCGTTCGGTTTCCATGGAACCGAAGCGGCCGGACATCCGTCAAGGGGCGGCCACGACCCACCGCCGCAGCACTGCCCGCTCGACCGCCGTCCACGCCCCGGAAGTCAGCAGGTAAACCCCCGCCGCGAGCGGCACGAACGCGGCCACGACGATCGTCCCGAACGGCACCAGCCGCGCCGCCGTCCCCATGGGCCCCTCTGCGGTGACCCGCCGGGACGACCACACCGCAACGGCCGCCAGCAGCGCGAACAGCCCCAGGAAGACCAGCGACGGCGGCGAGAACAGCCCTCCGCCGACGACCCCGATCCAGTTCTGCCCCAGCGGCGCCGCGAACAGCATGTGCGCGAGCAGCAGGTTCTGGTGCCCCGCGATCGTCGCGGAGACGAACAGCCGGTACATGACCATGAAGAACGGGATCTGCGCGAGCATCGGCAGGCATCCCGCGACCGGAGAGCCGCCCTCCGCCTCGTACAGCGCGGCCATCTCGCGGCGGAGCCGCTGCGGATCCTTGGCGTGCCTCTTCTGCAGCTTCTGGATCCGGGGCAGCAGCCTTACCCGCGTCCGCTCGCCCCGCGCCGCCGCGACGGCCAGCGGAACCATCAGCAACCGCACGAGGGCGGTGAACACGACGATCGCGAGGGCGGTCGCCAGGCCTCCGGCGACCGGTCGCAGGACGTCCGCCAGCCCTCCGACCAGGGCGGCGGCGATCGAAACAGGAATGTCGAACATGAGAGAACCTTCCGGAGAGGGGAGAACGGGTGCGTCTCGGCCGCGCTCAGGCGGCCGCGCTCTCCGCTCCGGGTGCTCTGGGACGGGGACGTCCCGCCGCGTCCGGATCCCGCTGCGGCAGGAAGGCGGTGCGCAGCGTCCGCTCGCGCAGCGCCGTCCGCACCCGCGCCGCCGCCCGGCGCCCGCGCCGCACGGCGCAGACCCGCACGGCCGCCAGCGCCAGCAACCCCGCCACACCCGCCGTGGCCAGCGCCAAAAGCACGGGCTGCCCCGCCC
>NZ_SMJX01000229.1 GCF_004348535.1 Actinomadura sp. KC216
GCTCCGGGGGGGTAGAGCCGGCCCGCTTTCCCAAGAAAGTCTCGGGGGAGTTCGGGCTAAGCCGTCGCAAGTTCGCTCTATAGGAGAGGCAAACTCACTGACTCCAGTCTAGGCAGATACAACATATGCTGCCCGATCGTTGAGAGTTCCGTCGAGGCGCAAACTCGTCCGACAGGTGACGATTTTTCTCACTTGCTTGGGGCGATCCGCTCGACGTGTGGTGGCGCGGTGCCGCAAGGCGCCGTCCCCCATCGACAGGGCACCCCGATCCCCCTGCACAAGGAGTGCATCGGGACGGGAGTGGGAGCGTACAGGAGAACTAAAGATCTTTCCTCCCGCCCCGCCGGATCGACCGTTCACAATGAAAATGATCACGGTGAGTGATCAATTCTGGAGAGGTCCGGAACCAGGGCCGGTTTCCGGTTAGTCCGGAATAGGGCACTCCATACCGAGTTGACCTCACCCGGCACCCGCGTCCCCGCCGGCACGGCGGTGCGGGATTTCCCGACAGGGGCTTGTCAACTGGGCAAATGAGGCGTACACAGGTCCTACGGACCACGTGTCCGCGCACGGCAGCCGGGCACCCACGCGCGATCAGCCGCGGGAGGCGCGTCGAGACGGGCTTGACCCGATCCGACGGATATGAGGTGCACGCTTGGTAACCCGGTGTGACGTGCTTAGCGGCGGCGCCCCCTTGAGGGGCGCCGTTCGCTTTGCGAGTAAGCGGCGTTAGTCGCGGACGTCCAGCCCGAGTGCAGTTGCCAGGACGACCGCCTGAAACGGATCGATCACCGCGCGCCGAAGTTCGACGGTGAAGGGATCTATCGCCGAGATGTCGCTTCCGCGTAGATCGGCGCCGGAAAAGTCCGCCTTGTGGAGCGCCGAACCCGACAAGTCGACGTCACGAAACTCAGCTCCCGCACAGCGCGCACCAGTGAGATCGGCCTCACGCATGCGCACCTCGGTGAACGACGCACGGCGCAGGTCGCCTCCGGGCAGACCCGTGAATGACCAGTCACCGCCCTTAACCTTCAACAGGTCATAGGTACAGCCGTCGAACATGCTGCCAACGAGCTTGCAACCCGTGAAGGTGGCGTCGAAGAATCCACAGCGAACGAACGTGCAGTTCACGAACGCGGCGTCGGTGTGGGCGGAGGCGTTGAAGCGCGTACCCCGGAACGTGCAGTCGGTGAACACGGCGCCGGTGCCGGTGGCCTCGGTCATGTCGAGGTCCACGAACAGGACGTTCTCATGGTTCTCGCCGGTCAGGTCCCGGGAGTCCCAGTCCGCTGACGAGATGGTGGTGTCGGTGGGAGCCGCAGGACGTCCATACATGCGTTCGGCCATGGGCCCAGCATGGACCAGACCACCGACGGCGTCAGCCGCGCATGAACGCTTCGCAGATTGCCTGCGAATCCCTGGCCGCGGCGACCACGGCTGCGGAGCAGTGCCCGATCCACTGGGCGACGCCCTCCGAGGTGCCGGACGAGTAGGCCCGGAGCGCTTCGGCGTAGTCGTCAGCGAGTTCCAGGTGCCCCACCTCTGGGGCGACCAGTGATTTGGGGTCCAGGCCGCGGGCCACGAGGGTGAGTCGTTGCGCGGCGCGGGCAACGATCCCGTCTCCCCAGCCGAACGGGCGCAGGATCAGCAGCTCGCCGTGCACGATGGCCGCGACCACCAAGGCCGGCGCTTTCGTCGGTTCGGTCAGCAGGCTGCTGAGCGCGTCCAGGCGGAGGGCCACCTCGGACGGCGAAGGGGCGGCATCGAGGCCAAGGACGACTGGTCCGTCCGCTGAGCGCGGGCGGCCTAGGTTTGCGCTTTCGACTGCGTCTGCTGCGGCGAGTACGTGGAGACGGGCCAGGGCCTGCCTCGGGGCCTTCCGCCATGTTTCGGTGAGTGTCCCCAGTTCGGCCGACACGCGGAGAGACCCCTGGACGACGGGGTCCGACGGGTTCTCAGTGGTGCGGAGCTCGTCCAAGGTGACGGTGGCCCCATCGAGGACGGCCGAGGCCCTGGCTCCACGCAACGCGGACTCAGTGGACACCTCAGCGCTGCGCCGCCGCAGGATGCGGTGGCCCAGCAGCCGGTCCACAGCGGAACGCGCGTCGTCGACGGCACCCGCGATCCCGGGCAGATTCGCTACATCAGCAAGCGCATCGGTCACGGGCCGACCCTATGCGCCGACCAGCGACGCTCTAGCCTGACCCCAGGGCACCCGGCGATTCCCTCACGGCAGACTGGGAAGGGCTGTCGTGTTGGGTATCACACGGCACCATCGGAACCGCAAGCGTCCTCCACGATCCAGGGACGTGGCCTTGTGGGACCGAGGACCTTCCTGGTGAAGTGGGGATACCGGGCGACCCCCGCTTCAGCTAGCAAGGAGTTTCGCGTTGAGCCAGAGCCAAGAGACACTGTCGAACCTGCTGCAGGAGACGCGCCGCTTCTCCCCGCCCGCGGAGCTCGCCGCGTCGGCCAACGTCAAGGCCGAGGCGTACGAGCAGGCGGCCGAGGACCGCCTGGGGTTCTGGGCGGAGCAGGCGGATCGGCTGTCCTGGACGAAGCGTTGGGACGAGGTCCTCGACTGGAGTAACCCCCCGTTCGCGAAGTGGTTCGTCGGCGGCGAGCTGAACGTCGCCTACAACTGCGTCGACCGTCACGTGGAGGCGGGGCGCGGGGACACGGTCGCGTACCACTGGGAGGGTGAGCCCGGCGACAGCCGTACGCTCACCTACGCCGACCTCCAGCGCGAGGTGAACCGGGCCGCCAACGCCCTTCTGGAACTGGGCGTGCGCAAGGGCGATCGGGTCGCGATCTACCTGCCGATGATTCCCGAGCTGCCGATCTCGATGCTGGCGTGCGCGCGCATCGGCGCGACGCATTCGGTCGTGTTCGGCGGGTTCTCGGCGGAGGCGCTCCGGACCCGCATCGACGACGCGCAGGCCAAGCTGGTCATCACGGCGGACGGCGGGTTCCGCCGTGGCAAGCCGTCGGACCTGAAGGGCATCGTCGACGAGGCCGTCGCGCAGACGCCGACGATCGAGAACGTGCTCGTCGTGCGCCGCACCGGGGAGCCCGTGGCCGAGAACGAGCGCGACGTGTGGTGGCATGACGTCGTCGAACGGCAGAGTGACCAGCACACGGCCGAGCCCATGGACTCGGAGCACCCGCTGTACATTCTGTACACGTCAGGGACGACGGGTAAGCCGAAGGGCATCCTGCACACCACCGGCGGCTACCTGACCCAGTGCGCGTACACGCATTACGCGGTGTTCGACCTGAAGCCGGACACGGACGTCTACTGGTGCTCGGCCGACATCGGCTGGGTGACCGGGCACTCGTACATCGTGTACGGGCCGCTCGCCAACGGCGCGACCAGCGTCATCTACGAGGGCACCCCCGACACCCCCAACAAGGGCCGCTGGTGGGACGTCATCCAGAAGTACAAGGTGAGCATCTTCTACACCGCGCCTACGGCGATCCGCACGTTCATGAAGTGGGGCGACGACATCCCTGCGCAGTACGACCTGTCGTCCCTGCGCGTGCTGGGGTCGGTGGGGGAGCCGATCAACCCGGAGGCGTACGTCTGGTACCGCAAGCACATCGGCGGCGACAAGACCCCGGTCGTCGACACGTGGTGGCAGACGGAGACCGGCGCCATCATGATCAGCCCGCTGCCGGGCGTCACGGCCGGGAAGCCGGGCGCGGCGATGCGCCCGCTGCCGGGCATCGCCGCGGACGTGGTGGACGACCAGGGCCGGTCCGTGCCGAACGGCGGCGGCGGGTTCATGGTGGTCAAGGAGCCGTGGCCGAGCATGCTCCGGACGATCTGGGGCGACGACGAGCGCTACGTCAAGACGTACTGGTCGCGTTTCGAGGGCCTGTACTTCGCCGGTGACGGCGCGAAGAAGGACACGGACGGCGACATGTGGCTGCTCGGCCGCGTGGACGACGTCATGCTCGTGTCCGGCCACAACATCTCCACGACGGAGGTGGAGTCGGCGCTGGTGTCGCACCCGAAGGTCGCCGAGTCGGCGGTCGTCGGCGCGACGGACCCGGTCACCGGGCAGGCCATCGTCGCGTTCGTCATCCCGCGCGGGGACGCGGGCGGGGACGTGGAGGGCGAGGAGTTCCTGCGGGAGCTGCGCGACCACGTGTCCAAGACGCTCGGCCCGATCGCCAAGCCCCGCCAGATCATGATCGTGCCGGAGCTGCCGAAGACCCGCTCCGGCAAGATCATGCGGCGGCTGCTGCGGGACGTCGCCGAGAACCGCAGCATCGGCGACGTGACCACGCTCGCCGACAGCACGGTGATGGATCTCATCTCGGAGAAGCTTCCGAGCGCCAAATCCGAGGACTGACCCCTCCAGCGAAGCGGTTCCTCTGCGAGGACGGCCCGCGCCCGGTGCACATCGCTACCGGACGCGGGCCGCCGCATGACCGCCCTTGACCTGCCCCAACGACTGCCCTTAGGACGGCGGCGGTGTCTTCTGGGTCGTGGTGATGCAGGTAAGGTCGTTTGTGGTGCGCCGGGAAGTCTGGTCGGCAACGTCACGATCCGTTGCGCATGGCGGGTCGTGTCCGGACCAGATGTTCGCCACCTTCCCGGGAGTTCTCCATGGCGCGCCCGCCTGTTCGCCGTCGTGTCGCTGCGACGTGGCCGTTCCGGCCCACCGTCCGCTACGGGACGCAGGTCGCGGCCGCTTTGCGGACGGAGACGATCGGCGGCGTGGTCATGCTGCTCGCCGCAATCGCCGCGCTTGTGTGGGCCAACACGCCGTGGGCGAGCGCCTACGAGGATCTGCAGACGTTCGAGATCAGCCCTGACTGGCTGCGCATCGGGCACATGGACGTTGAGCATTGGGCGTCCAGCGGCCTGCTCGCGGTGTTCTTCTTCTGCGCCGGGCTAGAGCTGCGTGAGGAACTGGCCCACGGAGAGCTGCGCAATCCGAGGGACGCGGCCCTGCCGGTGGTCGCCGCGGTGGCCGGTGTGGCGGTTCCGGCGCTGATCTTTCTGGCGGTGAGCGCGGGCGAACGGGGCGCGTCGAGCGGATGGGCCGTTCCGACGGCGACGGACATCGCCTTCGCGCTCGCCGTCCTCGCCGTGACGTTCACCTCATGCCCGGCGCCACTGCGCGCCTTCCTGCTGACCCTGGCCGTGGTGGACGACCTCATCGCCATCACCATCATCGCGTTGTTCTACACCAAGGAGCTGCACTGGACGCCACTCGGCCTCGGAGTGCTCCTGATAGCCGCCTATGGGTTGCTGCAGAGCAAGAACGTCCGGTCGCCGTGGATGTACGTGCCGCTGGCCGTCCTCGCCTGGTACTGCCTACTGCGAAGTGGTGTGCACGCCACCGTCGCCGGTGTCGCCCTGGGAATGCTCACGAGCCCGAAGGTGACACCGGACGGAGGCCCGACGAACGCGGAACGCGCCGACCACGCGCTGCGTCCATTCTCGGCTGGTGTGTGCGTGCCGGTTTTCGCGTTCGTGTCAGCGGGCGTGGGGCTCGGCGCGTCTCAACTTGGTGCGGTGTTCACCGACCGTGTGGCCCTCGGTGTGATCGCCGGGCTGGTGATCGGTAAGTTCGTGGGCGTCTTCGGCGGCGCGTGGGCGGCCGTCCGGCTCGGCTGGGCGAACCTCAGCGAGGATCTGCACTGGCATGAGATCGCTGGGGTCGCTTTGCTCGCCGGGGTCGGTTTCACCGTTTCGCTGCTGATCGGCGGTTTGGCCTATACCGACCCGTCACAATTCGAGAGAGTGACGACTGCGGTCCTGATCGCGAGCGTTCTCGCCTCGGCGGCCGCGGCCGTCGTCTTCCGGAGAAGGGTGCGTGTGCGCGCGCGCCCGGACTGAAGGAGAAATTTCTATATGTCCGAGCCACTACCGGGCGATCGCGTCGAGGACAAGTCGCTCGGCGACCTGGCCACGCTGGCGTTGAGCGAGATGTCGGACATCATCAGGCTGGAGATGGAGCTCGCCAGGGTCGAGCTCAAGGCCGACGCCAAGAAGGCGGCCGTCAGCAGTGTGATGTTCACCATCGCAGCCGTGATGGGCGGAATCGTCGTGATCCTGCTGTCGATCTCGTTCGCGTACGGGCTGATCGGGCTGGGACTCTGGCGCTGGGCGGCGTTCCTCATCGTCGCGGCCGTGTACGTGGTGCTCGCGGTCGGCTTGATGCTCGTCGCCAAGCGGCTCATCAAGAAGATCGAAGGCGCCAAGCGCACCCGGAAGTCGTTGAAGAGCGACCTGTCGAAGCTGCGCCGCCGCGGCGATTCCGACACGCCAGAACTGACGGGCTGACCGATCGCGATGTCCGGGCACGACGCGTCCCTGGTCGAGGTCGACGGGCCATGGACCCACCGGCAGGTCAGCGCCGGCGGGACGCGCTTCCACGTCACCGAGGCCGGTGACGGGCCGCTCGTCCTGCTTCTGCACGGCTTCCCCGAGTTCTGGTGGTCCTGGCACAACCAGCTGGTGTCGCTGCCGGCGGCGGGCTACCGTGCCGCAGCGGTCGACCTGCGCGGCTACGGCGGGAGCGACAAGCCACCGCGCGGCTACGACCTGGTGACGCTCGCCGGGGACGCCGCAGGGCTCGTCCGGGCGCTCGGTGAGGCCAACGCGGTCGTCGTGGGGCACGACTGGGGCGGGCTCCTGGCCTGGACGATGGGCGTCTACCACCCGAAGGTCGTCCAGCGGCTGGCGGTGGTGAGCGCCCCGCATCCGCTGCGGCTGCGCCAGGCCGTCGCGGGTGACCCGCGCGGGCAGGGCTGGGCGACGCGCCACACGTTCGGCTTCCAGTTGCCGCTGTGGCCTGAGCGCCGCCTAGTGCGGGACGATGCGGCACTGGTCGGAAAGCTACTGCACGACTGGTCGGGCCCAGGCTGGCCGGACGAACGCACTGAGCGGCTCGTCCGCAGAGCAGTGCAGATCCCTGGGGCGGCGCACAGCGCGCTGGAGTATCACCGCTGGCTCATCCGTTCGCAGGCCCGCCCGGACGGTATCCGCTACGCGCACCGAATGCGCGCACCCATCCACGTGCCGACGCTCCAACTGCACGGTGCTCTCGACACGTGCACTCTCCCTGGAAGCGCCCAGGGTTCCGGCCGCTATGTGAGGGCCCCCTACCGCTGGAAGCTCATCGACGGCGCCGGTCATTTCCCGCATGAGGAACGTCCCGACGCGTTCGACGCGCAGCTTCTCGGCTGGCTCGCCGACCCCGAGCCGGAACTCTGAACCTCCGCGACCTCCGCGACCTCCGCGCAACGGCGGCCGGCTCGCGGGCGTAGCGTGGAGGGATGCGGGATCGGGACGAGTCCGGACGGCCGCGCAACGCACGACCGCGCGACGCCTTCGGACGGCCACTGCCCCACGGCACATCCGGCATACCCACGATGCCGGACGACCTCGACATGCCTCCTGCACAAGCCTTGGTCGAAGCGCAACGCCTCCTGGACGCAGACCGTCCGTTCCATGCGCACGAGGTACTGGAGGCGGTGTGGAAGGCCGCTCCGGAACCCGAACGGGAGTTGTGGAGAGGTCTCGCACAGGTCGCCGTAGGGATCACTCATCTCCGCCGCGGAAACGCACGCGGTGCTGATGCGCTGCTAAGCCGCGCGGCTGAACGACTCGTCCCGTATGAGGGGGCGCCCCCGCACGGGATCGACGTCCAGGGGATCGTTCAGCGCGCGCGCCATCTGGCCGGCCATCCCCAGGAAGGCCCCATAACCGTCCGCCTCACGAAGCCGACGGAGGCGACACAGGCCTAAGTCGAGTCAGTCGGAGCACCTCTGCGTCGACACCGGTGTGGTCGCGTTCGCGCTGGCGCGCACGTCCGGGGCGACCTCTTCCGCGGTCAGCGCGTAGCCGGTGGACGGCGAGTCCAGCGCCGCGGCGAAGATGACGCCGTAGACGCGGCCGTCCGTGGACAGCAGCGGGCCGCCCGAGTTGCCGGGCTCGACCTTGCCGCGGATGGCGTAGATCTCGCGGGTGACCTGGCCGGAGTGGTAGATGTCCGGGCCGCGCGCCGTCTGGCGGGCGCGGATCCGGGCGGCGCCCGGCGTGAACGGCTGGTTCTTCGGGAACCCCGCGATGATCGCGCTGTCCCGGACGCGGGCCTCTCCGGCGAACTTCAGCGGCGGCGCGTCCAGCCCCGGCACGTACAGGACGGCGACGTCGCGCTTCGGGTCGTACAGGACGACCCGGCCGCGGGCGGTCTCGCCGTTCACGGTGGCCACCGCGGACGACCCGCGCGCGCCCGCGACGACGTGCGCGTTCGTCATGATGTGCTTCGGCGCGAACACGAACCCGGTGCCCTCGATCCGCCGCTGGCACTGCGGCGCCGTGCTGACGATCTTCACGATGCTGGCGCGGGCGGCGCGCAGCCCCTTGGTGTTCAGCACCGACTCGTCCGGCGGCGGCACCTGCACCACCGACTCGCCGCCGAGCCCGTTGAAGACCTGCGGGAACTCGCTGCTCTTCACGAAGCCCTGGAAGGAGGTGAACCAGGTCTGCGCCTGCGGCGGCATCACGTCGTCGATGCCGTTGATGATGGAGGAGCCCTTGACCTGCGTCCGGACGGGCTGGAACTCGGAGTTGGCGACCAGCGTCCCGAAGAACCAGGCGACGATCAGGAGCGACAGGGCGCTGACGAAGGTGCCGCCGACCGCGTCCACCGTGCGGGCGTTCAGGCCGGTCACCCGGTTGCGCAGGACGGCGCCGAGCGAGGACGCGACCAGCTGTCCCATGGTGGCGGCCAGGAACGCGATCACGATGGCGAGGAGGGCCTGCTGCGCCGCACCGTCCACCGCGGCCTCGGCGATCGGCGGCGCGATCAGCACTCCGGCGACGCCGCCGCCGACGAAGCCGACGAAGCTCAGCAGGCTCACGATGAAGCCCTGCCGATAGCCCGAGACCCCGAACAGCACGACGAGCACGAGCAGGATGGCGTCGAGAACGTGGTCGTGCAGCACCGCTTCACCGTATAGTGCCGCACCGCTGCATAACGTCCCCTCCATGTACCAGATTGGGGTGTGCGGGGTAGCCGTTAGGTGTGACGTTCGCCGGCCTTCGTCGCCAGCCGGAATGACGGCAACCGCCTGACCTGCGGAGGCGGGGTTCAGTCGCGGGCGGCGAGGTTCAGGTCTTCCGGCGGAAGGTCCTCGACGCGGTCCGCGTTCCATGGGCGGTCCCAGCCGCCCGCGTCCAGGACGCGGGTGAGCAGTGCCGCCGTGAACCCCCACACGAGCATCTCGCGGACGCGGAACGCGGGTCCCAGCTTGACCCCGGACGGGTGCCGGATCATCAGCCGGTTCGCCGGGTCGACCAGCTCCGCGATCGGGACGCGCGCGACCGTCGCGACCTCGCCGGGATGGCCGGGCGCGATGTCGGACGGCTCCCGCCACCAGCCGGCGACGGGCGTGACCAGGTGCCTGCTGTGCGCCAGATACAGATCGGGCAGTGTGCAGAGGACGTCGACGCCGGACGGCTCGACGCCCGCCTCCTCCCACGCCTCGCGCAGGGCCGCCGCGACCGCGCCGTCGTCGTCCGGGCCGCTGCGGTCGCCGGGGTCGATGCGGCCGCCGGGGAAGGCGGGCTGCCCGGCGTGGCTGTTGAGCGTGGGCGCGCGCTCGGTGAGCAGCACGTCGGGGCCGTCCGGACCCTCACCGAAGAGGATCAGGACGGCGGCGGCGCGCGCCCCCGGCTCGGGCCGGAACATCGGCGGCACCGCCATCCGTGGCCCTTCGACGCGGAAGCGGTCGAGCCATGGAGGGCAGGTGGGGGCGATGTCGGTCACGTCCGTCCCAACTCCGGAACGCTCCTCTTCCTTCCCAGGACGCCGGTCACGGTCACCAGAAGGGTCACGAGAAGGGGCCGGGCTTCACGAGTTTGCGCGCGGTCTCCTCGTCGGTCGGTCCTTCGCCGAACGACGGGCAGAGGCGGGCGAGCGGGCATGCCCCGCAGGCCGGACGCCGGGCATGGCAGATACGGCGGCCGTGCCAGATGAGCCTGTGGGAGAGCATCGTCCAGTCCTTGCGCGGGATGAGCTCGCCGATCTCCTGTTCGACCTTCACCGGGTCGTCTTCGCTCGTCCAGGCGAAACGGCGGGCGAGGCGTCCAAAGTGGGTGTCGACGGTGATTCCCGGAACGTCGAACGCGTTTCCTAGGACGACGTTGGCCGTCTTACGCCCGACCCCAGGGAGGGTGACCAGGTCTTCAAGGTTGCCTGGGACCTCACCGTCGAACCTGTCCCGCAGTGCGGCGGACAGCCCCATCACCGACTTGGTCTTGGCGCGGAAGAAGCCGGTGGGCTTGAGGATCTGCTCGACGTCCTCGGGGTTCGCGGCGGCGAGGTCTTCCGGCGTGGGGTACTTGGCGAAGAGGCCGGGTGTGGTCAGGTTCACCCGCATGTCGGTGGTCTGCGCCGACAGGACGGTCGCGACGAGGAGCTGGAACGGCGTCCCGAAGTTCAGCTCGCAGTGCGCGTCCGGGTACGTCTCGGCCAGGATCCGGTTGATCCTGCGCGCCCGCCGCACGAGCCCGAGCCGCGTCTCGTTCTGCCATTTTCGGGCTCTCGGCTTCTTGGCCGCCTTCGCCCCGGCCCCCGCCTTCGCCTCCGTCGCCATACCGCCAGCCTAAAGCCTCGGCGCCCCTGCGCCCGGAGCTCCGCCGAAGACGAGACCGGCGCCCCGCCTTAAAAAGACGCCTTTGTTCATTTATGTTACGCTCGCCCGCATGATCCTCGACTCCGCCCGGTGGACCGCGACCCTCGCCGGGCGGCGCGTCCTGATCACGGGTGCCGCGCGCGGCATCGGCGCCGCGCTGGCCGTCCGGCTGCACGAGCGCGGCGCCCGGGTGGCGCTCGCCGGCCTGGAGCCCGACCGGCTCGCCTCCGTCGCGGCGGACTGCGGCTCCGCCTCCTGGTGGACGTGCGACGTCACCGACCGCGAAACGGTCGGCGAGGTCGTGGACGCCGCTGCGGGCGCGCTCGGCGGCGGCCTGGACGTCGTCGTCGCCAACGCCGGAGTCGCCGCGCAGATGCCGATCATCGGCGGGGATCCGTCCGTGCTGGAGCAGAGCCTTCGGGTGAACGTGCTGGGCGTCCACAACACGCTCCGCGCAGCCGGGCCCCACATCAGCCATGAACGCGGTTATGCGCTAGCTGTGGCGTCCCTGGCGGCGGCCGTCCATGCGCCTCTGCTGGGGGCCTATAGCGCGTCCAAGGCGGCCGTAGAGGCACTGGGCAACACGCTCAGGGTCGAACTACGGCCGTGGGGAGCCAGAGCGGGAGTCGCGTACTTCGCCGAACTCGACACCGACATGACGCGGCGTGGGTTCGACACCGAGGCGGCGCACGCCCTGGTGAATTCGGGACGCGCGAGCAGCCTCGCCTCAGCGGTCACGCCACTGCGCGTAGGGATCGACGCCCTGGAACGCGGAATCGCCCGCCGCTCCAAGCGAATCGTCGCGCCCTGGTGGGTCGGCGGGGTGCTGCCGGTCAGGATGGCCGCGCAACCCGTCGTCGACCGCGTCGTCCAGCGGACGCTGCGCGAAACCCTAGAGATCGCGCGCAAGGAGCACGTGGAACTGACCACACCCCAGCCAGCGCCTGCGACACCGCAGCCGGGGCCTGCCTCGTCCCAGACGGAGCCTCACTGATGGCGGAGCGGCTTCCGCCTCGCGTCGCGCCGGGCGGGATCCGGGACGTCGGCGCCGTGAACTGGCTCATCTGCCGGGTCGCGGGCCGGGCCACCGGCACGGGCCCGCCGAACCTGTTCCTGACCCTGGCCCGCCGCCGCGGCCTGTTCCGCGGCTGGCTGTGGTTCGCGGGACGGCTCATGCCCGGCGGCACCCTCCCGCGCCGCGAGACGGAACTGGTGATCCTCCGCGTCGCCCATCTGCGCGGCTGCCGCTACGAGTTCGACCACCATGTGCGCATCGGCCGCCGCGCGGGCGTCCGGGAACGGGACGTCCAGCGCCTCAAGGAAGGACCCGACGCGGCCGGCTGGAACCCGCGCGAGCGTGCGATCCTCGCCGCCACCGACCAGCTCCATGACCGGTGCGACCTGGACGACGAGACCTGGACGCGGCTCCGCACCCACATGTCCGAGGGACAGTGCGTCGAGCTGACCATGCTCGCCGCCCACTACGAGATGCTCGCCACAGTGATCGGCACGCTCCGCGTCCAGCCCGACCACTGAGGCCCCGCTACGCGTTCAGGGCCCCGGAGCGCAGCAGAAGGCGGACGTGCTCGAGGACCGGGGGCCCGACCGCGCGCAGGGCCGCCATGTCGCCCGCAGCCACCGCCGGCGTCACCATGGCACCGACCGCCGACACGACGATCTGGCAGGCGAACCGGGCCGTCTCGCCCGTCGCGCCCATCATGTCGGCGAGAGCCGCCGCCAGCTCGTGCTGTACCTCCGAACGCCGCCGGATGGCCTCCGGCCCGGCCGCGTACACCTCCACCAGGAACAAGCGCGCGTACTCCGGCTCCGACGCCAGCGCCTCCAGGTAAGCGGTGAACGCGCGCTCGAACCGTTCCGCCGGGTCGCCTCCGCCCTCCGACGCGGCACCTTCCAGGCGGCGGCGGAGCACTGCGATGGCCTGGTCGAACGCCGCCATGAAGCAGTCGAGCTTGGACGAGAACAGCCCGTAGAAGCTCTGCCGAGAGACTCTGGCCCGCTTCAGGACGTCCTCGACCGACGTCCCCACATACCCCTTCTCGGTCATCGCCGCCGCCATGGCCGCGCAAAGGCGGTCGCGATGCACCCGCTCCACTTCCGAGCGGGACAGCGCGTGCCGTCCCCGTGGGAGGCGGCGCGGCGAGGCCTGGGACACCCGATCAGATTAGGGCACGGACGCCACCCTTCCCGGGCGCCCGGTTCAGGGGGATGAGACCGGTGTGATGCCATTCACCCAATGGTCCGTACACTGGGCGAACGGGACCGCGGCGGCCCGAGGAGGACGGAAAGCCAGGTCCTCCGTTTCGGCGCGCCGTGACCCAGCCTTCACGTACGCGGTGGGACGTACGTCACACTAGGCATGTCGGTGTTGGAGGAGGAGAAGCGTGACGGATCGCGACGTGGACGTTCTGAGCAGAGCGCCGCTCTTCGAGGCCCTCGACGAGCAGGGCGCGAAGGCGCTGCGCGCCAACGTGACCGAGGTGCGCCTCGCACGCGGTCAGACGCTGTTCAGCGAGGGGGAGACCGGGGACCGGCTGTACGTCGTCCTCGAAGGCAAGATCAAGCTGACCAGGACGGCGCCGGACGGCCGGGAGAACCTGCTGAGCGTGCTCGGCCCGAGCGAGATGTTCGGCGAGCTGTCGCTGTTCGACCCGCGTCCGCGCACCGCGAGCGCCATCGCGGTGACCGAGTGCCGCCTGGCCGGGCTCGGCCACGACGACCTGCGGCCCTGGCTGACCGGACACCCCGAGGTGGCCGTCCAGCTCCTGCGCGCCCTGGCGCAGCGGCTGCGCAAGACCAACGACGTCATGGCCGACCTGGTGTTCACCGACGTGCCGGGCCGCGTCGCCAAGGCGCTGCTCGACCTGGCGGAACGGTTCGGCCAGCCGTCCGAGGCCGGGCTGCACGTGCACCACGACCTCACGCAGGAGGAGCTGGCGCAGCTCGTCGGCGCGTCCCGCGAGACGGTCAACAAGGCGCTCGCCGACTTCGCCCAGCGGAACTGGCTGCGCATCGAGGCCCGCGCCGTCGTGATCCTCGACATCGAACGCCTTCGCAAGCGCTCCAAGTGACCGCGCCGCCGGTGCGCTGAGCCCACGAACGGGGACGGGGAGGGC
>NZ_SMJX01000022.1 GCF_004348535.1 Actinomadura sp. KC216
GGCGGCCGTCGAGCTCGGCGACGACCACCATCACGGGACGGTCGAGGTCCCAGCCGAAACCGGCGCAGTGCGCGATGACGCGGTCGTCGTCGCCCGCGCGCCCGGCGAGGATGTCGCGGAGGAAGTCGGCGCGGTACTTGCTCTCGACGGCGGCGACGGCCTGCTGTTTCGTCACCACGAGCGCCGCGACGGTCGCGGCGCGCTCCAGGATGCCGAGGTCGCTGCCGCGCAGCGTGCCGCCGGGGCTGAACGCGATGATCCGGCCGTGGTCGAAGCCGCCCGCCATCACGGGCACGACCAGGTGGTCGCCGGTGCCGTGCGCGCCGATGATGCCGCAGCCGCCGCGCCCGCAGGCCGCGTGCCGGCCCGCGTCGAACGCCCGCATGGCCTGGACGTGCTCGTCCGGGCCGGCGCCGGCGAGGACGCGCTGCTCGCCGTCCACGACGACGACGGCGACGTCCAGCAGCGTCGCGACCTCGTCGACGACCTCCTGGAGGCCGCCGCCGCACAGCACGATCTGCACGAGCGCGCGGTGCACCTCCTCGGTGCGGGCGAGGACGGACGCCTGCCGGTTCAGGATGTCGGTCAGGACCTGGTTCAGGATGTCGTCGAAGCCGACGTCGTTGGGGAGCAGGATCAGGGGGAAGCCGCGGCGGTCGGCCTGCGCGATCATTTCGGCGGGGAGCGAGTCCAGGTAGCGGCCGAGCTTGATGGCGAGGGCCGCGAGTCCGCGCTCGTCCAGGTCGGAGACCAGGTTGTCGAGCGACTGGGGAGTGTTGCGCAGGGGGTAGCCGGTGGTGAGGAGGAGCTCGTTCGGCTTCACCCACGACAGGATGTCGGGGACCTCCATCACGTTGAGACGCTGGACGATGCGTTCGAGACCGGCCCGGCCGGCGATGAGGCGGGCGCCGTTCAGGGTGCTGACGCCGAGGACCTCGCCGACCGACAGGCCGTAGGTCAGTGTTCCGGTGCTCGCGAGCCGCAGGGCCGGTGGGCCCGGGTCCGCTGTGGTGTAGCTCATGCCAGGGGTCACCTCGCTATTTGGTGCGTACATCGCCCGATTTGGCGTGATCGCTACCGGTTCCTGATCAACACTGACAACTAAGACGAACGATGACAAGCATCCTTGGCAGCTTTCTCCATACGTCCGGTGCGGGGCCCGTTCTACCGTCTCGGCAGAGGCCGGGCCGCCCGCAGGCCGGGCGGCGACCCACCCCGGCCTCGGGAGGATCCGTGACCGCTCTCGTCCGCGACCCGATCCCGCTTCCGGCCCGGCCGGGACGCCGGCCGCCCGCCGCCGGCGCCGCGAGCCTGGCGCTGCGGCCGCTGCTCGACCCGCCGCGCCGCGCGGCGCGGGTCCTCGCCGTGTTCCCGGCGGCGCTGTACCTGGAGATGCGCGGCGGCCCGGAGCCGCGGGTGCTCGCGGTCGTCACCTCCGACGCGCACCGGCTGCCGAACTCGGTGGTCGTCGTCGCGGCGCGCCGGGAGCAGCCGTTCCGGCCGATCCGGGAGGGCGGCGAGGCGTGGGTCGGCGACGGGCAGGTGGAGGCGGGCCCGCTGCACGTGCGCGTCCGCCGCTGGTGGGACCCGTCGCCGGTGCTCGGACCGGTGCAGGCGTCCGCGCTCGCCTACGGCGTCCGGATCCTGGAGGACGAGCTCGCCGGCGCCGGGGTGCTGACCGGCGCGGGGACGGCGGGCGGCGGCCTCGGCGACCATCCCGACCCGGCCGCGCTCGCCGAGTGCTGCGCCGCGGGCGACCTCGCGGGCGCGGTGGAGGCGGCGGAGCGGATCGTGGGCCTCGGCCCCGGCCTGACGCCCAGCGGCGACGACATCCTCTGCGGCCTGCTCGTGTCGCTGCGCGGGGTCGGCGACGCGCTCCGCAACGGCCGCACGGCCGTGTGGCTGGCCGACTGGCTCGGCGCGGCGGTCACCGCCGACGCGGGCACCCGGACGACGGCGCTGGCCGCGACGCTGCTGCACTGCGCGGCGGCGGGCGGCGCGGGCGCGGAGGTCGCGGCGGTGCTGCGCTGCGTCGCGGGCCACGAGCCGGCGGACCCCGCGGCGACGGGGCAGGCCGTCCGGCGCCTCCTGGCGGTGGGCCACACATCGGGTGCCGACCTGGCGCACGGAGTCCTCGCAGGCTGCCGCGCGGCCCTCGCGCTTACGGCGGTGCACTCCGCTTCGAGGGTGACTGCATGAGCGACTGGGTCGAGGTGCGCCGGGGAAGCTACCACGATTCGGTCACGCTGATGCGGGTGAGCCGTTCGCTGTCAGAGCGGCCGGACGTGGCCGCGGCGATGGTGGCGATGGGCACCGAACTGAACCGCGAGATGCTCGACCGGATGGGCTTCGCGGTGCCGCCGGACACCGGCCCGGACGACCTGGTGGTGGCCGTCCGGGCGGACGGCGAGGCGCTCGACGGGGCACGCGACGCGCTGGACGCCCTGCTCCGCGAGGCGTCCCGCCCGCCCGCCGGCACAGGAATCATGGGCGCGACGGCGCCGCCCCGGACGACCGCGTCCGCGGCGGCCCGCGCGGACGCGACGGTCGCGCTGCTGTCGGTGCCCGGCCCGCACGTGTTCCCCGAGGCGATGGACGCGCTCGACGCCGGCCTCAACGTCATGATCTTCAGCGACAACGTGCCGCTCGCCCAGGAGATCCTGCTGAAGGAGGCCGCGGCCCGGCGCGGGCTGATCGTGATGGGTCCCGACTGCGGGACGGCGGTGATCGGCGGCGCCGGGCTCGGGTTCGCGAACGCGGTCCGCCCGGGCCCGGTCGGGATCGTCGCGGCGTCCGGGACGGGCGCGCAGCAGCTGATGTGCCTGCTGGACGAGGCGGACGTCGGCGTCAGCCACGTCCTCGGCGTCGGCGGCCGGGACCTGTCCCCGGAGGTCAGCGGCCGGTCCGCGCTGTCGGCGCTGGCGGCGCTGGACGCCGACCCCGGCACCGAGCTGATCGTGGTGGTGTCCAAGCCGCCCGCGCCGCAGGTCGCGGACCTGATCCGGGAGGCGGCCCGGCGGCTGGACACCCCGGTCGTGTTCGCGCTGCCCGCCGCGGGCGAGGACGACCTGACGGCGGCGGCGGAGAAGACGCTGAAGGCGCTGCGCCGGGCGGTCCCCGCCTGGCCCCGCTGGAGGGCGTCGCGGCGTCCGGCACCGGCGGCCGGGAAGGCGCTGCGCGGGCTCTTCGCGGGCGGGACGCTCCGCGACGAGGCCGAGGCGATCGCGCGGGACGCGCTCGGCTGGGATCTGGAGGCCCGGGACCACCGGTTCACCGACTTCGGGGACGACGCCTACACCCGGGGCCGCGCCCACCCGATGATCGACCCCGCGCTGCGGCTGGAGGCCGTCCGGGCGGAGGCGGGCGATCCCGGCTGCGGCGTCCTGCTGCTGGACGTGGTGCTTGGCCACGGCGCGGAGCCCGACCCGGCCGCGTCCCTCGCCCCGGTGCTCGCGGACGTGGTGGTCGACCGTCCCGACCTGGGCGTCGTCGTGTCGCTGTGCGGGACACCCGCCGACCCGCAGGACCGCGACCGGCAGGCGGCGGCGCTGTGCGAGGCGGGCGCCGACGTGTTCGCGTCCAACGCGCAGGCGGCCCGGCACGCCCTGTCCATGGTCGAGGGCGCGCTCGCGGAAGGAAGGCCCGGATGAGCGACCGGCGGCACCGGCTCGGCGGGCTCCTCGCCCGCGACCCGAGGGTGGTCGCGGCGGGCGTGGAGGTCCTCGCGGACTCGCTCGCGGACCAGGCCGTCCCGGTCGACAGGGTCGACTGGCGGCCCCCGCCCGCCGGGACCGAACCGGCGCTCGCGGCGGTGCTCGGCGACCCCGGGCACGCGGACGCCAACGCGCGCGCCGTGCGGCGCATGGTGTCGTCCCGCCCGCATCTGGTGGACGTGCGCCCCGCCCGCGAGGTCCTCGGCCTGGACGAGGCGACGTTCCTGCACGCGGGCCCGCCGCTGGAGTGGGAGCGCGCGTCCGGGCCGATGCGCGGCGCGCTCATCGGCGCGATGCTCCTCGAAGGGCTCGCGGAGACGCCGCTCGGCGCCGAGCACGCCCTCGAACGCGGCGCGGCGACGCTCGAACCGTGCCACCACCACGCCACGGTCGGGCCGATGGCGGGGGTCGTCAGCCCGTCGATGTGGATGCTGGTCGTGGAGGACGCCGAGCACGGCGGCACCGCGTACTGCTCGCTCAACGAGGGCCTCGGGAAGGTCCTGCGGTACGGGGCGTACGGGCCGGAGGTGATCGACCGGCTGACCTGGATGGGCGAGGTCCTCGGGCCCGCGCTGCAGGCGGCCGTCCGCCACCACGGGCCGCTCGACCTGATGTCGGTCATCGCGCAGGCGCTGCAGATGGGCGACGAGCTGCACAACCGGAACCGGGCGGCGACGTCGCTGCTGCTGCGCGAGCTGGCGCCGAGCCTGCTCGCCGCCGAGGACGTCCCGCGCGGCCGGGCCGCCGAGGCGCTGCGGTTCGCGGCGGGCAACGACCATTTCTTCCTCAACGCGGGGATGGCCGCGGCGAAGGCGTGCGCGGACGCGGCGCGGAACGTTCCGGGGTCCAGCCTGGTCGTGGCGATGGCCCGCAACGGCACCGACTTCGGCATCCAGGTGTCGGGGACGGGCGACCGCTGGTTCACCGGGCCCGCGGGCGTCCCCGACGGCCTCTACCTGGGCGGCTACGGCCCGGACGACGCCAACCCCGACATCGGCGACTCGGCGATCACCGAGACGGCCGGGATGGGCGGGTTCGCGCTCGCCGCGGCGCCCGCGATCGTCCGGTTCGTCGGCGGCGAGGTCCCCGACGCGATCGCCGCGACGCAGCGGATGTACGAGATCACCCTCGCCGAGCATCCGGCGCTGCAGATCCCGCTCCTGTCGTTCCGCGGTACCCCCGTCGGCGTGGACGTCACCCGCGTCGTCCGGACCGGGATCCTGCCGGTCATCGACACCGGCATCGCGGGCCGCGAGGCGGGAACGGGCCAGGTCGGCGCCGGGCTCGTCGAACCGCCGCCGAACGTGTTCACCGACGCCCTGCACGCCCTCGCGGAGACCGCGTAGCGGCTGGTCACGGGGGTACGTCCCGGGCCATGAGCGAGCCGATCACCGGGGAGCAGCACGCGTTGAGCGCGGGCCCGTACCGGGCCGTCGTCACCGAGGCGGGCGCGGCCCTGCGCGAGCTGACGCACGAGGGACGGCCGCTGATCCTCTCGCACGGCGCCGACGAGCCCGCGCCCGCCGCGTTCGGGCAGCTGCTGGTCCCCTGGCCGAACCGTGTCGACCGGGGCCGCTACTCCTACGGCGGCGTGGCGCACCAGCTCGACGTGTCCGAGCCGGAGCGGGACTGCGCGATCCACGGGCTCGTCCGGTGGGCGCCGTGGCGGGCCGCCGTCCGGGAACCCGGCCGGGTGCGGCTGACGCACCGCCTCCTCGGCACGGCCGGTTACCCGTTCCGCCTCGACCTGGAGGCCGAGTACACCCTGAACGAGGCCGACGGCCTGCACGTCCGGATCACGGCGCGGAACGCGGGCACGGCGACGGCCCCGTACGGCCACGGCGCGCACCCCTACCTCACCACCGGGGAGCCGATCGACGCCTGCAAGGTCACGCTCGCCGCCGACCGCTACCTCCCGGTGGACGAGCGGATGATCCCGTCCGGGCCGCCCCTCGACGTCACCGGCACCGAATACGACCTGCGCGCGGCCCCGCTGCTCGGCGACCGGCGGATCGACAACGCCTTCACCGGCCTGAGCCGCGACGGCGACGGCCGCGCCTGGGTGGTCCTCGCCGGCACCGCCCGCACGGTGCGGCTCTGGGCGGACGAGGCGCACCCCTGGATGGAGGTCTACACCGCCGACAACACCCCGGACCCCCGCGCCGGGCTGGGCGTCGAACCGATGACGTGCCCGCCGAACGCGTTCGCCTCCGGCGAGGACCTTCTGCACCTGGAACCGGGCGCCGAGTTCACCGGCACCTGGGGAATCCAAGCGGCCGGGTGAGGCGTCCCGGTTCCCTCGGAGGCGCGGGGTGAGGGATCATATCGGAGTGAATCTCAGCGTCTCCTCGTACGACGATCTGTCCGCCCGTATCGCCGCCGTCCGCGACGAGCACGGCGAGCGCCGGCCCGGCGGCGCCGACGGCCGCCAGCCGGTGCACACGGTGTACGTGCCGGCCGACCGGTTCTCCCGCTCGACCCCCGCCGACTTCGGCGCCGAGGCGCTGCGGCTGCTGAACACCCACACGCCGGGCGCCGGGTCGTTCGGCGCGGCGTTCGGGCTCGATCCGGAGATCGCCGGGCTGGTGCGCGAGCGGGTCGCGGCGAAGCTGTCCGCCGAGCCGGTCGAGGACGTGCGGATCGACTTCGAGGACGGCTACGGCGTGCGTTCGGACGCCGAGGAGGACGCCGACATCGAGCAGGTCGTCGACGCCGTCGCCGCCGCGTACCAGGTCAAGGGCCTCCCCCACTACTGGGGCGTGCGGGTCAAGTCCTTCGCCGACGGCGGGCACGAGCGCTCGATGCGGACGCTCGACGGGTTCCTCACCGCGCTGCGCGACCGGCTCGGCCGGCTGCCCGGCGGGTTCACGATCACGTTCCCGAAGGTGGTCGCGGCCGAGCACGTCGCGCTGTTCGCCGAGTGGCTGGACCGGCTGGAGACCGCGCTCGGCCTGCCGTCCGGCATCCTGCGGTTCGAGGTGCAGATCGAGACGCCCGACGCGATCCTCGACGGCGAGGGCCGCACCGGTCTGCGCGCCATCGCCGACGCCGCCGCGGGCCGCCTCACCGCCGCGCACTTCGGCGTCTACGACTACACGGCCGCGCTGGGCCTGCCGCCGCACGAGCAGCGACTCGACCATCCCGCCTGCGACTTCGCCCGGCACGTCATGCAGGTGTCGTTCGCGGGCACCGGCGTGCGGCTGTCGGACGGCTCCACCAACACCATCCCGCGCAACGACGGGCCCGACGAGGTCAACGCGACGTGGGCGACGCACGCGGCGCACGTCAGGCATTCGCTGCGGCACGGCTTCTACCAGGGCTGGGACCTGCATCCCGCGCACCTGCCGAGCCGGTACGCGGCCGTGTACGCGTTCCATCTGAGCGGCGTCGACGACGTCATCGGGCGGGTCCGCGCCTGGCACGAGCAGGCGGGGGGCGAGTCCACCGGCGTGCTGGACGAGCCCGCCACCATCAAGGCGCTCACGTCCCGGCTCCGCCGCGCGGTCGACTGCGGCGCCCTGGACGAGAGCGTCCTCCCCGCGTCCTGAACCCGCCCGCCCACGGGCGCGCGGGTCAGCGGGGCTCGTGCCCGCGGCGCCTGAGCGCGGTCAGGTCATCCGGGGTGTCGATGTCGTCGGGCGCGGCGACGTCGTCGCACGGGACGGGCGTGATCAGGCCGGGGTGGGCGCGCAGGAAGCCGCGCGCGCCCGTGTCGCCGACCGCGGCCTCGGCCGCCGCGCCGAAGTGCGCCGCCCGCAGCAGGACGGGGTTGCGCCGCTCTCCCCCGTAGGTCGCGACGGCGATCTCCGCGCCCGCCTCGTAGGCGTCGATCAGCCGCCCGACCGCGGCCGAGGTGATCAGCGGCTGGTCGACGAGCGCGATCACGGCGGCGGGGCAGGCGGGCGGCAGCGCGGCGAGCCCGGCGCGCAGCGACGAGCCCATGCCCTCCCGCCACTCCGGGTTCGGGACGACGACCGCGCCGATGACCTCGACCGGCTCCGCCCCCACCACGACGATGGCCGGTGAGCAGCCCGCGTCCCGCAGCATCCGGACACCGCGGTCGACGAGGCGTTCGCCGTCGAGTTCGAGCGTCGCCTTGGGCCGTCCGAGCCGGCTCCCCTCCCCCGCCGCGAGGAGCAGGCCCGCGGGAGGTTCCGCACCGTGCAGAGTCATCCCGCGAGGGTAGTCCGGTCAGGGCGCGTCGGCGTGGATCCTGCCGGTGGTGTCGGTGAGCGGGCGTCCCGAGCCGCCCCAGCGGAGCTGGACGAGCTCCGCCGCGATCGACACCGCGGTCTCCTCCGGCGTGCGGGCGCCGAGGTCCAGCCCGATCGGCGAGCGCAGCCGCCCGAGCTCGGCCTCGGACAGGCCCGCCTCCCGGAGCCGGGCGAGCCGGTCGTCGTGGGTGCGGCGCGACCCCATCGCGCCGACGTACCCGGCGCCGGTGCGGAGCGCCACCTCCAGCAGCGGCACGTCGAACTTGGGGTCGTGGGTCAGGACGCAGATCGCCGTCCGCTCGTCGACGGAGCCGCCCACCTCCTGGAGGTACTTGTGCGGCCACTTCACGACGACCTCGTCCGCGTCCGGGAACCGCTTGGGCGTCGCGAACACCGGCCGCGCGTCGCACACGGTCACGTGGTAGCCGAGGAACTTGCCGATCCGGGCCACGGCGGCGGCGAAGTCGATCGCGCCGAACACCAGCAGGCGGGGCGGCGGCGCGAAGGAGTGCACGAAGACGGTCAGCTCGTCCAGCCGCCGCTCCCCCTCGCGGCCGTAGTGGCGCTGGCCGGTGAGGCCCTGCGCGAGCATGCCGCGCGCGTCGTCGTCGACGGCGGCGTCGAGGCGGGCGGCGTGCGGCGCGCCCGGCGCGAGCGACCCGGCGGCGCGGCCGGCCCAGATCACGCGGCGAGCGCCGATCCGCCCCGGCCCGGCGACGACGGTCGCGACGGCGACCGGCTCGCGCGCCCCGATGGACGCGGCGACCTCGCCGAACTCCGGGAACGTCGCCGGGCCGACCGGCTCCACCAGCACGTCGAGGATGCCGCCGCAGGTCAGGCCGACCGCGAACGCGTCGTCGTCGCTCACCCCGTACCGCTGGACGACGGGCTCGCCGCTCTCCATCACCGACTGCGCCAGCTCGTACACGGCGCCCTCGACGCAGCCGCCGGACACGCTGCCCGCCACCTCGCCATCGGCCGACACCGCCATCGCCGCGCCCGGCGGGCGCGGCGCGCTGCGGAAGGTGTTGACGACGGTCGCGAGCCCGAACGTCTCCCCGGACGCGTACCAGCGGGCGATGTCGTCCAGCACGTCACGCATGTGCGCTCCCCTTCCCCTGCCCGCCCGCGATGAGGCGGGCCAGCTCCTCCAGCGCCGCGAGGCTGTGCCCGGACGTGAAGTCGTCCACGTGCGGCAGCGCCGCCGCCATCCCGGCCGTCAGCGGCTCGTACCCGGGACGCGCCTTGTGCGGGTTGGCCCACACCACCCGGTGCGCGAGCCGGCGCAGCCGCGCCATCTGCTCGCCGAGCAGCGCGGCGTCGCCGCGCTCCCAGCCGTCCGAGGCGATCACCACGACCGCGCCGCGGGCCAGGCCGCGCTGCCCGAACCGGTCGAGGAACTCCTTCAGCTCCGCGCCGAGCCGGGTGCCGCCGCTCCAGTCCGGGATCGCCGCGGACGCCGCCGCCATCGCCGCGTCCGGGTCGCGGTGCCGCAGCTCGCGGGTGAGGCGGGTCAGGCGCGTCCCCGCGCTGAACACCTCGACGTCGCGCCCGCCGGAGCGGGCGGCGGCGTGCGCGAAGCGGAGCAGGGCGTCGGCGTAGGGGCTCATCGATCCGCTGACGTCCACGATCAGCACGGCGCGGCGGGGCCGGGTGCGGTGCGTCCGGCACTTCAGCAGGGACGTCTCGCCGCCGCGCCGCAGCGTCTCCCGGACGGTCCGCGCCGGGTCGAGCCGTCCGGTCGGGGCGGGCGCGAACCTGCGCGACCTGCGCCTCTCGGCGCCCGCGTCGAGCACCGCGATGAGGCGGGCGACCTCGGCGCGCTCGGCGGCGGTCAGCCGCGCCACGTCCCGGTCGCGGAGCACCTCGACGGCGCTGGCGGCGGCCTTCAGCCCCTCGCTCTCCTCGCCGCCGCCTGCGCCCGCGTCCGGGACGGGCATCGCCGACCGGCGGACGACCACGGGCGGCGGCGGCCTGCGCCCCGGGCGGGCGGTCGCGCCGGAGAAGTACGCGGCGAAGCACCGGTCGTAGCGGGCGAGGTCGTCGGGGTCGGCGCACAAGGTCAGGCGTCCCGCCCAGTACACGTCGGACGGGTCGAGGACGTCGAGATGGTCGAGCGCGGCCAGCATCGCCTGCACCCGCTCGGGGTCGGCGGCGCCGCCCGCCGCGCGCAGCGTCCGGGCGAACCCGACCATCGTCTCGGTGACGTCCCGCTCCACGCCTATCCCCCGCGGCTGCCGTTGAGCAGGGCCTCCAGGCCGCCGCCGAGCACGCGCTGCTGGTCCTCGCGGTACTTCAGGACGGCGCCGAGCGTCACCGCCGCGGACGCCGGGTCGAGGTCGCGGACGCCGAGCGCGACGAGCGCCTCCGTCCAGTCGAGGGTCTCCGCCACGCCGGGCGGCTTCAGCAGCCCGGTCTCGCGCATCCGCTGCGCGGCCCGCGCGACCTGCCCGGCGAGCCGCTCCGCCGCGCCCGGCAGCCGCCGCCTGATGATGGCGACCTCGCGGTCGAACGACGGGTGCTCCAGCCAGTGGTACAGGCAGCGCCGCTTCAGCGCGTCGTGCACCTCGCGGGTGCGGTTGGAGGTGACCACGACGACCGGCGGGCGCTCCGCCCTGATCGTGCCCAGCTCGGGGACGGTGATCGTGAAGTCGCTGAGGACCTCCAGGAGGAACGCCTCGAACTCGTCGTCGGCACGGTCCAATTCGTCCACGAGCAGAACGCAGGGCGAGGTCTCCAAAGCCTGGAGCAGCGGCCGGGCCAGCAGGAACCGCCGGTCGTACAGCTCGCCCTCCAGGTGCGCCACGTCGCGGGCGCCCGCGGCCTCGGCGGCGCGCAGGTGCAGGAGCTGGCGCGGGAAGTCCCAGTCGTAGAGGGCCTGGGACGCGTCCAGGCCCTCGTAGCACTGGAGCCGGATCAGCGGGGCGCCGAGCGCCCGGGCGAGCGTCTTGGCCAGCTCGGTCTTGCCGACGCCGGCCTCGCCCTCCAGGAACAGCGGGCGCCCCATGCGCAGCGCGAGGAAGCACGCGGTCGCGAGCCCGTCGTCGCACAGGTAGGCGTGCCGGTCGAGCAGGCCCGCGAGCTCCGCGGGCGATCCGGCCAGGTCCAGGGTCATCGCCGCCGTCTCCCCACGGATCTCAGGCTACTCAGCCGAAGCGGCGGCGCACATGCCCGGATGTCCGCGCATTTTTCCTATTTAATCGGTATGGAAAGTTGACTTCACCGTGGGCGTTGAGCAGCATCGAAGCCATGCGACCCGGTGACCGGACCGACCCCGACCTGACCGACGAAGCGACCTACGAACGCCTCCGATCCCCGTCCCGGCGCACCCTGCTGCGCCTCTCGGCCGGCGCGGGACTGAGCGCCGGGTTCGGCGGCGGCGCGTTCCTCGCCGCGCTCTCCGGCCCGCCCGCGTCCGCCGCGTCCGCCGCGTCCCCCGCGTCCGGCGGGATCGTCAAGCCGCTCCCGCCCGAGCTGCTCATCCCGCACGGGACCAACGCCGAGATGCGCTGGGAGGCCATGCGCGACCAGGGCCACCTGACGCCCGCCGACCGGTTCTTCGTCCGCAACCACACCGCCACGCCGCTCGTCGACGCGCGCACGTGGCGCCTGAAGCTGTGGGGCACCGGCCTTCGCGACCGCCCCACCGAGGACCGGCCCATCGAGCTCACCTACGAAGACCTCCTCGGCCTCCCCTCCGAGACCCTCACGGCGTCCGTCGAGTGCACGGGCAACGGGCGCGGGTTCTTCGCGTCCCAGCAGGGGCAGGAGGTCTCGGGCACCCCGTGGCGGCTGGGCGCGGTGGGCGTGGCGCGCTGGCACGGCGTCCGCCTGTCGACGGTGCTGAGGCGCGCAGGTATTACCCGTGAGGCCGTGGACATCATGCCGCGCGGGCTGGACGCTGACTACGTGGACAAGGGCGAGAACCTCGGCCGCGTGCGGCGTCCCCTCCCCGTCGCGAAGGCGATGAAGGACGTCCTGCTCGCCTACGGCATGAACGGCGAGCCCCTGCCTCCCGACCACGGCCATCCGGTCCGGCTGGTCGTGCCGTCGTGGGTCGGCATCGCGTCCATCAAGTGGCTCGGCGACATCCAGGTGGCGGACGAGCCACTGTCCTCGCCGTGGAACACCCGCTACTACCGGTTGTTCGGGCCCGACTACCCGCTGGAAGGATCCGACCCGCTGACCAGGATGAACGTCAAGTCCGCGTTCGAGCTGCCCTGGGAGGCGACGCTGCCCGCGGCGCGGCCGCTCGCGCTGCATGGCCGATCCTGGTCAGGCGGCGGCCGGATCCTGCGGGTCGAGGTCAGCGCGGACGGCGGCGCGACCTGGCGGCCCGCGCGCCTCCGCGACCGCGACCCCGACCCGCGCGGATGGGCGCGCTGGGAGTTCTCCTGGCATCCCCGCCGCCCCGGTCCCTACGAGCTGCTGGCCCGCGCCACCGACGAGGCCGGCGCGACCCAGCCCGCGACCGTCCCCTTCAACAGGCTCGGCTACCTCTTCGGCGCCGTCGTGCGGCACCCGGTCACCGTCATCTGAAAGGACGATCATGGCTTTGTGGACGCCAGACCCGACCTTCTACCCCTCCCCGCGCGACGCCGCGTCGGCGCCCGCGGAGAAGCTCGCCTACGTGGCCGCGTTCGACCGGTCCGCCGAGAAACCGGACGCGATCGCCGTGCTGGACGTCGACCCCGGCTCCGCCTCCTACGGCACCGTCGTCGGCTGGACCGACCTGCCGTTCCACGGCGACGAGCTGCACCACTTCGGGTGGAACGCGTGCAGCAGCGCGCTGTGCCCCGGGTCGCCGCATCCGCACGTGGAACGCCGGTACCTGATCGTCCCCGGGCTGCGCTCCTCGCGCGTGTACGTGATCGACACCAAGGAGGACCCGACCACCCCGAAGATCATCAAGGTCCTTGAGCCGGACGAGCTGGCCAAGCGCGCCGGATACTCGCGCCCGCACACCGTCCACTGCGGGCCCGAGGGCCTCTACCTGACGGCGCTCGGCGGCGCGAACGGCGAGGACGGCCCCGGCGGCATCGCCCTCCTCGACCACACCTCCTTCGACGTGCTCGGACGCTGGGAGGTCGACCGCGGCCCGCAGTACTTCGCCTACGACGCCTGGTGGCACATCGCGCACGACGTGCTCGTCACGTCCGAGTGGGGCACGCCGTCCATGGTGGAGGACGGCGTCGTCGGCGAACTGCTCCTCGGCCGCAAGTACGGGCACTCGCTGAACTTCTTCGACCTGCGCAAGCGCAAGCACGTCCAGACCGTGGACCTCGGCGACGAGCACCAGATGGTCCTGGAACTGCGTCCCGCGCACGACCCGACGAAGCTGTACGGGTTCGCGGGCGTGGTCGTCAGCGTCGAGGACCTGTCGGCGTCCGTGTGGGTCTGGCACCGCGACGGCGACTCCTGGGCGGCCAAGAAGGTCATCACCATTCCCGCCGAGCCCGCCGACGCATCTGCTCTCCCCCCGGTCATCCAGCCGTTCGGCGCGGTGCCGCCCCTCATCACCGACATCGACCTGTCCGTCGACGACCAGTGGCTGTACGTGTCGTGCTGGGGCACCGGCGAGCTGAAGCGCTACAACGTGAGCGACCCGTTCAACCCGGTGGAGGCTGGTTCCGTCCGCATCGGCGGCATCGTCAACCGCGAACCCCACCCCGCCGCACCCGACCAGCCCCTCGCAGGCGGCCCGCAAATGGTGGAGGTAAGCCGCGACGGAAAACGCGTCTACATCACCAATTCCCTCTACGGCTCCTGGGACGACCAGTTCTACCCCGACGGCGTAGGCGCCTGGATGGCCAAACTCGACTCCACCCCCGACGCCTTCACCTTCGACGAGCGCTTCTTCCCGAACGGCGACGCGTTCCGCGGCCTCCGCCCGCACCAGACGCGCCTGCAGGGCGGCGACGCCTCCTCCGATTCCTACTGCTATCCGTGACGGAGGGATCCCTCGCCGCCCTCGTGGCGCTCGGCGCGTTCCATGGCGTCAACCCCGCCATGGGCTGGCTGTTCGCCGTGGCCCGCGGCTTCCAGGAGCGCAGCCGCTCGCTCGTGCTGCAGTCGCTCCCGGCCATCGCCGCGGGCCACGCCGCGTCCGTCGGGGCGGTCGCGGTCCTCGTCGCGCTCACCCGCTCGGTCGTCGCGACGCAGGCGCTGGCGATCGGCGGCGGCGCCGTCCTGGTCGGCTTCGGCCTGTGGCGGCTGCTGTCGAAGCGCCATTTCCGCTGGGTCGGCATGCGGATCTCGCTGCGGCAGCTCGCCGGGTGGTCGTTCCTGATGTCGTCGGCGCACGGCGCGGGCCTGATGCTGCTGCCCGTGCTGACCGCGTCGGGGACGGCCCCGGCGGGCCACGACCACGGCCTGGCGTCGGCGTCCGGCAGCGCGGTCTCGACGGGCGTGTTCGTCACCGCCGTGCACACCCTGTCGATGCTCGCCGTCGCGGGCGCGATCGCCGTCGTCGTCTACGAGATCGTCGGCCTGACCGTCCTGCGCCGAGCCTGGTTCAACCTGGACCGCCTCTGGGCCGCCGCCCTCATAACCGCCGGCACCGTCACCCTCCTCAGCGCGTTCTGAGCGTCAGCGGGGGTCGGGGGCTTCGCCTCGGGTGTGGAGGAGGGACTGGAGTTCGGCGAGCTGGCGGGCGGCGAGGGTCTTCTCGGCGCCGTTGATGCCCATCGCGCCGATGGACGTGCCGTCCGCCAGGTCGAGGGTGGGCCAGGGGTCGCCGACCGTCATGGAGACGTCCACGACCTCGGGCCATTCGAGGCGGCGGGTGCGGAACGCGTTCACGACCGTGAGGCCCGACTCGTCGGCCGCGACGCGGCAGCGGGCCAGCATGTGCAGGATCCACGCCATGAAGGCGCCGAACCCGACGATCAGGACGCGGTCGAACGTCTTGAACTGGGGCGCCACCACCACGGCGAGCGCGATCAGGCCGAGCATGATCACGCCCGCCGTGAGGTAGGCGACGAGCCGGGTCGTGCGGGGACGCCACACGACCGGCAGCGCCGGAGGCTCGGTCAACTCAGTCAACGATCTTCGAGATGGGGATTTCGAGGATGTCGTGCGCGCCGGCCGCCTTCAGCGCCGGGATCAGCGTGTTCACGCCGCGCTTGGCGACCACCGACTCCACCGCGTTCGACTCCCCGCCCGCGAGGGAGGTGACGGTCGGCGACGACATCGACGGCATGATGTCCAGGACGTTCTGCAGGTCGGCCTGCGCGACGTTCAGCTTCAGCAGGACGTTGCCGCGCGCGCGGATCGCGCCCTGCAGGAGCAGGGAGATGTCCTCCATCGCGGCGCGCTTCTCGGCGTCCTCGTAGGCGTCGCGGTTGGCGACCAGCTCGGTGTAGCTGGTCAGGAGCGTGTCGAGGATGCGCAGGCCGTTCTTGCGCAGCGACGAGCCGGTCTCGGTGAGGTCGACGATCGCGTCCACGATGTCGGGGACCTTCGCCTCGGTCGCGCCGTAGGACGGGACGACCGTCGCCTTGACGCCGTGCTTCTCCAGGAACCGCCGCGTCATCGCCGGGAACTCGGTGGAGATCCGGACGCCCTCCGGCAGGTCGGACACCTTCCGCCAGGGCGCGCCGTCCGGCACCGCCATGATCACGCGGACGGGGTTGGACGTCGCCTTGGAGTACTTCAGCTCGCCGAGGCCGACCACGTCGGAGTCGGTCTCGGTGATCCAGTCGCGGCCGGTGATGCCGAGGTCGAACAGGCCCTGTTCGAGGTAGGTCGGGATCTCCTGCGGCCGCAGCACCCGGACGCGCTCGATCCGCGGGTCGTCGATGGACGCGCGGTAGTCGCGGTCCGACGACCGCTGGACGGTGAGGTCGGCGGCGTCGAACAGCTGCATGGTCGCCTTCTCCAGCGACCCCTTGGGCAGGACGAGTGACAGCACGGAATGAGCCTTTCAATGGGACGAGAATGGGAAACCCGGGACGATCAAGAGCCGAGACGAGTCGTTCAGGAGCGGAAGCCCCAAGACCCCTACATATGCTCCAGGCCGTGCCCGGCGTGACCGTGATGCCGCAGACCTCGCAGGGTCAGTGCCGTGTCGAGTGCGGCCACAGTCGCCTCCCATCCCTTGTCCTCGGGGCTGCCGGGCAGCCCGCTGCGTTCCATCGCCTGTTCAATGGTGTCACATGTGAGGACCCCGTTGCCCACCGGAGTCGACTCGTCGAGCGCGACGCGGGTCACACCGGCGGTCACCGACTCGCAGACGTAGTCGAAATGGGCCGTCGCGCCCCGGATGACCGCGCCGAGGCACACGACCGCGTCGTGGTCGCGGGCGAGCTGCTGCGCGATCACGGGCAGCTCCAGGGCCCCGGCGACGCGGGCGACGACGGGCTGGTCGACGCCGCACGCCTTCGCCGCCGCGAGCGCCCGCTCCAGGAGCCGGTCGGTGATCGGCTCGTGCCAGCGGGTGCAGACGATGCCGAGCGTGACGCCGGCGGCGTCGACGGCGGCGTCCTCGGGGCGTCCCGCTCCGCTCATCAGAGTCCCTCGATCTGGTGTCCGAGACGGTCCCGCTTGACCGTCAGGTAGCGCCGGTTGTGCTCGGTGACGACGACGGGCATGGACTCGCGCCCGCGCACGTCCACGCCGAACCCGTCCAGGCCCTTGAGCTTGTCCGGGTTGTTGGTGAGCACCCGGACCGAGCGTACGCCGAGGTCGCGCAGCATGTGGGCGGCGTTGGAGTACTCGCGCGCGTCGGCGGGGAGCCCCAGCTCCAGGTTGGCGTCGACGGTGTCGGACCCGTTGTCCTGCAGCGCGTACGCCTGCAGCTTGGCGAGCAGGCCGATGCCGCGCCCCTCGTGCCCGCGCAGGTACAGCACGACGCCGCGCCCCTCTTCGGCGATGCGCTCCATGGCGGCGTCGAGCTGGGTGCCGCAGTCGCAGCGGTCGGAGTGCAGGACGTCGCCGGTGAGGCATTCCGAATGGGCCCTGATCAGGACGTCCTCGCCGTCGCCAAGGTCGCCGAGCACCAGCGCGACGTGCTCGCCGCCGTCGATGGCGCTGGAGAACCCGACCGCGCGCCACGTCCCGTACCGGTTGGGCAGGCGCGTCTCGACGACGCGGGTGACCATCGCCTCGTGCCGCTTGCGGTATTCGGCGAGCTGTTCGATGGAGATGAGCTTGAGCCCGTGCTCCTTGGCGAAGACCTGGAGTTCCGGCAGGCGCGCCATGGTGCCGTCCTCGTTCACCACCTCTGCGAGGACGCCCGCCGGGGACAGCCCGGCCAGCCTGGCGAGGTCGACGGCGGCCTCGGTGTGGCCGCGCCTGCGGAGCACCCCGCCCTCGCGGTAGCGCAGCGGGAAGATGTGCCCCGGACGGACGAGGTCGCGCGGCTCCGACGCCGAGTCGCACAGCGTCTTGATCGTCCGGGCCCGGTCGGCGGCGGAGATGCCGGTGGTGATGCCGAGCCGGGCGTCCACGCTGATCGTGTACGCGGTCCGCATGCGCTCGGTGTTCTGCGCCGTCATCAGCGGGATCTGCAGCCGGTCGAGGTCGGCGCCCTCCATCGGGACGCAGATGACGCCGCTCGTGTGGCGGATCGTGAACGTCAGCAGCTCGGGCGTGGCCTTGGCCGCCGCGAAGATGATGTCGCCCTCGTTCTCGCGGTCCTCGTCGTCGACGACCACGACGGGACGTCCCGCCGCGATGTCGGCCACCGCCGACTCGATGGAGTCGAAGATCCCGTCCCCGTCATTACCGCTCATGATGCGGTCACCGCCCTCTCCCTGGGGCCCTGCGCCCCCTGCACGCCCCGGGACTCCCGGAGCCAGTTCCTGAACCCGACCAGCACCATCACGAAGAAGATCCCGTAGACGGCGCCGGAGACGTACAGCCCGGACTTGAACGCCAGCGGGACCCCGACCAGGTCGACCAGCACCCAGACCACCCAGAAGTCGACGAGCGCGCGGCTCTGCGCGAACGTCGCGACCGCGCTGCCGACGAAGATGTAGGCGTTCGCCCACGGCGACCAGGCGATCTTCAGCCACTCCAGGTGGATGAACAGCTGCGCGACCACCGCCGTGCCCACCAGCAGGGCGCCTGCCAGGACGGCGCGTTCCTTGAGCGTCGCCTGCCGGACGACGAGCCCGTGGGCCTCTCGCCGTCCGCGCGTCCACATGGCCCACCCGTAGAGCGCGAGCCCGCAGAAGAGCACCTGCTTGAGAGCGTTCCCCGGGACGTGCGCGTGCAGCGACGCGGCGAGCAGCAGTGCGGCGCCGGTGAGTTGCACGGGCCACGTCCAGAGGGTCTTGCGCATGGCGAGCCACACCACGGCGAGCGAGAGGACGTTGCCGGCGAGGTCGGTCCAGAGGATGTGCTCGCCGAACACGTCGAACCCGGCGCCGAGCCAGTTCATCGCCGGTCGCCCAACATGCGTTCGACGTATTTGGCGACGACGTCCACTTCGAGGTTCACCGGGTCGCCGGGCTTCTTGTGGCCGAGCGTGGTGAGCGCGAGCGTGGTCGGGATGAGCGCGACGCTGAACCGGTCTGGTCCGGCTTCCACGACAGTGAGGCTGATGCCGTCGACGGTGATCGAGCCCTTGTCGACGACATAGCGGGCCAGGCCGGGCGGCAGGGACACGGTGACGACGTCCCACCGCTCCCCCGGCTCCCGGGAGATGATCTCGCCGACGCCGTCCACGTGGCCCTGGACGAGATGCCCGCCGAGCCGGTCGGAGAGCCGGACGGGCCGTTCCAGGTTGACCTTGGAGCCGGGCGCGAGCGCCCCGAGGCTCGACCTGTCGAGGGTCTCCTTGATGACGTCGGCGGTGAAGGCCTCGTCCTTGACGTCCACGACGGTGAGACAGACGCCGTTGACGGCGATCGACGCGCCGTGCACGGCGTCCTGCGTGACGAGCGGGCCGCGGACCGTGAGCGCGACCGAGCCGTCCGAGGGCTCGACCGCCACGATCTCGCCGAGTTCCTCGACGATGCCTGTGAACATCTCCCGGGCCTCCTAGTTCAGGCTCCGGGGACGTCGATACATCGGCGCACGCCCCTGGACAGGGGCGTGCCGCGCGCTGCCTCCCATCCGGACTTTCACCGTCGGTCCTGGAGTTCCACCAGGTCAACCGGCCGATGGCTTCGGCCGGGTCGCGGACTGTCACCGCCGGTTCGGAATTTCACCGACCCCGGAGCACGCGTTCATGCTTGCCAACCAGTGTGCCACGCCGCGCATTCCCGCCCGATGTGACCATCGCCACGGCCGCGGCGGCGGGCCGCGCGGGGCGGGACGGCAGGGGTTGCCGGGAAGCGGCGGCCGGATGAAACTCGATGACGGAACTGCCGCGGATCCGGGGGTGGCCCATGGGCAAAGTGACCTTGTCGCCGAAGATTCTGGACGTTCTCGACTTCGGCACTCCGTCGGCCGAGCGGGACATCTCCCGGGGACTGGAGAAGTATTTCGTCGAGTCCGACGCCTACCAGCGGGTCCAGTCGGGGGCGAAGACGATCCTGATGGGGAATCGCGGGGCCGGGAAGAGCGCGATCTTCCAGGTGCTGGCCAAGCGGGAGCGGGCGGCGGGCAGCCATGTCATCGAGCTGAGCCCGGAGGACTACTCCTACGAGCTGCTCAGCTCCACGATGGAGGCCGAGGACGCCGGGTCGTGGGCGAAGCAGGGGGCCTATGCGGCGGCGTGGAAGTACCTCATCTACGTGCTCGTGATGAAGGCGCTGGCGCGGAAGGGAATGCGGCTGACCAAGGGCGGCGGCAGGGAGATTCACCATTACATCCGCGACAATCACGGCGCTCATCAGCTCGGGCCGCTGTCGCTGCTGGTCTCGTATCTGAAACGGCTTGAGGCCATCAAGCTCGGGCCGATCGAGGCCGGGCTGCGGACGCGGGAGCTGGACCGGCTCTACAAGCTCGAGGAGATCCACAATCTGCTGCCCGCGCTGGAGAAGGTGCTGGACGGCCAGCGGGTCATCGTGCTCGTCGACGAACTCGACCGCGGGTGGGACTCCTCCGAGGACGCCAAGGCGTTCGTCTCGGGACTCTTCCAGGCGTGCGTGTCGATCAACGGGCTGCACAAGAACCTGCGGGTGTACGTGTCGCTGCGGCAGGAGCTCTACGACGACATCCCCGCCCTGTACGACGACGCGCAGAAGCACCGGGACCTGCTGGAGAAGATCTACTGGTCGGAGGAGTCGCTGCTGGAGCTCATCGCCAAGCGGATCCGGTACTCGGCGCACGAGAAGGGCTTCGACGTGGAGGCGCTGGAGCGGGCCGGGGACCGGGCGTGCTGGTCGGCGGTGTTCGCCTCACCACCGGGCCAGGCACGGGACGCCGCGTTCCGCTACATGGTCGACCGGACCCTGTACCGGCCAAGGGAGATCATCCAGTTCTGTTCGGAGGCGCTGGCGCACGCCAGAAGCCGGACCTCCAAGCTGCCGGTGCCGTACTCGGCGATCGAGCGGTGCGAGTACGGCTACTCGGCCGAGCGGATCAGGGACATCGCCGCCGAGTACCGCTCCCAGTACCCGGGGCTGCTGAGCGTCTTCGAGGTCTTCCGCAGCCGCCCGCACACGTTCGACCGCGAGGAGCTGGAACTGCTCTGCCTCGAACTGGCCGTCGGTGAGATCCCCACACGCGGGACGGAGTCGTGGCTACCGCACTGCTACCCGAACGACCTCATCGAGGTCCTGTGGCGGTCGGGGCTGCTCACCGCCCAGGCCGACGAGGACGGCACGTTCCTGGGGAGCCACCAGGTGCAGCACCTGAACGTGGCGGCCGTCAAGCGTTTCCGGATCCACGAGATGTTCCGCTCGTCCCTGGGGATCGCCGCCGCGAAAGGGTGAGCGGTCGTCAGCCGTCCGCCAGCCGCAGGCCGGCCGGTGTCGGTGTGACGCGGGTGAGGTCCTGGATGATCCGGTGTGCTCCGGTGAGGACCGCCGGGTCGTGGCTGGTGGTCACGGCCAGGACGGTCGCACCGGCGGCGCGGCCCGCCGCTATGCCCGCGGGGGCGTCCTCGATGACGATGCAGGCGGACGGGTCCACGTCGAGGCTCCGAGCGGCCTTGAGGTAGCCGGACGGGTCCGGTTTGCCAGCCGGGACGTCTTCGGCGGTCACGACCACCTGTGGGGTCGGCACGCCGGCCACTTCTGTGCGGAGTTTCAGCTGGGGCCTGTCCATCGAGGTGACGAACGCGTAGGGCAGGCCGTTCATGTTCGCCAGGAGGTCGACGGCGCCCGGCAGGGCGGTGATGCCGTCGCTGCGGACGGACTCCAGCGCGTCCAGGCGTGCCGCGGCGTCGAGGACCTGATCGGGCGGGAGGAAGTCGGCGACACGGTCGGCGGTGCGGCGGCCGTGGGCGTCGGAGAGGAACTCGTCCGGGTCGATGCCGTACTCGGCGGCCCATTCCCGGGCGGCACGCTCTACGAGGGGCGTGGAGTCGACGAGGGTGCCGTCCACGTCGAACAGGACGGCCGCGCAGGGCAGGATCACCAGTTCGCCTTCGCCGTCGCCACCTCGGCCTGGCCGCGGAGCCTGCGGACGGCGTCGGCGGGGTCGTCCGCGCCGTAGACGGCGCTGCCCGCGACGAAGACGTCCGCTCCCGCCTCCGCGCAGCGTTCGATGGTCTCCGCGCTGACGCCGCCGTCCACCTGGAGCCAGACGGGGAGGTCGCGGCCCTTGATGAGCTCGCGGGCGCGGCGGACCTTCGGCAGGACGACGTCCAGGAACTTCTGGCCGCCGAACCCGGGCTCGACGGTCATCAGGAGGAGCATGTCGATCTCGCCGAGGAGGTCTTCAAAGCCGTCCACAGGGGTGGCCGGGTTCACGCCGAGGCCCGCGCGCGCGCCTGCGGCGCGGATGGCGCGCAGGGTGCGGATCGGCGCCTTGGCGGCCTCGGCGTGGATGGTGACGCTCTTCGCTCCGGCCTCGGCGTACTCCGGCGCCCAGCGGTCGGGGTCCTCGATCATCAGGTGGCAGTCGAGCGGCAGCGCGCTGTGCTTGAGCAGTGCCTGGACGACGGGCAGTCCCAGGGTGAGGTTCGGGACGAAATGGTTGTCCATGACGTCGACGTGGACCCAGTCGGCGGAGTCGGCGATGCGCTCGACGTCCTCGGCCAAGCGGGCGAAGTCGGCGGACAGGATGCTGGGTGCGATCTGAGGAGCCATGATGCCGCGAGTCTATTGGCGCAGTTCCGTCCGGTCGTCACCCGGCCGGGTGATGGCGGGGGCGGGGCGTCCCGCCAGGCGGAGGCGGACGAACGCCTCCGGCGCGCCCGCGGTGACCCAGAGGCCGAGCATCACCTGGACGGCGAACGCCTGGGCCAGGTGCGATCCGTCGAGGAGGGAGACGGCGACGCCGCCTGCGATGCCCACGGGGAGGCGTGCGAGGCGCTGCCAGAGCTTCCCGCCCGCATCGAACCAGCCGCGTGCCGCGAGCAGGGACAGGCCGGCCAGGGCTCCGCAGAATCCGCCTGTGGCCCTCGCCGATTCGACGAGGGTGACGGGTTCGGTCTGTCCTCCTGCCGCCTGGACGGCGCGGGCCCATGCGTCCGGCCAACGCCAGTTTTCGATCGGCTGTAGGGCGCCCCAGGCGGCTGCCAGCAGCAGCAGGGAGACGACGAGGGCGAAGGTCACCTGGACGGCAAGATGGCGGCGGGTCCACCAGGGGACGACGACGGGTTCCAGCCCGAGCGCCGCCACCAGGAGCGCCAGGCCGATGGCCCAGCCCGCCAGGACCTGGCCGATCGAGTGAACGCCGAGATAGACGCGGGACACACCGATCAGGGCGATGACGGCGGCAGCGGCGGCCCACAGTACCCATCGCCTGGTCTGGGCGGCGAAGAACCCCCAGGCGACCGGTGCGTTCTGCGCGTGGCCGGACGGCATGCCGAACGAGGTGTGGGACGCCTTGCCGTCGACGGTGGGGTCCGTCCAGTACGGGCGGGGGTCGTGGAAGACCAGCTTGAGGAGCGTGTTGAGGAACGCGCTGAACAGCAGGATGACCGTGGCCCGCGCCACCAGGCGCGGTGCCGCGCACCAGAACAGGACCACGAGCAGGGGGACGTAGAACGCCGCGCTCCCCAGGAACGACACGACATGCCAGAAGCCGGTCAGCACGGGTCCCCCGGTCAGGTGCGGCGTAGAAGGGCCAGGAACATCGCGTCCGTGTTGTGGCGATGGGGCCAGAACTGCGCGTACGGGCCGTCCCCCAGGCCGGTGAGGGACGGGGCGACGGACGCTAGGGCGGACGGGGCGTCGAGGCGTTCCGCGTTGGTGTGTTCGCGGAGGACGTCGTCCACGACCACCCGGGTCTCGGCCAGGTGCGGGGAGCACGTGACGTAGGCGACCACGCCGCCGGGCCGGACGGACTCCAGGGCCGTGGCCAGCAGTCTCCGCTGCAGGGGGCCGAGTTCCGCGACCGATCCGGGACCGCGGCGCCAGCGTGCTTCCGGGCGGCGGCGGAGCGCGCCCAGGCCGGTGCACGGCGCGTCCACCATGACGCGGTCGAACGACGCGGGCCGCCACGCGGGTGCGGTGCCGTCGGCGGCGATCACGCCGGTACGGGCGTCGACCGCGTCCCGGACGAGCCCGGCGCGGCGGGGCTGGACGTCGGAGGCCAGGAGCCGCGCGTCCCGCTGGGCGGCGAGGGCGGCGAGGAGGCCCGCCTTGCCCCCGGGGCCGGCGCACAGGTCGGCCCAGAGCGCGTCCTGTCCGTCCAAGGGAGCCTCGACCAGAGCCAGGGCGACCATCTGGCTGGCCTCGTCCTGGACGGCAGCGCGCCCATCGCGGACGGCGGCGATGGCTGCCGGGTCGCCCTCTGGCAGTAGGGCGCCGTAGGGCGAGTACGGAGCGGGTTCCGCGCCCGCGTCGTAGAGCTCTTGCACGGTGGCGCGGCCGGGACGGGCGACCAGGGCGACGCGGGGACGGGCGTTGTCGGCGGCGAGCAGTTCGTCGATCTCGCCGTTGCCGACGGCGTCCCGCAACGCGGACACGATCCACTTGGGGTGGCTGTGCCTGACCGAGAGGCGCGTGGTGGCGTCGGCGTCGGCGGGCGCCACGATCTCCAGCCAGGCGTCCATGTCGCGGGTGGCGACCTTGCGGAGGACCGCGTTGGCGAACTTGGCCTGCCCGGGGCCGGAGACCGAGCGAGCCAGCTCGACGGCGGTTCCCACGGCGGCGTGCGGCGGGATGCGCGTCGCGAGGATCTGGTGGGCGCCGAGGCGCAGGACGTCCAGGAGCGGCGCGTCGATGCGGCGCAGTTCGCGGTCGCTGCACAGCGCGAGCACCGCGTCGTAGGTGCCGCGCCCGCGGAGCGTGCCGTAGGTGAGCTCGGTGGCGAGGGCGGCGTCGCGGCCGGTGAGGCCGCGGTCGCGCAGGCGGCCGGGCAGCAGGAGGTTGGCGTAGGCGTCGCGGGTCTCGACGGCGCGGATCACGTCGAACGCGGTGCGGCGGACGAGGTCCTGCGGGCGGCCGGTCTTGCGCGGCCCGCCCGGCCTGCGGTTCTGGGCGTGTCGGCGGTTGCGGGCGGGCGGCATCAGTGCAGCGCGTCCTTGCCGATGAGGTTGAGACCGCGGGCCCAGTCGGCCGCGCCCATGGCCCGCTTGCCCTGCGGTTGCACTTCGCCCAGGGCGACCGGATGCGTGGCCGTCCCCACGAGCACCTCGTTCTTGCCGACACGCAGTTCGCCGGGCGAAAGCTTGTCCGCTTCTGGGACCGGACGGACCGGCCCGAGCTTGACGCGCGTGTCGCGGAAGTTCGTCCACGCGCCGGGGGCGGGCGTGCACGCGCGCACGAGGCGGTCGATGTGCAGCGCCGGGGACTTCCAGTCGACGTGGGCGTCCTCGGGACTCAGCTTGGCCGCGTGGGACACGCCCTCCGTCGCCTGCGGCCGCGGCTCCAGGACGCCCGCCTCGATGCCGTTCATCGTGTCCAGCAGCAGGCCCGCGCCCGCGACGGCCAGGCGGCCCAGCAGGTCACCGGTGGTGTCGGTCGGCAGGATCGGCTCGGTCAGGACGCCGTAGACCGGGCCCGTGTCCAGCCCCTCCTCGATCTCGAACGTGGCCGCGCCGGTCACGTCGTCGCCGTGCAGGATCGCGCGCTGGACAGGGGCGGCGCCGCGCCAGGCGGGCAGCAGCGAGAAATGCAGGTTCACCCAGCCGTGCCTGGGGATGTCGAGGGCCTCCCTGGGCAGCAGCGCCCCGTAGGCGACGACGGGGCAGCAGTCGGGCCCGATCTCGCGGAGCCGGTCGAGGAACTCGGGATCGCGGGCCTTCACGGGCTTGAGCACCTCCACGCCCGCCTCGGCGGCCAGCGACGCCACCGGGCTGGCGCTCAGATGGCGCCCACGGCCCGAACGCCCGTCCGGCCGGGTGACGACTGCCGCCACCTCGTGCGAGGACTTCAGGAGCGCTCTGAGGGCCGGGAGCGCGGTCTCGGGCGTCCCGGCGAAGACCAGCCGCATCTCAGATCGCCTTCCCGAGGGTGCGGTGCGGCGACTCCTTGACGACCGGGACCGGGTCGCCGAACCACTCGGCCTCCCGGATCGCCTTCATCGCGGCCTTGCGCTGCTCGGGGTCCATCCGGTCGATGAACAGCACGCCGTCGAGGTGGTCGGTCTCGTGCTGGACGCAGCGGGCCAGCAGATGCGTGCCCTCCAGCGTGATCGGCTCGCCGTGCATGTTGAAGCCCTTGGCCACGGCCCGGACGGCGCGCGGCGTGGGGAAGGCCAGGCCGGGCATGGACAGGCAGCCCTCGTCGTCGGTCTCCTGCTCGTCGGACAGGTCCAGGGTCGGGTTGACCACGTGCCCCAGCCGGTCGTCGACGTAGTAGGTGAACACCCGCAGGCCCACGCCGAGCTGCGGCGCGGCCAGGCCCGCGCCGGGAGCGTCGATCATCGTGTCGGTGAGGTCCTTGACGAGCTGGCGCAGCTCCTTGTCGAAGTCCTTCACCGGCTCCGCGGGCGTGCGCAGCACGGGGTCGCCGAAGAGGCGGATGGGCTTGACGGCCAACGGGGACTCCGTTTCGTGCGTGGCGGGGTTGCTCCGTCCAGTCTACGGAGCACCATGGTGACGTTTCACACGCCGCGGCGGGCGCCCTGGTGCGTGGATCGCGCCTTGTAGGCGGCGGTCCGGGCGGCCTTGGCGGTCGTCTTGTCGGGGTGGTGCGCGCCCAGGGCCTCCAGAACGTCGGCCACGGCCGGATGGTCGGTACGCCACAGGTCGTCGACCATGGCCGTCATCTCCGCTCCCGGCGGCGCGTCGATGAGGGCCGCCTCCACCGCCTCCTCGGGTTCGGCGGTCTCCAGCATCCCGGCGACGGTGTCGACGAACACCCACAGGTACTCCTCGCGGGCCAGCTCACGTCCGGCCGGGTCTCCCGCGGCGTTGAGCCAGAGCGCGGCGTAGGGCGAGACCAGCGGATGCTCCTGCGCGGCGCGGACCACGCCCGCCGCCTCGGGGCCGATGCGGTGCAGGACGGCGGCGGCGAGGTTGCGCGCGCCGGGGCCGCCCGTCCGCATGACGGCCAGGAGGTCGGCGGCGGCGTCCTTGGGGTCGTGGCGGGCGAGCCAGCCGTCGATCTCCTCGTCGGCGGCGTCGGGCCGGTACCAGGTGAGCCCTTCGATGAGCTCGGACGCGCGCGCCCCCGCCAGGTCGCCGACGACGGGCGCGCTGAACCCGTCCGCCAGCAGCAGTTCCCGGACGGCCCACACGCCCAGCGGTGTCAGCGCGGATCCCTTGCCCGACGTCTCGACGACGCCCCACTCCTCGAACGCGGCCAGTTCGAGGAAGAACGCGTCCGCCACGAGGGCGGGCATGGCCTCTGCGTCGGTGAGGTCGTAGGCCTCTGCCACGTGGTCGAGCAGGGCGTTGATGAGGATTTCCGGCTCGGTGGGCTCCTCCTGCTCGTACAGGTGGATGAGGACGCCCGTCATCTCGTTCTGGACGAGCTCCATCGCGTCCAGGCCGTCCGCGTAGTCGTGCCCTGGGACGACCATCGCCTCGAACAGCGGAAGCCATGCGGCCAGGAGCGTCGAGTCATCGCTGGAGTCGAGTCCGTCCAGGGCGGGACCTGGCCTGGCGGTGCCGGCCTCGGCGGTGATGACCTTCGCCTCTACGGCGGCCCACCAGAGGCGTTCCAGTTCGCCCGCGTCCTCCATCTGCCCGTGGCTGCGCGGAGCCTCCAGGCCGAGTGCGCCGGCCGCGGCCTGGAAGTCGGGGTCGGTGAGGGTGTCGTGCTCGGTGAGGGCGCGTTCGCCGGTCCAGCGGGCCAGGGCGAGGACGTTCTCGGTCAGGCGGGAGCGGCGCACGGCGTCGGCCACGTCCGCCTCGGAGGCGAGCCGCACGGGCGGGACGACCAGGTCCTCCACCTGCTGCAGGTAGCCCTCGGTGCGCGCGTACCGCTCCTCCTCCGGCAGCGCCTCGAAGTCGCGGATCCACGCCTCGACGGCCTCCTGGTCGTCCAGGGCGACCCCGTCGGCCCGCATCAGCCCGCCGATGACCTCCGCCGCCGCCTGCCGCTCCTCGGTGTCCAGCTCGGCGACGAGGTCGGCGAACGCGGGGCCGGTCCGGTCGATCTCGGCGTCCAGGTCGGCGGCGGCGGGCGCGGGCACGGCGCCGGTGTCGCGCAGGTAGGCCACGATGCGGCGGAGCGCGTCCAGGACGGTGGGGACGTCGTCGCCGCCCGCCACCACGGACTCCGGGAACACGCTCAGGAGCAGCTCGCGCAGCGACTCGGGGGTCAGCGCCGCGGGGCCCGCCAGGCCCATCTCGTCCTGCAGCAGTTCGAGCAGGATGCGCGCGCCCTGCTCGTCCAGCGCCTCGCCGCGCTCGTCCGCCCACCGCCGCAGGTCGCCCGCGGTGGTCTCCACCCAGTTCTCGGCCACCCGAGAACCCTATTGGTCAGATCAGCTCCAGTGGGTCGATCTGGACCCGGACGGTCTCCGCCGTCTTGCGCGCGCTGCGCACGCCCTGAGCCTCCTTCAGCGCGCGCGCCAGCGCATGCCCGGCGGCCCTGGGCACACGCACCAGCGCGCGCTCTTTCTCCTGCACGTCGGCCCCGGCGCCGGGCGCGGAAGGCACGGGCACAGGACCGAGCACTTCGGCCCCATCGGGCAGCCGGGCATCGGCCAGAAGGTCCCGTATGGCGGCGGGGGTCCCGGTCAGCGACGCCATCCGCGCGGCAGGCGGGAAGCCCACCTCCCTGCGCTCCGCCAGTTCCCGCTCCGCGTAGGTGACCGGGTCCCACCGGACGAGCGCCTGCACGGCCGGCAGCGCCCCCTCCGCCGCGACGACGACGGGCGCCTGCGGTCGGACGAGCGACGCCGCGTTCATCCAGCGCCGCAGCGTCTCCTCCCCGGCGCGCAGGTCGGGCCGTCCGAGCAGCACCCAGCCGTCCAGCAGCAGCGCGGCGCTGTATCCGCCGTCCGCCGGCGGCTCGGCCCCCGGCGTGGACACGACCAGCGCGCGCTCCGGGCCGAGCCGTTCGAGGATGGAGTCGCGCCCAGAGGTGCGGACCGGCACGCCCGGGAACGCCCTGCCCAGTTCCTCCGCCGTCCGCTTGGCACCGACCACCACGGCGCGCAGATGGACGAACGCGCATTCAGGGCACCGCCAGTCGCCCGCGATGCGTCCGCACCAGCGGCAGTAGGGCGCGGCATGGGACGACGGCAGCGACAGAGGGCCCTGGCAGGCCACACACTGCGCGGGTGTACGGCACCGTCCGCACGCGATGGCCGGGACGTATCCGCGCCTGGGAACCTGCACCAGGACGGGCCCCTCCTCCAGCGCCCGACGGGCGGCCTCGAACGCCAGATTCGGCAGGCGCGCGCTGCGCGCGGCGGCGTCACGCGCTAGCTGCGCGTCCTCCCCCACGTACCGGACGCGGGGCATCGCAGCCCGGACACGTTCCCGGTCGGACGCGAGCGAGTGCGCCCAGCCGGACTCGATGAGCTGAGTGGCGTCGGTGGTCCTGGTGAACCCCCCTATGAGCGCCCCTGCGTTCGCTCTGTGCGCGCGCAGGGCCAGGACGTCGCGCGCATGCGGGTACGGGGCGTGCGGCTCGGCGTGGACGTCGTCGCCGTCGTCCCACAGCACGACCAGCCCCAGGTCGGCGACGGGAGCGAACATGGCCGCGCGCGTCCCGACGACCGCCCGCGCGGTACCGCGCAGCACGGCCAGCCACCTTCGGTAGCGCTCCGCCGGGCCCAGCTCCGCCGTCAGCGCGACGTGGACGCCCTCCCCCAGTTCGGCCTTGAGCGCGGAGTCCACGCGAGCCACGTCGCGTCCGTCGGCCACGACCACCAGCGCGCCGCGTCCTGCGCGAAGGGTCACCGCGACGGCCTGCGCTATGGCCGCCGTCCAGCCGGGGCCGGGCAGCGCCGTCCAGACCGCTCGCGGGGCCCTGCCCTCGGTCAGCGCGCCGAGGAACGATGGACCGGCCGGGTAGTCGCTCCACGCACCCGCGCCTTCCGTGCCGGACGGTTCACCCACGGCGTCACCCGGTGCGTTCACAGGCTCCGCCTCCACCCGCGCATGGCGCGGTGGGACCGCCAGCCGCAGCACATCCGCGAACGTCCCGGCGTAGCGGTCGGCCACCTCCCGGATCAGCGCGGCGACCTCCGGCGTGAGGACCGGCTCGGACGAGGTGACCCGCTCCAGGAAGAGCAGCTTGCCCTCGTGGTCGCTCTCGGCGACCCGCTCCAGAACGAACCCGTCGACGAGCTGGCCCGCGAACCGCACCCGCACCCGGCACCCGGGGACCGTCTCGGCGTCCAGTTCCGCGGGCACCAGGTAGTCGAACGGGCGATCCAGGTGCGGCAGCGACATGTCGACCGCGATCCGCGCGACGGGCAGCTCCTCCGCCGGACGGCGCGCCCCCTTCTTCCGCGCCTTGCCCGGCTTGCCCGGTTTGGCCGCCTTCTCCGGCGGCGGCCGCTTCTCCGGGGACGGCCGCGGCAGCTCGTCCAGCCCCGGGATCAGGTCCGTTCCGCCGCCGTCCTTGGTCACGCCACCGTCCTACCAGATCAACCCGACACCCGATCGCGCACGCTAGGGTTGACCCGTTCGTACGGGGTGCGCGTCCGTTGGCCCATTGCCCGATCCCTTCCGCGCCCTCACCGCCGACGATCCGTGCAGGCGATGACCACAGCGCATACTCAAGAGCGGGCGGACGCCCATGCCCCGCGTGGGTCGTCGCGCCGTTCCCTAGGCACCTCGTCCCCCGCCTCCTGGAAGAAATGGGCGCGCCACCCGGTGGTCGCCGCCACGGTCGCGGCCGCCGTTCTCCACCTGGTGTGGGCGCTGCTACTGGCCAACGAGGGCGGCGACCTCGCCGCCCAGGCCGCCTGGACGGACTTCGCCTGGAAGCACCCGACCGCGGCCTACAGCTTCGCCTGGTACGGCGGCATGCACCCCGCGTCCTACAGCGTCATGTCGCCGTACCTGATGGCGCTGTTCGGCATACGCACGGTCGCCGTCGTGTCCGGCACGCTCTCCGCCGCCCTCACGGCGCACCTGCTGCGGCGCTTCAAGGCGCCCGTGGCCCTGCCCGCGTCGCTCTGGGCCGCGTTCGCCCTCTCGTGCAACTCCGCGTCCGGGCGGGTCACGTTCGGTCTCGGCCTCACGTTCGCGCTCATGGCGACGATCGCGGCGTTCACGCCCCGCGGCACGCCCGCCCTGCGCGCGGCCGGGGTGGTGGGCCTCGGCCTGCTGGCCACGCTCGCGAGCCCCGTCGCGGGCCTGTTCCTCATGGTGCTCGCCGCGGCGCTGTTCCTCACCGGGCGCCGCCGCGCCGGGATCTGCCTCGCCGCCGGCCCGCCCCTCGTGGTCGGGACCACCAGCCTGCTGTTCCCGTTCAGCGGCGAGCAGCCGATCTCGCTCGGCGCCATCGTGCTGCCCGCCGTGACCAGCGTCATCGCCATCGTGGCCTGCGCGCCGCGCGGCTGGAGGCTCGTCCGCGTCGGCGCCGGCGTGTACCTGGCCGGGATCGTGCTGACCTGGCTGATCCCGTCACCGGTCGGCAGCAACGTCGAACGGCTCTCGCTCCTGTTCGGCGGGATGTTCCTGCTGTCCGCCGTGGCGCGCGCGCACGGCCGCGTCCGCATCGCGGTCCTGTCCGTCGCGTTCATCGTCACCGCGTCCTGGCAGGTCGTGAAGCCCGTCGAGGACCTGATCCACACCGAGCCCGCGGCGACCGCCGCCGGGAACGCCAGCGGCCTCATCGCCGAGCTGAAGGCCGTCGGCGCGGACGACGTGCGCATCGAGGTCGTCCCGCTGCGGTCCCACTGGGAGTCGTCCGGGCTGAGCCGCCATTTCGTCCTCGCGCGGGGCTGGAACCGGCAGGTCGACGCGGAACGCCACGAGCTGTTCTACGAGGACGGCGCGCTGACGGCCGACTCCTACCGCGACTGGCTGCACGAGTGGGCGGTGCAGTACGTCGTCCTGCCGCTGCAGGAGACGGACTGGTCGGCCCAGAAGGAGGCCGCGCTCGTCGAAGCCGGCCAGCCGTACCTGACGGAGATATGGCGCGACGAGCACTGGCGCCTGTTCCGCGTCCTGCGCTCGACGCCCCTGGTCGACCGGCCCGCGTCGGTCAGCAGGCTGGACGCCGGGCAGCTCGTCATCGACATGCCGTCCCGCGGCTCTGTCCTGGTGCGCGTCTCCTGGTCGCCGTGGCTCAGGGTGTCGGGCGGGGACGCGTGCCTCGCGCGCGCGGGCGACTTCGTCCGGATGAACGCGGAGAAGCCCGGCCGCTACACCATCGCGGCCCGCTACAACCTCAGCCGCGGCGAACCCTGCGACCCCTGACCGCCGAACCCCGTCCGCGAACGAAAAGGCCCTGGGAACACACGGTTCCCAGGGCCTTCCGTATACGTGGAAGGTTACAGACCGGCGGCAGAGGCGAGGTCCTTGGCGCGGTCGGTCGACTCCCAGGTGAAGTCGGGCTCCTCCCGGCCGAAGTGCCCGTAGGCGGCCGTCTGCTGGTAGATCGGGCGGAGCAGGTCGAGGTCGCGGACGATCGCGGCCGGACGCAGGTCGAACACGTCCGCGATCGCCTTCTCGATCGCCTCGGGCGCGACCTTCTCGGTGCCGAACGTCTCCACGAACACGCCGACCGGGTGCGCCTTGCCGATCGCGTAGGCGACCTGGACCTCGGCGCGGTCGGCGAGCTCCGCCGCGACGATGTTCTTGGCGACCCACCGCATCGCGTACGCGGCGGACCGGTCGACCTTGGACGGGTCCTTGCCGGAGAACGCGCCGCCGCCGTGCCGGGCCATCCCGCCGTAGGTGTCCACGATGATCTTGCGGCCGGTGAGGCCGGCGTCGCCCATCGGGCCGCCGATCTCGAAGCGGCCGGTCGGGTTGACCAGCAGCCGGTACCCCTCGGTGTCGAGGTCGAAGCCGGCCAGCACCGGGTCGACGACGTGCTCCTTGACGTCCGGGGTCAGCAGCTCCTTCAGGTCGATGTCCGGGGCGTGCTGGCTGGACACGACGACGGTGTCGAGGCGGACGCCGCGGTCGCCGTCGTACTCGATCGTGACCTGCGTCTTGCCGTCGGGCCGCAGGTAGGGGACGTCGCCGTTCTTGCGGACCGCCGACAGCCGCTCCGCGAGCCGGTGCGCCAGCGTGATCGGCAGCGGCATCAGCTCGGGCGTCTCGTTGGTGGCGTAGCCGAACATCAGGCCCTGGTCGCCGGCGCCCTGCCGGTCCAGGTCGTCGCCCCGCCTGTCGCGGTCGTCGCCGTCGCGGGTCTCGTAGGCGTCGTCGACGCCCTGCGCGATGTCGGGCGACTGCGCGCCGATGGACACCGACACGCCGCAGGAGTGCCCGTCGAAGCCCTTCTTGGACGAGTCGTACCCGATCTCCAGGATCTTCTCCCGGATCACGCCCGGGATGTCCACATAGGTCTCGGTGGTGACCTCACCGGCCACATGCACCTGACCGGTCGTGATCATCGTCTCGACGGCGACCCGGCTCTTCGGATCGTCCTTCAGCATCGAGTCGAGGATCGCGTCGCTGATCTGGTCCGCGATCTTGTCCGGATGTCCTTCGGTGACGGACTCGGAGGTGAACAGGCGGCGTGACACGTACGCGCACTCCTTGCAGCGGCTGCTGACTGATGTCGCAGAACGGATATGTGTTCGGATTCGGTGGGGAAGGCCCCCTACCCCACAGGTTCTAGGGCCGAAGTCTAGCGGGATCGTCGCATGGCGGATTTGGAAACGTGCTCGTTAACGGCCGGACGCCCCTGGTGAAGCGGGCTGGACGCCTGGTCGGGCGCCCCGAACGGACGCCCTGAACGGATGCCCCGGACGGATGCCCCGGACGGCGCCCGGACGGGCGCGGTCAATCGGGCGACAGGGGTTCGAGGCGCGCCGCGACGAGATCCCACACGACCTCGGCGAGCGCCTCCTTGGCGCCCCGGGGCACCTCGGTCGCGGAGCCGTCCGCGCCGAGGACGACGGCCTCGTTGTCGGGCCGCCCGAAGGTCATCTCCTCGCCGACCTGGTTGACGACGAGCAGATCGCTGCGCTTGCGGGCGAGCTTGGCGCGCCCGTTGGCGAGCACGTCGTCGGTCTCGGCCGCGAAACCGACGATCACCTGGCCGGGCCGGCGGGTCTCGCCGAGCTCGGCCAGGATGTCGGGGTTCTTGGCGAGGCGGATCGGCTCGGGCTCCGCGCCCTCCGCCTTCTTGATCTTCGAGCCCCGGTAGCCGGCGGGCCGGAAGTCGGCGACGGCGGCGGCCATGACGACCGCGTCGGCGTCGGCGGCGGCGGACAGCACGGCCTTGCGCATGTCCTCGGCCGACCCGACGGCGACGATGTCGGCGCCCGCCGGGTCGGGCAGGGCGACGTTGGCGGCCACGAGCGTCACGCGCGCGCCGCGGGCCACGGCCGTCCTGGCGAGCGCGTAGCCCTGCAGCCCGGACGACCGGTTCCCGATGAAGCGGACGGGGTCGATCGCCTCCCGGGTGCCGCCGGCGGAGACGACGACGTGCCGCCCGGCGAGGTCGCGGCCCGCGGCGCCGCGGGCCAGGACGTGCCGGGCGACGTCGAACAGCTCGGCCGGGTCGGGCAGCCGGCCGGGGCCGGTGTCCTTGCCGGTGAGCCGCCCGGACGCCGGCTCGATCACCACGGCGCCGCGGGCCCGCAGCGTCGCGACGTTGGCGCGGGTCGCCGGGTGCTCCCACATCTCGGTGTGCATCGCGGGCGCGAACACGACCGGGCACCGCGCGGTGAGCAGGGTGGTGGTGAGCAGGTCGTCCGCCAGCCCCTGCGCGGCGCGGGCGAGCAGGTCGGCGGTGGCGGGCGCGACGAACACCAGGTCGGCGGCCTGCCCGAGCCGGACGTGCGGCACGCCGGCGACGCCGTCCCACACGCTGGTCGAGACCGGGTGGCCGGACAGCGCCGCCCAGGTCGGCTCGCCGACGAAGCGGAGCGCGTCCTCGGTCGGGACGACGGTGACGTCGTGGCCCGACTCGGTGAGCCGCCGGAGCAGCTCGCACACCTTGTAGGCGGCGATGCCGGCGCTCACGCCGAGGACGACGCGCGGTGCGGCGCTGTTCGGGGAGGTCATGCGTTCACTGTCGCATCAGGCGCCGGACGGGGGCGCGCCGGGGGCCGTGTACATCGGCCCGGCGGCCCGGCGGGCCGGTCGCGGGCGCTCAGCCCTCGATGGGCTCGGCGTTCAGGAGTCCTTCGCGCGTCTCCCGCAGGGCGATCGACAGCGGCTTCTCCTGGACCTGCGTCTCGACGAGCGGGCCGACGTACTCCAGCAGGCCCTCGCCCAGCTGGGCGTAGTAGGCGTTGATCTGCCGTGCGCGCTTGGCCGCGATGCTCACGAGGCCGTACTTGGTGTCGACGACTTCGAGGAGCTCGTCGATCGACGGGTTGGTGATGCCCTCACTGCTGGCTGCCACTCGGTGGCCTTCCGATAGGTCGCGACTATTCAACAGCCATCAAGGTTAGCAGCTCCTGGCACACGTCCCGGACGGACGTGTTGACGAGCGTGACGTCGAACTCCTTCTCGGCGGCGAGCTCGACGCGGGCGGCGTCGAGGCGCCGCTGGATCACCTCCGGGGGCTCGGTGCCGCGCCCGGTGAGGCGGCGGACGAGCTCCTCCCAGCTGGGCGGGGCGAGGAACACCAGGCGGGCCTCGGGCATGGACCGGCGGACCTGGCGGGCGCCCTGCAGGTCGATCTCCAGGAGCACCGGCTCGCCGCGGGCGAGCCGCTCCTCGACGGGCCGACGCGGGGTTCCGTAGCGGTTCCCAGCGAACTCGGCCCATTCGAGGAGCTCCCCTTCGGCGACGAGCCGGTCGAAACCGGCGTCGTCGACGAAGAAGTACTGCACACCGTGGGTCTCACCCGGCCGGGGGGACCGGGTTGTCACCGAGACCGACAGCCACACCCGGGGGTGCGATCGCCGGATCTCGGCGACGACCGTGCTCTTGCCGACGCCCGACGGCCCGGAGAGGACCGTCAGCCGCCGCGCGAGCGGGTCATGCGATTCGTGCGGTTCGGAGCTACCCAACGCTTCGCCGGCCGTTCTCATCCGGCCTGCCCGCGGAGGCGTGGCCTACGCGGGCCTGCCATGGACGGGAGGGGGCCGACGGGGGCGCTGGGATCGGACGAGATGGAGCCGGACCCGGGTCGCCCCGGCCCGGCCGCGGCGGTCTGCCCGCCGCGCCCGCCCGTGAGTCGTGCGTCAGCGGTTCGCACTTCCGCCGAACTCACGCTCCAGGGACGCGCGCTGGTTCGCACCGAGACCCCGCACACGGCGGGACTCGGCGATTCCCAGACGCTCCATGATCTGCTTCGCACGGACCTTGCCCACACCGGGCAGTGATTCAAGGAGGGCCGACACCTTCATCTTTCCGATGACGTCGTCGGACTGACCCTCTTTGAGAACCTCGGCGAGCGAGGTTCCCCCGTGCTTGAGCCGATTCTTAACCTCGGCCCGCTCCTTGCGAGCCTTGGCAGCCTTCTCCAAGGCTGCGGCGCGCTGTTCGGGGGTTAGGGGCGGAAGAGCCACGCCGGGTCACCTCAGGTTTCCACTCGACGGAGTCGGACGGGTTGGGAAACTAGCGAGTTCACCGCCCATTAGGCAACGTGAAGTGCCGTTTAGCCCGCCATAAATTCGCGAAAATCACTCATCGGAGTGTCCTGAATACAGAGTGTACACAACTCGGGCCCCTCGGCGGCGCATCCCCCCGCCTTGCTGGGACTTTCGCATGATCGTGAAAATCCCCCCTTTCTGACCCCATATGCGGCACTCGATCCCGTTTCTCCGGGGCCTTCCGGGCCCCGCCGGGGGCGTCTCCCCGCGCGTCGCCGGCCCGCCCGATACCCCGCCGCGCCCGGGCGCCGGGGGCTCCTGTGAGGTCCCCCACAAAAGATCCCGACCGAGTGACGCTCGTCACGCCGGGCCGCTCCGCACGTCGCGGCGGCCCCGCAACTGCCATCCTCGACAACGCCCCGCCCGCCAAGATCGTCCTCTTCTCCCGGAGGCGCACCGCCGCAGCAGCTCCCCCGCCCGCCGCCAGGGCAGCACCCGGACGCGGAACCACGCCCCGTCACACCGGAGACGTTCCCCGGGCATGAATCGTCGCTCCGCGTGAACGAAGTTGATCGTTCGGTACGTTCGGCAATGCCGAATCGTTCAGCTCCGTTCATTGTTTATTGCGGAGTTCTCCTCCATCGAACCTTCGCCTTCGCGCCGGGACGCGAACGCGGCGGTATTGGTGGCCGGGGGCTTGTGGGGGTGCCCGATGTTGTTGCGAACCCGGTGACGCCATTTGTGGTCATTGTGGTCATACGCGACCGGGCGGCTTACGGCTCATACACGCCTTAGCGCGGCGGCCATCGCGGCGGCCGCGGCGCCGGGGTCGGGGGCGCCGGTGATGGGCCGGCCGATGACCAGCAGGTCGGCGCCGGCGGCGAGGGCGTCCTCGGGGGTGGCGACGCGGGCCTGGTCCTGGTTGTCGGCCCCTGTGGGGCGGACCCCGGGCGTGATGAGCGTGATCCCGGGCCCGACCTCGGCGCGGACGGCGGCGGCCTCCTGCGGCGAGCAGACGAGGGCCTGAGCGCCCGCCTCGACGGCCAGGGCGGCCAGGCGGCGGACCGCGTCCGGGGCGGGGCCCGCGAGGCCGAGAGCGGTCAGATCGGCCTCGGAGAGCGACGTCAGCACCGTCACGGCGGCGATCTTCGTGGCCGGGACGGCCTCGACCGCGGCGCGGATCATGGCGGGCCCGCCGGCCGCGTGCACGGTCAGGTAGGACGGCTTGAGGCGGGCGACCGCGCGGGCGGCGCCGCGGACGGTGGCGGGGATGTCGTGCAGCTTGAGGTCCAGGAACACCTGGACGCCGCTGGCGCCCCGGACGCTGGCGACGACGTCCGGCCCGTACCGCAGGTAGAGCTCCAGGCCCACCTTGACGGTGGAGACGTGCGGGGTGACCAGGGTGGCCCAGCGCGCCGCCGTCTCCAGGTCGGGCGCGTCCAGCGCGACGGCGATGGGGGCGGTCACAGCGTCTCCTTCTCGGGCTCTTCCGGGCGCACCTGCGGCGGGACGTACCCGGCGGGCTTGTGCGCGAGGCCGACCGCGTCGGCGAGGCGGCCGATGCGGCGGGCCGCCAGGGCCTCCTCCAGCTCGCGCAGGACGCGCGGGCCGGCCGTGGGGTCGTGGAACACGGCGGTGCCGACGGCGACGGCGGAGGCGCCCGCGAGGATGAACTCCAGCGCGTCCAGGCCGGTGGCGACGCCGCCGACGCCGATGATCGGCGTGCCGGGCAGCGCGGCGTGCACCTGGTAGACGCAGCGGACCGCGACGGGCCGGACGGCGGGCCCCGACAGGCCGCCCGACACGCCGGTGAGGGCGGGCCGGAGCGTGCCGGGGTCGATCGCCATGGCCTCCATGGTGTTGATCAGGGTGAGGCCGTCGGCGCCCGCGTCGACGCAGGCCAGCGCGATGGTGACGATGTCGGTCACGTCGGGGGCGAGCTTGGCGAACACGGGCGTGCCGGGCCGGGCGTGGTCGCGGACGGCGCGGACGACGGACGCCGCGGCGGACGGGTGCCAGGCGAACATGCGGCCGCGGTCCTCGACGTTCGGGCAGGCGATGTTGACCTCGATCGCGGCGACGCCCGGGACGTTGCGGAGGCGGCGCGCGAGGTCGCCGTACTCGTCGACGCTGTTGCCCGCGACGGACACGATCGTCCGGACGTCCTGCTCGATGAGCCACGGAAGCTCGTGTTCGAGGAAAGTCTCCACACCGGGCCCGGGAAGGCCCATTGCGGTCAACAAACCGGAGGGGGTTTCGGTCACGCGTGGAGTGGGGCGTCCCGCGCGCGCCTGGGGCATCACGGAGGTGGTGACGAACGCCCCCAGGCGGGAGAGATCGAAGAACTGGGCGAGTTCGCGTCCCGTCCCGCCGCACCCGGAGGCCGTCATGATCGGGTTGGGGAGTTCCAGGGGCCCGAGTGCGGTCCTGACCCGCTCGCTCACTGGGAGCCCCCCTCGGAGACGCTCAGGACCCGCGGCGCGCCCAGCGCGTCGAACGGGATCGTGCCGAGGTCGCCCCAGCGGACGAGATCGCCGCGCAGCACGGGCCCGTCCGCGCAGGCGCGGATCATCCGGGTCACGCCGTCCTCGCCGTGGACGGGGAGCATGCACGTCATGCACACGCCTATGCCGCAGGCCCCCGTCCGCTGGAGGAACTCCTCGACCGACACCTGGGACGGGAGCCCGAAGTCGGTGGCGACCTGGGTCACCGAGCGGAGCAGGGCGGTGGGGCCGCAGCCGTAGACGACGTCCGTGCCCGTCTCCTCGATGACGCGGGGCAGGACGTCGCGGACGGTGCCCTTCTCCCCCATCGAGCCGTCGTCGGTGGCGACGGTCGCGGAGTCGCCGATGCGCTGCGCCATCCGGGACCCGAACACCTGCTTGGCGGACGGCCCGCCCAGCACGAAATGCACCTGGCAGCCGCGGCGCAGCAGCGAGTCGGCGAGCGCGAACACGGCCGCGCCGCCGGGGCCGCCGCCGACGAGCAGGCAGCTGACGGGATCGCGGGGCAGGCGGAACGGGCGGCCGAGCGGCCCGACGAGGTCGATCTGGTCGCGGGAGCGGCGCCCGGCGAGCCAGGCGGTGCCGGGCTCGGTGTCGGCGAACACCAGCTCGACGGTGCCGCCGTAGTCGGACTTGACCTCGTACACCCCGAAGCAGCGGCGGATCAGCCGGGACGTGTGCTCGCCGCCGACGGCGAGGGCCACGAACTGGCCGGGCCTGAACCGCTCGGCGATGGCCGGGGCCACCAGCGTCATCGCGTGGTAGTCCTGCACCTGGCGGACCGTCAGGACCGTCGCCGACGTCTGCACCGGCGTGTCGGACACCCGTCTCCCTCTCCTCGTCGCGTGCGGGGGGCGCGGGCGGCGGGCCCTCCCCAGGGCCGCCGCCCGGCCCGCCCGGCTCTGTCACCCGGGTCCCGGGTCTCCGTCCGCAACCGGCACGCCCGGCAGCTCGTCCTCCGCGCGCGCGCCGGTGCGCCCGTGGGCGCCGCTGAGCATCTCGGCGTGCTCCTGGAGGGAGCGGACGCCGACCTGCCCCCCGGCGACGGCCTCGATGCCCTGCACCGCCGCGGCCAGGCCCTGGACGGTCGTCACGCACGGTACGCCCCGCAGCACGGCCGCGGTACGGATCTCGTAGCCGTCGAGCCGGGGCCCGGACTGGCCGGGGCTGCCGAAGGGAGTGTTGACGATGAGATCGACCTCGCCGTCCAGGACGCGCCGCACGATCGTGGGCTCGCCGGACGGTCCCGGACCCGCGCTGTGCTTGCGCACGATCTTGGCACGCACGCCGTTGCGGCGCAGGATCTCCGCGGTCCCTTCCGTGGCAAGAATCTCAAAGCCCAGGTCAGCGAGCCGCTTGACGGGGAACACCATGTGCCGTTTGTCGCGGTTGGCGACGGACACGAAGACGCGCCCCTTGGTCGGGAGCGAGCCGCCGTAGGCGGCCTGCTGCGACTTGGCGAACGCGGTGCCGAACACCTCGTCGATGCCCATGACCTCGCCGGTGGAGCGCATCTCGGGGCCGAGGACGATGTCGACGCCCTGGCCGCTCTCGTTGCGGAACCGGTCGAACGGCAGGACGGCCTCCTTCACCGCGATGGGCGCGTCCAGCGGCAGGCTCCCGCCGTCGCCCGTCTCGGGCAGCATCCCCTCGGCGCGCAACTGCGCGATGGTGGCACCCATCATGACGCGCGCGGCGGCCTTGGCGAGCGGCACGGCCGTGGCCTTGGAGACGAACGGCACGGTGCGCGACGCCCGCGGGTTGGCCTCCAGGACGTACAGGACGCCCGCCGACAGCGCGTACTGGACGTTCATCAGCCCCCGCACCCCGACGCCGCGTGCGAGCGCCTCCGTCGCCTCCCGGATGCGGCGGATGTCGTCGTGCCCCAGCGTGATGGGCGGCAGGGCGCACGCCGAGTCGCCGGAGTGGATCCCGGCCTCCTCGATGTGCTCCATGACACCGCCGAGGTACAGGTCCTCGCCGTCGAACAGGGCGTCCACGTCGATCTCGATGGCCTCGTCCAGGAACCGGTCGACGAGGACGGGGTGCTCCGGGCTGGCCTCGGTGGCGCGGGCCATGTACGACTCCAGCGTGACGTCGTCGTACACGATCTCCATGCCGCGCCCGCCAAGCACGTAGGAGGGCCGCACGAGAACCGGGTATCCGATCTCGGCGGCTATCTCGCGGGCCTCCTGGTAGGACGTGGCCGTCCCGTGCTTGGGCGCGAGCAGACCGGCCCTGTGCAGGACGCGTCCGAACGCGCCGCGCTCCTCCGCGAGGTGGATGCTCTCCGGCGACGTGCCCACGATCGGGACACCGGCGTCCTTGAGCTTCTGCGCGAGCCCCAGGGGCGTCTGGCCGCCGAGCTGGACGATGACGCCCGCGACCTCACCGGACTGCTGTTCCGCATGGACGACCTCTAGGACGTCCTCCAGCGTCAGCGGCTCGAAGTAGAGCCGGTCGGAGGTGTCGTAGTCGGTGGAGACCGTCTCGGGGTTGCAGTTGACCATCACGGTCTCGTAGCCCGCCTGGGCCAGCGTGAACGAGGCGTGGACGCACGAGTAGTCGAACTCGACGCCCTGGCCGATGCGGTTGGGGCCGCTGCCGAGGATGAGCACCTTGGGCTTGGTGCCCGGCGGTACTTCCGTCTCCACGTCGTAGGACGAGTACAGATACGGGGTCTGCGCCTCGAACTCGGCGGCGCACGTGTCGACCGTCAGGTAGACGGGGCGGACGCCGAGCGCCCGCCGCACCTCCCTGACGACCTCCTCCGACAGGCCGCGCAGCTCGCCGATCTGCGCGTCGGAGAACCCGTGCCGCTTGGCGCGCAGCAGCTTCTCCTCGGTGAGCGCGTCGTCGGCGGTGCGGATCTCCTCGGCGACCTCGTTGATGGCGGCGATCTGGTCCAGGAACCAGGGGTCGATGCCGGTCGCCTTGTAGACCTCCTCGATGGTGGCCCCGGCCCAGAGCGCGCGCTGGACGGCCTTGAGCCGTCCGTCGTGCGGGCGCTTGGCCGCCTCCACCAGCTCGGCCGCGTCCGGCTCGCCCGTCCAGCTGAACGACGAGCCCTTCTGTTCGAGCGACCGCAGGGCCTTCTGCAACGCCTCGGTGAAGCAGCGTCCGATGGCCATGGCCTCGCCCACGGACTTCATGTGCGTGGTGAGCGTGCCGTCCGCGCCGGGGAACTTCTCGAACGCGAACCGCGGCACCTTCACCACGACGTAGTCGAGCGTGGGCTCGAACGACGCGGGCGTCTCGCGGGTGATGTCGTTCGGGATCTCGTCCAGCGTGTAGCCGATCGCCAGCTTCGCCGCGATCTTCGCGATCGGGAAGCCGGTGGCCTTGGACGCCAGCGCCGACGACCGCGACACCCGCGGGTTCATCTCGATGACGATCATCCGGCCGGTGCCGGGGTGCACGGCGAACTGGATGTTGCAGCCGCCGGTGTCGACGCCCACCTCGCGGATCACGGCGATCGCGACGTCGCGCATGTTCTGGTACTCGCGGTCGGTCAGCGTCAGCGCCGGGGCGACGGTGATCGAGTCGCCGGTGTGCACGCCCATCGGGTCGAGGTTCTCGATCGAGCACACGATCACCACGTTGTCGTGGCGGTCGCGCATGACCTCCAGCTCGTACTCCTTCCAGCCGAGGATCGACTCCTCCAGGAGCACCTCGGTGGTCGGGGACGCGTCGAGCCCGGCGCCGGCGATGCGGCGCAGGTCGTCCTCGTCGTGCGCGAACCCGGAGCCGGCGCCGCCCATGGTGAACGACGGCCGCACGACGACCGGGTAGCCGAGGGTGGCGGCGGCGGCGAGGCAGTCGTCCATCGAGTGGCAGATGACCGACCGGGCGGACTCGGCGTTCAGGCCGTGCTCGCGCGCGACCTTGGCGACGACCTCCTTGAACTTCTCCCGGTTCTCCCCGGCCTGGATCGCGTCCACGTCGGCGCCGATGAGCTCGACCCCGTACTCGGCCAGGACCCCGGCCTCGTAGAGCGCGATGGAGGTGTTCAGGGCCGTCTGGCCGCCGAGCGTGGGCAGCAGCGCGTCCGGCCGCTCCTTCGCGATGATCTTCTCGACGACCTCGGGGGTGATCGGCTCGACATAGGTGGCGTCGGCGAACTCGGGATCGGTCATGATCGTCGCCGGGTTGCTGTTGACGAGCGTCACCCGCAGCCCCTCGGCCTTGAGGACGCGGCACGCCTGCGTGCCAGAGTAGTCGAACTCGCACGCCTGCCCGATGACGATCGGCCCCGAGCCGATGACCAGGACGGACTTCAGGTCTTCACGGCGCGGCATCAGAGCACACCCTCCTTCTTCGACCCGTCCATCAGCGCGCAGAAGCGGTCGAAGAGGCCGGACGCGTCGTGCGGGCCCGCCGCGGCTTCCGGGTGGTACTGGACGCTGAACGCCGGGCGCTCCAGCAGCCTCAGCCCCTCCACGCACCCGTCGTTCAGGTTGACGTGGGTCACCTCGCCGGGACCGTAGGGGGTGTCGAACGGGCCGTCGGTGGGGGCGTCCACGGCGAAGCCGTGGTTGTGGGCCGACACGTCGACCTTTCCTGTGGTCCGGTCTTGGACGGGCTGGTTGATGCCCCTGTGGCCGAACCTCAGCTTGTAGGTCCCGAGGCCGAGCGCCCGGCCGAATATCTGGTTGCCGAAGCAGATGCCGAAGAACGGTGTGCCCGCGTCGAGGACGCCCTTGAGCGCGTCCACGGCGTAGTCGGCCGCGGCGGGGTCGCCTGGGCCGTTGGAGAAGAACACGCCGTCCGGGTTGAGGGCGAGGATGTCCTCGGTCGTGCTGGTGGCGGGCAGGACGTGCACCTCGCAGCCCCGCTCGGACATCCGGTACGGCGTCATCGACTTGATGCCCAGGTCGACCGCGGCGACGGTGTAGCGCTTCTCACCCTTCGCCTGGACGACGTACGGCTCCTTGGTAGAAACGTCGCGTGCGAGGTCGGCGCCCTCCATCGAAGGGCTCTGCCGCACACGCTCCAGCAGTACGTTCTCGCCGGGCGCCACCGCGTCCGGTCCGCTGAAGATGGCGGCGCGCATGGCGCCCCTGTCGCGCAGGTGCCGCGTCAGCGCGCGCGTGCCTGGAATGGCGATCCCCACCACTCCCTGGTCGCGCAGCGCCGAACCCAGCGAACCGGTGGCCCGCCAGTTGGACGCCACACGCGCGGGCTCACGCACCACGTAGCCGGCCACCTGGATGCGACGCGACTCCGGGTCTTCGCCGTTCACGCCGGTGTTGCCGATGTGAGGGGACGTCATCGCCACGATCTGGCGCGCGTAGGAGGGGTCGGTGAGGGTCTCCTGGTACCCGGTCATCCCGGTGTTGAAGACCATCTCCCCGAACGTCTCCCCCTCGGCCCCGTACGCGACCCCATGGAAGACCCTGCCGTCTTCCAGAACGAGCAGAGCAGGGCTCACTGGAGCTTCCCTTCCAGGACGGTCGGCTTACCGCGCAGGAACGTCGCGACGACCCGTCCGGGCAGCTCCAGCCCGGCGAACGGGGTGTTGCGGCTCTTGGACGTCATGGCCGACGGGTCCACGGCGCGGCGCGGCGACGGGTCGTACAGCGTGATGTTGGCGGGCGAGCCCGCCTCCAGCGGGCGGCCCTGCCCGCTCAGCCTGCCGATGCGCGCGGGACGGAAGGACATGCGGTCGGCGACCCCGGCCCAGTCGAGCAGCCCGGTCTCGACCATGGCCTCCTGGACGACGGGCAGCGCGGTCTCCAGGCCGATCATGCCCATCGCCGCGACGGCCCACTCGGTCTCCTTGTCCTCGACCGGGTGCGGGGCGTGGTCGGTGGCGACGCAGTCGATCGTCCCGTCGGCGAGGGCGCCGCGGAGCGCGGCGACGTCCTCGGCGGTGCGCAGCGGCGGGTTGACCTTGAAGATCGGGTCGTAGGTCCCGGCCTTGGCGTCGTTCAGCAGCAGGTGGTGCGGCGTGACCTCGGCGGTCACCGGGCAGCCCCTGCTCTTCGCCCACCGGATGATCTCCACGGACCCGGCCGTGGAGACGTGGCAGACGTGCAGCCGCGACCCGACGTGCTGGGCGAGCAGCACGTCCCGCGCGATGATCGCCTCCTCGGCGACGGCGGGCCAGCCGCGCAGGCCGAGCGCGGCCGACATCTCGCCCTCGTTCATCTGCGAACCCTCGGTGAGCCGCGGCTCCTGCGCGTGCTGGGCGACGACGCCGTCGAACGCCTTCACGTACTCCAGCGCCCTGCGCATGATGACCGCGTCCGACACGCAGTGCCCGTCGTCGGAGAAGACCCGGACCCGCGCGGCGGAATCGGCCATCGCGCCCAGCTCCGCGAGTTGCTCACCGGCGATGCTGCGCGTGACCGCGCCCACCGGCTGGACGTCGCAGTACCCGGCCTCGCGGCCCAGGCGCCACACCTGTTCAACCACTCCGGCGGTGTCCGCCACTGGGTCGGTGTTGGCCATCGCGTGGACGGCGGTGTATCCGCCCACGGCGGCGGCCTTGGTCCCGGACTCGACGGTCTCGGCGTCCTCACGGCCCGGCTCGCGCAGATGGGTGTGCAGGTCGACGAGACCGGGCAGCGCGATGAGCCCGTCCGCGTCGATGGTCTGCGCTTCGGCTGCGTCCAAGCCGGGGCCCACCTCGGCTATGGCGCCGTCCCGGATCAGGATGTCGGTGGCGTCCCCACCGAGAATCCGCACGCCCTTGATGAGGAGACTCACTGCGGCACCTCCTGGCCGATGGCCGGCTCGGAGCCCCCGAGCAGCAGGTAGAGGACGGCCATCCGGGCGCTGACGCCGTTGGCGACCTGTTCGACGATGGTGGAGCGGACCGAGTCGGCGACCTCCGCGGCGATCTCGACGCCGCGGTTCATCGGGCCCGGGTGCATGACGATGGCGTGGTCGGGCAGCGCCGCCATGCGCTCGGCGTCGAGCCCGTACCGGCGGCTGTACTCGCGGACGGTCGGGAAGTAGGCGGCGTTCATCCGCTCCTGCTGGACGCGGAGCATCATGATGACGTCGCTCTTGGGCAGCACGCCGTCCAGGTCGTAGGACACCGAGCACGGCCACGTGCCGATGGCGACCGGCAGCAGCGTCGGCGGCGCGACCACGGTCACGTCGGCGCCGAGCGTGTCGAGCAGCAGGACGTTGGATCGTGCCACCCGGCTGTGCAGGACGTCCCCGACGATCGTCACCCTGCGGCCCTCCAGGTCACCGAGCCGCTTACGCATGGTGAACGCGTCGAGGAGCGCCTGGGTCGGGTGCTCGTGCGTGCCGTCGCCCGCGTTGACGACGCTGCCCTGCACCCAGCCCGCCAGCCGGTGCGGCGCGCCCGACGCGCCGTGCCGGATGACGACGCCGTCCGCGCCCATCGCCTCCAGCGTGAGGGCGGTGTCCTTCAGGCTCTCGCCCTTCGACACGCTCGACCCCTTGGCGGAGAAGTTGATCACGTCGGCCGACAGCCGCTTCGCGGCGGCCTCGAACGAGATGCGGGTGCGGGTGGAGTCCTCGAAGAAGAGGTTGACGACCGTCCGGCCGCGCAGCGTCGGCAGCTTCTTGACGGCCCGGCCCGCGATCTGCGCGAGCTCCTCGGCCGTGTCGAGGACGAGCAGCGCGTCGTCGCGGCTCAGGTCGGCCGCCGAGATCAGATGGCGGTTCATTCGGCGCCCCCCGTCGGAACGGGCCCGGTCGGATCGAGCAAGGTCGGGCCGAGCAGCACGGCGTCGCGCCCGTCGTTCTCGTCCAGCAGGACCTTCACGGTCTCCCGCATCGAGGTGGGCAGGTTCTTGCCCACGTAGTCCGGGCGGATCGGCAGCTGCCGGTGCCCGCGGTCGACGAGCACGGCGAGCTGGACGGCGCGCGGCCGCCCGAGGTCGTTGAGCGCGTCGAGCGCGGCGCGGACCGTCCGGCCGGAGAACAGCACGTCGTCGACCAGGACGACGACCTTGTCGTCGATGCCCTCCGGGGGGAGCTCGGTGCGCCCGAGGGCGCGGGCGGGCCGCAGCCGCAGGTCGTCGCGGTACATGGTCACGTCGAGCGAGCCCCAGGGCACCGGGCGGCCCTCGACCTCGCGCAGCGCCCCGGCGAGCCGCTGGGCCAGGCCCACGCCGCGGGTCTGGATGCCGAGCAGGAGGACGTCGTGGCCGCCCTTGGTCCGCTCGAGGATCTCGTGTGCGATACGGGTCAGCGCGCGCCTGATGTCGGGACCCTCCAGAACGGCCTTGGGCCGGGGGTCACCGTCCGCCACGCGCTCCTCCACCGGCCGTTCCGGCCTGGAGGCAGCATTCATCACGGAAACTCCTTTCCCGCCTCACGGGACGGGCCTTAAAGGACGTCTTGCGTCCCCCACCGTAGCAGCCGCGCCGCACCGCCCCGGCGCCTGGGCCGGTCCGCGTATTCGCAGGTGAGAGGCATCACATTCGCGGCGGCGCCGGCGCGTGGAACGGCCTCGGGAGGCGCCGTTCGCGCCGTGCGGGCCGGGCTTGCGGACGATCCTCGCCAGCACCATCGAGTCCTGCGGATTCGACCGCTTTTTTCCAATCGGCTTGACCTAGGGGCTTCTCCGTTTTACCGTCACTGTCCGTAACCATCCCCGGGGGCGGACTCCTGAGGCCCAATGGCTTCGCGAATCGGTCCCCCTCCGGCGCGAGCCGGAGTCCGACGACGATGAAAGTGAGCCTGGGGGGCCATCATGCCGTCTGAATACGCAAAGGCTCTGGGCGCGCGCCTGCGCGCCATCCGCACCCAGCAGGGCCTGTCCCTGCACGGCGTGGAAGAGAAGTCCCGTGGCCGCTGGAAGGCCGTCGTCGTGGGTTCGTACGAGCGGGGCGACCGCGCCGTCACCGTTCAGAAGCTGGCCGAGCTCGCCGATTTCTACGGCGTGCCGGTTTCCGAGTTGCTGCCCGGCGGAGCCGCGCCGAGCCCGCTCGGGCCTACACCCAAGCTCGTGATCGATCTAGAGCGGTTGCAGCAGCTTCCGAAAGACAAGGCCGGTCCTCTCGCCCGCTACGCCGCGACGATTCAAAGCCAGCGTGGCGACTACAACGGAAAGGTCCTGTCCATCCGCCAGGAAGACCTGCGTTCACTCGCGGTCATCTATGACAAGTCCCCGACGGAGCTCACCGAAGAGCTCATCGGCTGGGGCGTCCTCGACCCGGAGGCGCGCCGCGCCGTCGAGTCGTTCTGATACATCCGCACCACCGCGACGGGGCCCGGCGCCATGC
>NZ_SMJX01000230.1 GCF_004348535.1 Actinomadura sp. KC216
GGTCGGCACCGTCCTCGTCGACGCGCCCGCGCTGCGGTCGGACGACGGTCTCCGGTCGGACGACTCGCTCGACGTCGCCGGGTTCGCGCGGGGCCGCCGCCTGCTCGTCGAGGTGGTGGACGCCGAGGAGGCCGCCGCCGTCATCCCCGTCGCCCGCGAGTTCGCCGGAGACGTCGGGCTGATCGCGCGGGGCTCCGAGGCGGGCGGGCGCGTCGGTGAGCTGACCTCGTTCGTGCTGCTGCAGCGGCTGATGGCCGACCCGGCGGTGGACGTCCCCGTGTACTCGGCGGGCGGGATCGGGACGCACACGGCCGCGGCGGCGGTGGCGGGCGGCGCGGCCGGGGTCGTGCTGGACGTGCAGCTCGCGCTGGTCAGGGAGATGGACCTGCCCGCCGACGTCGCGTCCGCGCTGGCGGCGATGGACGGCGGCGAGACCGCGGTCGTGCACGGGCATCGCGTGTACACGCGGCCCGACCTGCCGGAGATCGAGCTGGCCGGGCTCGGCCCGGCGGAGGTCGGCGCGCGGCTCGGCGCGACGGGGCTGCGGTCGCGGCTGCTGCCCGTGGGGCAGGACGGCCCGCTGGCTGCGGTGCTCGCCGGGCGGCACAAGACCGCCGGGGGCGTGGTGCAGGCCGTCCGGGACGGGATCGCGGCGCATCTGCGCGCCGCCGTCCGTGCCGAACCGCTGGCGCCGCGGCCGGAGCCCGTCGTGGTGCAGGGGCCGATGACGCAGGTCAGCGACGGTTCGGCGTTCGCGGGCGCGGTCGCGCAGGACGGCGGCCTCCCCTTCCTCGCCCTCGCCCTGATGGACGGCGACCGCGTCGAGGCGCTGCTCCGCGAGACCGCCGACCGGCTCGGCGGCCGCCCCTGGGGCGTCGGGATCCTCGGGTTCGCGCCGCCGGACGTCCGGGAGGCGCAGCTCGCGGCGGTCCGCGCGGCCGGGCCGCCCTACGCGCTGATCGCGGGCGGCGTTCCGGCGCAGGCCGAGCCGCTGGAGGCCGCCGGGATCAGCACGTACCTGCACGTCCCGTCGCCGGACCTCCTGGACAGGTTCCTCGACGAGGGCGCGCGCAAGTTCGTCTTCGAGGGACGCGAGTGCGGCGGGCACGTCGGGCCGCGGGCGAGCTTCCCCCTGTGGGAGGCGCAGGTCGAGCGGCTGGCGGCGTTCGGCGGCGACCCCACCGAGCTGTCGGTGATGTTCGCGGGCGGCATCCACGACGAGCGGTCCGCGGCCATGGTCGCGGCGCTCGCCGGGCCGCTGGCCGAGCGCGGCGCCGACGTCCGCGTGCTGATGGGAACCGCGTACCTGTTCACGTCCGAGGCGGTCGCGGCGGGCGCGATCCTGCCGGGCTTCCAGCACACGGCGGTCGAATGCGACGGCACGGCGCTGCTGGAGACGTCACCCGGCCACGCCACCCGCTGCGCCCGGACGCCCTACGTCGACGTGTTCGCCGAGACCCGCCGCGAGCTGGAGCAGGCCGGGACACCGCGGCAGGAGGTGTGGCACCGCCTGGAGAAGCTGAACCTCGGGCGGCTGCGCCTCGCCAGCAAGGGGCTGCGCCGCTCCGTGCCCGTGGAGCCCGCGGTGCAGCGCGCCGAGGGCATGTACATGCTCGGCCAGGTGGCGGCGCTCCGGTCGGCCACGACCAGCGTCGCCGCGCTGCACGAGCAGGTCACGGCGGGGGCGTCCGCGTTCCTGGCCGCGCGCGCCGAGGAGCTCGGCATCGCCGCGGCGCGTCCGGCGGCGGGCGCCGCGCGGCCCGCCGACGTCGCGATCATCGGGATCGGCTGCGTGTTCCCCGGCGCCGGTGACGCGGACGCTTACTGGGCGAACATCGTCGCCGGGACCGACTCGATCACCGAGGTCACCCGCTGGGACCCGGAGACCTACTACGACCCGTCCGGGGACGGGAAGACGCCGTCCAAGTGGGGCGGGTTCCTGCCGGACGTCCCGTTCGACGCGCTCGCGTACGGCATCCCGCCCAACGCGCTCGGCAGCATCGACCCGATCCAGCTCCTGTCGCTGGAGGTCGCCGCCCGCGCGCTGAAGGACGCCGGATACGCCGACCGGCCCTTCGACCGCGCCCGCACCTCGGTGTACTTCGGCGCGGACGGCGGCAACGACCTCGGCACGGCCTACCGGATGCGCGCCGCGCTCCCGTCCTACTTCGGGGAGGTCCCGGCCGGGCTGGACGAGCAGCTCCCGCGCCCCACCGAGGACTCGTTCCCCGGCGTCCTCACCAACGTCATCGCCGGGCGCATCGCCAACCGCCTCGACCTCGGCGGCGCCAACTACACCCTCGACGCCGCCTGCGCCGCGTCCCTCGCCGCGCTCGACGCCGCCTGCAAGGACCTCCTCGCGGGCACCAGCGACATGGTGGTGTGCGGCGGCGCCGACCTGAGCAACGGCATCCACGACTACCTGCTGTTCGCGTCGGTCGGCGCGCTGTCGCCGTCCGGGCGCTGCGCCGCGTTCGACGCGTCCGCGGACGGCATCGCGCTCGGCGAGGGCGTCGCGTGCGTCGTGCTGAAGCGCCTCGCGGACGCCGAACGCGACGGCGACCGGATCTACGCCGTCGTCAAGGCGGTCGCCGGATCCAGCGACGGGCGCTCGCTCGGCCTCACCGCGCCCCGCGCCGAAGGGCAGCGCCGCGCGCTCGACCGCGCCTACGAGCGCGCCGGGGTCGCGCCCGCGTCGGTCGGGCTCATCGAGGCGCACGGAACCGGCACCGAGGTCGGCGACCGCACCGAACTCGCGACCCTGAAGGCCGCGTTCGCCGACGCCGCGCCGGGCAGCGTCGCGCTCGGGTCGGTCAAGTCGCAGATCGGGCACACCAAGTGCGCCGCCGGGCTCGCCGGTCTCATCAAAACCGCGTACGCGCTGCACACGGGCGTGCTGCCGGGCACGCTGCACCTCACCCGCCCCAACGCCGAATGGACGCCCGGCGGGCCGTTCGCGTTCAGCGGCGCCGCGCGTCCCTGGGCGGCCCGTCCCGGCGACCGGTTCGCGGGGGTTAGCGGGTTCGGGTTCGGCGGGACGAACTTCCACGCCGTCCTGTCCGGCTACGACGGGGCGCCGGAACCGGTGTCGGGGCTCGCCGAGTGGCCCGCCGAGCTGTTCCTGATCCGGGCGGACGGCCGGGACGCCGCCCGCGCCGGGATCGACCGCCTCTCCGCCCTGCTCCAGGGGCGGGGCGAGCCGCGGCTCCGCGACCTCGCCCGGACGGCCGCCGCGCTCGACGGGCCCGTCCAGGTCGCCTTCGTCGCCACCGGCCTGGACGACCTGCGCCGGAAGCTCGCCCTCGCCGCGGAGTTCCGCCCGGCGCCCGGTGTCTTCGTGCCGTCCGGCGATCCGGGGCCGGGGCAGGTCGCGTTCCTGTTCCCGGGGCAGGGCAGCCAGCGGCCGAACATGCTCGCCGACCTGTTCGTCGCGTTCCCGCGCCTCCAGCGCCTCCTCCGCCTCGCCGGCGGACGGTACGCCCCGGCGATGTTCCCGCCCGCCGCGTTCGGCCGCGCCGACACCCGCCGCCACCAGGCCGAGATCACCGACACCCGGGTCGCGCAGCCCGCGCTCGGCATCGCCGGGCTGGCCGTGCACCGGCTGCTCACCGCGCTCGGCGTCCACCCCGACCTCGCCGCCGGGCACAGCTACGGCGAGCTCGTCGCGCTGTGCGCCGCCGGGGTCGTCGGCGACGCCGACATGATCGAGCTGAGCGCCGCGCGCGCCGAGGCGATCCTGGCCGCCGCCGGGGAGGACCCGGGCGCGATGGCCGCCGTCACCGGGTCGCTGCGCGACGTCCGCGAGACGCTGGCGGGCCTGTCCGGGATCGTGATCGCCAACCACAACGCGCCCCGCCAGGTCGTGATCTCCGGGACGTCCGACGGGCTGGAGCGCGCCATGCCCGTGCTGGCCGCCGCGGGCCTCGCCGCCCGGCGGCTCCCGGTGGCGTGCGCGTTCCACAGCCCGCTCATCGCCGCCGCGTCCGCCGGTCTGCGCGCCGACCTCGCCCACCGCGACCTGCGCTCGCCCGCCTTCCCCGTCTGGGCGAACGCGACCGCCGCCCCCTACGACACCGACCCCGCCGAGCTCGCCGCCACCCTCGCCGGTCAGGTCGCCGCGCCCGTCCGGTTCGTGGAGCAGATCGAGGCCATGTACGACGCGGGCGCCCGCACGTTCGTGGAGGCGGGGCCCGGACGCGTCCTCACGGGCCTCGTCGGCGAGATCCTCGGCGACCGCCCGCACACCGCCGTGAGCTGCGACGCGCCAGGCGAGAACGGCCTCGTCCACCTCCTGCACGCCCTCGCGGAACTCGCAGCCGCCGGAGTGCCCCTCGACCCGCTTCCCCTGTTCGCGGGACGCGACGCCCGCCCGCTCACCGCCGCTCCCGGCGTGCCCGGCTGGGTCGTCAACGGGCACCTCGTCCGGACCGCCGACGGCGGCTACCCGGAGGGCGCGCTCCGCCAGCCCGAACGCCTCCCCGGCCTGAGCCCGCGCGGGGCCGAGGACGCCGTGCTGGAATACCTGCGCGCCGGGCGCGAGATGATCGCCGCGCAACGCGAGGTGATCCTCCGCCACCTCGATGGGTCGGCACCGCCGCCGCCCGCGCCCGAGGCCCCTGCGCCTCCTACCGTTCCTGTGCCTGCGCCTCGTGCCGTCCTTCCGGGGGAGACCGACACGGACGCGGACGTGGACTCGGACGAGGCGCCGCGGGACGTCCACGCCACCGTCCTCGCGGTGATCAGCGCCCGCACCGGCTATCCCGAGCCGATGCTGGACGCGTCCCTGCACCTGGAGGCCGACCTCTCCATCGACTCGATCAAGCGCACGGTCATCCTCGGCGACCTCGCCGACCGCCTCGGCATCACCGCTCCCGAGCGGCTCGGGGCCGTCACCACCATCGGCGATCTCGTCGCCTCCGTCCGCGCCCACGGCGCCGGGACCGCACCGCAGCCCGTCGTCCCGCCCCAGGCCGGTCCGGCCGAGGAGGCTCCCGCGGCCGTGCCGGTGCGGGACGGGGCGCCGCCGCTGCGCGGGGAGACGGGCGCGTTCGCCGCGGGCGCGCCCGCTCCGGCGTCCGCCGACCGGCAGGTCTGGCCGCGGACCGGGGACGGGACGGCGGGCCGGGGCGGCGGCGACACCCCGCCATGCGGCCGGATCGTGCGGCAGGTCCTGCGGGTCGTGGAACTGGACGCGCTGCCCGTCCCGCCCGAGTCGGGGACGGTGTTCACCGGACGCCGCTTCCAGATCGTGGACGACGGCTGCGGCATCGCGCTGGAACTCGCCGACCTGCTCGAACGGCAGGGCGCGCAGGTGCGCACCCCGCGCGAGGTCGACGGCACCTGCGACGGGCTGATCCATCTGGCGGCGCTGCGGCCGGGCGCGACGGGCGTGCTGCCCGCCGCCTACGACGGCATCCGGCACGCGCTGGCGGGCGGGCTGCGCTGGCTCGTCCTCGCGGGCGGGGCCGGCGGGACGTTCGGACGCCGGTTCGACGGCGGCGGCATCGGGGACCCGGCGCCGGGCGCGGGGCTGCGGGGCCTGGCCCGGACGGTCGCCCAGGAGCACCCCGAGGTCCTCGTCCGCGCTCTCGACGTCGACACCAGGGACACCCCGAGGGCGATAGCGCAGCGCATTCTCGCGGAACTGCTGAACGCCGACGGGCCGGTCGTCGTCGGCCATGAGGGCGATCTGCGGCGCGGCCTGGCCGTCGTCCCGGCGGAGCTGGACGGCGACCCGAAGCCCCCGGTCGGCCCGGACGGCGTCGTGCTCCTCACCGGCGGGGCGCGCGGGATCACCGCCCGGGTGGCGCTGGAACTGGCCCGGACGAGCGGCTGCCACATCGAGATCATGGGCCGCACGCCCGAGCCGGACGCCGAGCCCGCGTCGCCGGACACCCCGGACATCCCGGACGAGGCCGGGCTCCGCCGCGCGCTCGCCGCACGCGGCGGGCTGCGACCGGCGGAGATCGAGGCGGCGATCCGCACGATCCTCGCCGAACGCGAGATCCGCCGGAACCTGGACGCGCTGCGGGAGCACGCGGCGTCCGTCCGCTACCACGCGGGCGACGTGCGCGACCCCGACGCCGTCCGGGACGTGGTCGACAGCGTCTACGCCTGGCACGGCCGCCTCGACGGCGTCGTCCACGGCGCCGGGATCATCGAGGACCGCCTCGTCCGCGACAAGACCCCCGAGTCGTTCGCCAGGGTGTACCGGACGAAGGTGGACGGCGCGTCCGCCCTCGTCCAGGCCGTCCAGCCCGACCTCGGGTTCTTCGTCGTCTTCGGCAGCGTCGCGGGCGTCCACGGCAACCGCGGCCAGGCCGACTACGCCGCGGCGAACGACGCGTGCGACACCCTCGCGAACGTCTGGCGGACGCGCCTGCACGGCCGGGTGCTCGTCGCCGACTGGGGCCCGTGGGCAGACGGCGGGATGGTGTCGCCGGAGCTGGCGCGCGAGTACGCGCGGCGCGGCACCGCCCTGATCGGGCCGGACGCGGGCGCGGCGGCCCTGCTGCGCGAGATCGCGCACGGCGACGAGACGCAGGTCGTGTTCACCGGGGCCGTCCGGTGAGCCCCGCCGGGGAGCCGATCGCGATCGTCGGCGCCGGGGCGGTGTTCCCCGGCGCGGGATCGGCCGCCGAGCTGTGGCGCAACGTCCTGGCCGGGGTCGACGCGATCACCGACGTGCCGCCCGGACGCTGGGACCCCGCGCTCTACTACGACCCCGATGCCTACGCCCGCGCGCCGGAGAGCGACCGCTTCTACTGCAAGCGCGGCGGATTCGTCGACGAGCTGGCCACCTTCGACCCGGCCCGGTTCGGGATCGCACCGGCGGCCGTGCCCGGGATGGAGCCCGACCAGCTGCTCGCGCTGCGCGCGGCGGGCGACGCGATCGAGGACGCGGGCGGCGACGGCCGGCTCCCCGACCGGTCGCGGATCGGCGTGGTCGTCGGGCGCGGCGGCTACCTCGCGCCGGGCGCCGCGCGCTTCGACCAGCGGGTCCGCACGTCCCACCAGGTCGCCGGGATCCTCGCCGAGCTGGTGCCGGAACTCGGGGACCGGCGGCTGGACGAGATCCGCCGCGCGTTCTGCGAGCGCCTCGGCTTCGACGGACCGGACGCCCCGGACGACCTGGGCGGCCCCGGCGCCTCCGGGCCGTCCGGGCTCGTGCCGAGCTTCGCCGCGTCCCGCATCGCCGGGCATTTCGACCTGCGCGGCCCCGCCTACACGCTCGACGCCGCGTGCGCGTCGTCGCTGCTGGCGGTCGAGCACGCGGTGCGGGCGCTGCGGAGCGGGCAGGCGGACGCGATGCTCGCCGGGGCCGTCCACCACGCCCACCACGCCACCCTGTGGAGTGTCTTCACCCAGGCGCGGGCGCTGAGCCCGACCGGGACGATCCGGCCGTTCGACCGGGCCGCCGACGGGATGCTCCTCGCGGAGGGCACCGGGATCGTCCTGCTCAAGCGCCTGCCGGACGCCGAACGGGACGGCGACCGGATCCACGCGGTCGTCCTCGGCGCCGGGTCGTCCAGCGACGGCCGCGCACCGGACCTCCTGAGCCCGCTCGCGGACGGCCAGGTCCTCGCGGTCGAGCGCGCCTGGCGGGACGCGGGACTCGACCCGGCGGAACCCGGCGCGGTCGGGCTGGTCGAGGCGCACGGCACGGCGACCCCGGCGGGCGACGAGGCGGAACTCGCGACGCTCCGCAGGGTCTTCGGAACCGGCGGCCCGCCGATCGGGCTCGGCACCGTCAAGTCGATGATCGGGCACGCGATGCCCGCCGCCGGGATCGCCGGGCTGATCAAGGCCGCGTGCGCGCTGCGCGACGGCGTCCTGCCGCCGACGCTGCACGTGGACGACCCGCATCCCGCCCTGGAGAACGGCAGGCTCCACCTCATCCGGGAGCCGACCGACTGGGAATGCCATGGCGGGCCCCGGCGGGCCGTGGTCAACGCGTTCGGGTTCGGCGGCGCGAACGCGCACGTGATCCTGGAGGAGCCGCCGCCGAGCGGCGCCCGGCGGACACGGCCGCGCCGGACGCTCGACCCGCCACAGTCGGACGAACGCGTCCTCAAACTGGCCGCGGACACGCCCGAGGAACTGGCCGCCGCCCTGGCCGAGCCCGACGAGAACCTCCTGGCGCGGGCGCTGGACGAAGTGGAGACCCCCGATCTCCCGTGCCGCCTCGCGATCGTCGCCCCCACGCCGCGCAGGCTCGACCTGGCGCGGGCGGTCGTCCAGCGGGGGACGCCGTGGCGCGGCCGCAGCGACGTGTGGTTCTCACCCCGCCCGCTGCTCGCCGAAGGCGGGCGGCTGGCCTTCCTCTTCCCCGGGTTCGAGCCCGCCTTCGAGCCCCGCGTCGACGACGTCGCCGACCACTTCGGGCTCCCGAAACCCGCGCTCACCGGCCGCTCCGACCTGTTCGCCCATGCAGCCGACGTCATGGGCGTGGGCCGCCTGCTGGCCGCCGCGCTCGCCGAACTCGGCATCGAACCCGACGTCGTGGCGGGCCACAGCCTCGGCGAGTGGACGGCGATGATCGCCACCGGCCGGTACGACGCCGACGCGGCGGAGGCGTTCGTCCGGGCCCTCGACGGCGAGGAGCTGGACACCCTCGACGCCGTGTACGGGGCCCTCGGCTGCGGCGCCGCCCGCGCCCGGGACGCCGTCGCCGGACGTCCCGGTGTCTTCGTCAGCCATGACAACTGCCCGCACCAGTCGGTGATCTGCGGCCCGGCGGACGAGGTCCGCGAGATCCTGGGGAGGCTGGCGGCCGAAGGCGTCCCCGGGCAGGAGCTTCCGTTCAGGTCCGGCTTCCACACGCCGCTGGCCAGGGCGTACGAGGGCCTGATGCAGCGGTCGTTCGAGGCCGTGCCGGTCCACGGCTCGCGCGTCCCGCTGTGGTCGGCGACGACGGTCGCGCCGTTCCCCCGGGCGGCCGCCGACGTCCGGGATCTCGTCGTCCGGCACCTGCTCGAACCCGTCCGGTTCGGCGACCTGGTCGAGGAACTCCACGCCACGGCCCGCGCGCGGGTGTTCCTCCAGGTCGGCCCCGGCAGCCTCACGGGATTCGTGGCCGACGCGCTCGGGGACCGCGAGCACCTCGCGATGGCCGTCAACACGCCGAAACGGGACGGCATGGCGCAGCTCCGCCGCGTCGCCGCCGCGCTGTGGGTCGAAGGGTACGGCGCGTCCCCGCCGCCGCCCGCGCCCGCCACGGGCATCCCGCTCGACCTCGGCACGCCGCTGGTCAGGCTGGACGGCGCCGTCCCGCCCATCCGCCTCGCGTCCGGGGCGGCCTCTGGGGCGGCCTCCGGGACCGCGTCCGGGACCGCGCCCGACGTGCCGTCGCTGCCCGCGGACGATCCCGTCCTGGCCGAGCTGGAGGCGCTCCTCCACGACGCGGCGGCGGGGGCGCAGACCGTCGTGGAGGCCCTCGGCGCCAGACCCGCGCCGAGCCCGCCGGTCGAGGACGCACCACCGCCCCGGGACGAGCTCGCCGTTTCCCGCGTCTTCTCGCTCGCCGCGATGCCGTACCTGAGCGACCACTGCGTGATACCGCAGGCCCCGGGCTGGCCCGACATGTCGGACAGATTTCCGATCGTCCCCCTGGCCACGCTCCTCGAAGTCCTGGCCGACACGGCCAGGGAACTGCTGCCCGGCATGGTGGTCATCGGATTCGAGGACGTCCGCGCCGTCCGCTGGATCGTGGCCGCCCCGCCGACCACCGTGGAGATCCGCGCCTCCCTCATCGAGGAGCGCGACCGGCGGCGCAAGGTGAAGGTCGTCGTCAAGGACCACGCGCACGGGACGGTCCTGCTCGCCGACCGCCACCCGGCGCCACCGGCGCCGGACACCACTCCGCTGACCATCGAGGGCCCGCCCATAGTCACCGCGGACCGGCTGTACGAGGAGCGCTGGATGTTCCACGGCCCGCTCTTCCGCGGCATCACCGAGATCACGGCCGTCGCGGAGGACGGTGTGCGCGCCGTCCTGACGTCCTTGCCCACGCCGGGCGCGCTTCTGGACAGTGCGGGCCAGCTGTGCGGCCACTGGATCCAGGTGTACGGCGACACCAACCAGATGGTGTACCCCATCGGGATCGAGCAGGTCTCCCTGTACGGGCCGCTGCCGCCGGCGGGCGAACACCTCGCGGCGACCATCTGGAACCAGTCCCTGACCGACACGACCATGCGCTGCTCGGCCGAACTGGTCCGCGAGGACGGGACGGTATGGGCGCGCATCGGCGGCTGGACGGGCCATCGCTTCTACACCGACGAGGCCATCTGGCGGATGCGGTTCACCGCCGAGGTCTCGGGAACGGGTGAGCCCCAACCCGGCGGCTGGTGCCTGGCCCGGAAACGCTGGGACGGCACGGCGTCGCGCGATCTCCTCATGCGCTACTACCTGTGCGCCCCCGAGCGCGCCCAGTACGAGGCTCTCCCGCCGTCCGCGCAGGGGCCCTGGCTGCTCGGACGCATCGCGGCGAAGGACGCCGTCCGGGACCACCTCTGGCGGAACGGCCACGGCCCCCTCTTCCCGGCGGAACTCACCGTCCACGACGGGCCCGCGGTCACGGGCCCGTTCGACGAGCCGCTCACCCTCTCCATCGCCTCCACCACCGAACTGGGCGTGGCCCTGGTGAGAGCAGGCCGGGAACCGTCCGGCATCGGCCTCGCCCGGAACGAGAAGGACGCACGCGCCCGCGCGGCCAAGGAGGCGGTGCTGCGCTCGCTGGCCCCCGAGCGGCCGGCGGAACTGGTCGTGACCGTCGCCGACGCCGAGCGGCTGCTCATCGCCGCGGACGGCACGGTCACCACCGTGGAAACACGCGAAATAGAAGAACACGTCGTGGCCTGGACGGTCGCGGCCGGCGGAGCGGACATGGAGGAGGCCCGCGCATGAGCGACGACATAAGGTCCGAGGTCGTCCGGATGCTGATCGACGTGGTGGGGGAGGACTTCCTCCTCGACGTGGAGATCGGCCCCGGCACCGCGTTCGGCGACGATCTCGGGCTGGAGAGCATCGAGTTCGTCGCGCTGGTCGACCGGCTCCGCACGCACTACGGCGACCGCGTCGACTTCCCGGCGTTCATCGCGGGCCTGGACCTCGACCAGCTCATCAACCTGACCATCGGGGACCTCGTGGACCACATCGCCGCCCAGGAGCAGGCGCATGCCTGAGGTGACCGCGCGCGGTCTCCGGTTCCACGTCCAGGAATCCGGAACGGGCCCGCCCGTCGTGGTGTTCGTCCACGGCCTCGCCGTCGACAACCTGTCCACCTTCTACTGCTCGCTCGCCCCACCGGTGGCCGAGGCGGGCACCCGGTGCGTCCTGTACGACCTGCGCGGGCACGGCCGCACCGAGCGCCCGCCCACCGGCTACGGCGTGGCCGACGCGGTCGCGGACCTCTTCGCCGTCCTGGACGCCCTTGGCCACGATCGCGTCCATCTCGTCGCCAACAGCTTCGGCGGAGTCGTCGCGCTGAACGCCGCCCTCACGCACCCCGGCCGCGTGGCCGGGCTCGTTCTCATCGACGCGCACGGGCCCGCCGACGGGCCCCACTGGACCCGGAACTTCCACAACTCGCTGGCGAGGTCGGCGCTTCTGTTCGAGTACGACCGGACCGCCGACCAGCTCGCCTCCGTCGAACGCCGCCTGGCGCGGCTGGTGGCGCACGCGGACGCGCTCCTCAACGGCACGACGCTCGTGGACGACCTCGCCGCGCTGGAACCCGTCAGCCCCGCGGCCCTCGCGACCCTGCGCTGCCCCGTCCTGGCGTTCTACGGCCAGCATTCGGACGTGGCCGACGCAGGCCGGCTCCTCGTCCGCCACGTACCCGGCTGCGCGCTGCACACCCTGGACGGTTACGCACACTCCCTGCTCCCAGCCGGAACGTCCGAGATCCTGGAGGTCCTGTTGCCCTGGCTCGCCCACCACGCCGGCACGCGGGCGCCCGCCGCCGGAGCCGTCCGATGAGTGCCCGCCGCCGCACCGTCCCGTCCCTGCTCGACGACCCGGGCATCCGGCGCGCGCGGACATCGCCACGGCGCTTTCTGTTCGCGGTCCCGCCGCTGGCCGGGCACATCAACCCCACCGTCGCGGTCGGGGCCGAGCTGGCCCGCCGCGGCCATCAGGTCGCCTGGACGGGCCACCGCCCGTCCATCGAACCGCTGCTGCGCTCCGGCTCCCGCATCTTCAACGCCACCGAAGGCGACTTCGGGCGCCGCCTGCCCGATATCCGGAACGACTGGTTGGGGCTGCGCGGCCTGGCCGCCCTCCGCTTCCTCTGGGAGGAGTTCGCCGTCCCGCTCGGACATGCCATGATGCCGGGCGTCGAGAAGGCGATCGACCGTTTCCGCCCGGACGTCGTGGTCGCGGACCAGCTCGTCCTCGCCGCCCCGGTCGCGGCCCGGCACCGGGAGATCCCCTGGGCGACTTCGGCGACGACGTCCTCCGAGTTCGCCCGCCCGCTCGCCGGCATGCCGAAGGTCGAGCAGTGGATCCGCGACCAGATGGCCGCCTTCCAGCTGGACCACGGCATCGACGACCTGCTGGACCTGCGCTTCTCCGACCACCTGGTCCTGATCTTCTCGACCGGCGCCCTGATCGGGGACATCTCCTTCTTCCCCGACCGGTTCGCGTTCGTCGGCCCCGCCCTCGGCCGTCCCGCAACCGGCCCCTTCCCCTGGGACTGGCTGGACGGCCGCCCCGCCGCCCTCGTCACCCTCGGCACGCTGGTCGGCTCGTCCGGCCGGCGGTTCCTCGGGGCCGCCGCCGACGCCGTCCGCGAGCTGGACATCCAGGCGATCTTCGTGGCGCCTCCGGAGACCGTCGCCGACCCGCCGCCGAACGTGCTCGTCCGCGCGCACGTCCCGCAGCTCAAGCTGCTCGAACGGGTCTCCGCCGTCGTCTGCCACGGCGGCCACAACACCGTCTCCGAGTCCCTGTCCCAGGGCCTCCCGCTGGTGGTGGCCCCGATCCTGCACGACAACTCGGTCGTCGCCCGCCAGGTGGAGGCCGCCGGTGCGGGCGTCTGCGTCCGGTTCGGCCGCGTCCGCCCGGACGAGCTCCGCACGGCGCTCGCCACCGTCCTCGCGGACGGCCCGCACCGGGCCGCCGCCGAACGCGTCCGGGAGTCCTTCGCCGCGGCGGGCGGCGCCGCCGAGGCCGCCGACCGGCTGGAGAAACTCGCGTGATCGAGGACGAGATCCGATGGATGGCGCGCCTGTTCGAAGGGGCCTACGGCGAACCACCGGCGACGATCCGCCACGCCTGCGGAGCGCTACCACTCCTGGACGGCTGGGAGGTGCCGCTCCCGTGGGGCGCCGCGGTGGCCGCCGGTCACTCCTCCGACGGCACCACGTCCCTTTACTCCATGAACCACTACGCCCAGGGCGTCGTCACGCCGCCCACCGCGAAAGACTGGGCCCGGGCCTGCATGACGGCCTTGGACGCGCACGCCTCCCCAGGCACCCACATCCTGGTGAACCGCGAACTGCCCGCGGAAATGGGCCTGCTCACTGGCGCCGAGACCGTCGCCGCCACGACCCTGGCCCTCCAGGACCTCCACGGCCGCGCCGGTGGCCCGGCCCCGGCGCCCGGTCGCGGCCTGGCCGGAACGGGCCTGTGCGTCCTGCTGATCGAGATCGGATCC
>NZ_SMJX01000231.1 GCF_004348535.1 Actinomadura sp. KC216
CCTCAGAACCCGTGGAAGAATGGCAACCCACCAGTGCCCCCGCACCCGCCGAAACGTCCTGTGGTCACACCGCCAAAGGACGTTGACGATCCGGGGAAGGTGCCACCTGGCACTCCCACCATTACACCGATCCCACCGGCTCCATTCCGGCCCTTTGTCCCCCAACCGGTTCGTTTCAACCCGAATCCGCCACCCCTTCAGAAGCCGAGGGGCAAAGCCCTCCAAGACACCTGGCACAGGATCTCGGTGTTCCCCACCTAGAGGCAATACCTGCCTTGGTGGCGGCGTAGCCTCTGGCAGGATGCCGAGCCTGGACTTTTGGGGTTGGTGCTGGTGGCCGAGGGTGTTCCGGGGTTGTCCGGGCCTGGGGTTGTTGACCTCGGTGTATCCGCTGGGTCCAATTTGTTCTCCCGGCGAGTGCAGGCCGGGGCCGGACGGGCTGGGCTGCCCAGGCGGTGAACGAGCGCGGTGCTGAGCGGTGCCGGTTCCAGGTCCGGGCCGCCTCGCCGTCCCACGCGGCGGTGAACGCCACGGCGGCCTCCTCTGCGGAGACTTGGGCGAGGAAGGTGGACGTTTGTCCAGCTACCGTGCGAATTTGCGCGTGGCCGACGATGGTGCGGTCACAGAGTTGAATGTTGCTTTCCGGGATGGTCCTGGACCCAGTCGGTTACGTTGCCCCATTGCGGCGGTGGTCATCCCAGCGCCGCGTGAGGTCGGCGTGAAGGTGGATCCAGGAGTCGTCGCGGGTCTGGCTCGCCGTTCGCCACTGTCTGGCGAACGCCGAGGCGAAACAGTCGATGTCCGCCGCTGCGGCCTGTTCCCAGGACGGGAACTGGGACACCCACGTCTCGGCTTCGCTCGGCGAGTGCCCGGCCTTGAGCAGCCAGGGCATCAACATTGCCAACTCCAACCAGGCGGCACCGCGGGACACGAACGCCCAGTCCACCACATAGGCGCTGCGGTGCGGGCGGCTTTGCGGCGGGTGAGGTAGGTGAGCGTGTCCTGGATGAAGGTGGCGGGGAGCTGGGGTAGGGATTGGTGACCAAGCCGCGCCGGATGGCGTTCGGGGTGGCGGGCATGCGGCTCAGGCCGTTGGGCAGCGTGCACGTCAGCCACAGCTCCAGCCATTCGGCCGATTCGGGGCCGCGGAAGCACACCCCGGTTCAAGCCTGATGGCTCGGCTGCTCCAGGACGGTGGCGAGCGCGGCGGCGTGGCGCGTCACGATCATCCCTGATGGGACGGTGCTTGATCTGGCCGATGTCGCTGCGGTGTTCTACCGTCAGTCCCAGCCGTTCACCGTGCCGGAGGGATTGAGCGGTGCGGAGGAACGGTTCGCGCGAGTAGAGGGCCGGTTCGGGCTGAGAGGACTGCTGGCCTCGTTACCGGTGCGGTGGGTGCCCGGTCGACCTGGCCGGGTCGCCGACAGTGAGTACAAGCCGCTGCAACTGGCCACCGCGGCCCGGTGCGGGCTGCCCGTGACGTCCACAGTGCTGACCAACGACCCGGACTATGCCCGTTCCTTCGCTGGAGCCCACGAGCCTGGAGTGGTGTACAAGGCCCTGATGCACAAGGCCATCGCCGACGACGGTGACGTCCGCCTGATCCTCACCGCCCCCGTCACCCCGGCCGACATCGACGACCGTGTCGGAATGACGATGCACCAGTTCCAGGCCAACCTCGCCGACGTCAAGGAGTTCGACGCCCGGCTCCTGGTCACCCGGCATGGGCAGATCGGTGTCGCGATCAAGTCCGAGGACCCCCACGCCCGCCAGGACTTCCGGGCCCGGTACGACGCACTCACTTACCAGATCGTCAACATTCCCGCCGATATCGCCGAAGGGTGCCGCCGCTACCTGCGCTCGTTCGAGCTGGAGCTGGGCGTGTTGGACTTTTGCGTCGCCGCCCGGGGATGGCATTTCCAGGAGTGTGGCCCGGGAGCTCAATGGGCGTGGCTACAGGAGACCACCGGAGCGGCCATGGATGAGCTCGTGACCAAGGCACTGATCGGAGACGTGGATGACCTCGGTTGATGTGATCCCCGCCGCCCGCTGGCAGCCTTTGCTCGAGGCGCTGGCCGGTCAGCTCGCTGGCGAGAAGGTGCTGTCGGACCCGTCTTGGCGTTCGGCCTTTACTGCGGTGCCCCGACATGTGTTCGTGCCCAGGTTCTATGACGATTCCGTCGATCCTCCCCGTTGGGTCGACAGCACCGACCCCGCCTGGCTGCCCGGCGTCTATAGCGACGAGACTCTTGCCACCCAGTTGCTTCCAATGCCGGGCCAGCCCGGTATCCCGTACGTCACCAGCTCCAGCACCCGCCCCGGCTACATGCTGTGGCTGCTGCACCTGCTGGTGGCCGCCGACGACATGCGCGTCCTGGAGATCGGCACCGGCACCGGTTACAACGCTGCTCTGCTCAGCCAACGCCTCGGCGACCGCCAAATCACCAGCATCGACATTGACCCGCACCTGGTTGACCTGGCCCGTGGGCGACTCGCTAAGAGCGGCTTTCGTCCCCGGCTGGCCGTTCGTGACGGTAGGGCTGGACACCCTGAACACGCCCCCTACGACCGGAACATCGCCACCGTCGCCGTCGACCGCATTCCCTACGCCTGGGTGCAGCAGGTGCGTCCCGGCGGGATCATCCTGGCTGATCTGCGACCGGTCGGAATGATCCGCGGTGGCGCCATCGTCAAACTCACCGTCCACGCAGACGGCACCGCGACCGGTCGGTTGATCGACGGTGGCGTCGGGTTCATGTCCGCCCGCACCGACCCCGCGCACCCTGCGGCGCCGGACGTGCCCGCCATCGACAAAACCACCGTGTCAGAGCGACGTGGGTGCGGCGATCCTGAACGAACCTGCGCTAGCACTGACCGTAGGGCAGGACCTCCCGGGCATCACCGTCTTCCCCCGCCCCGACCGTCTCATGATCACCACACCTGACGGCTCATGGGCCGAGGCGACCCGCACCGACCCTGCGCGCATCAGCCACGCTGGTCCCCAAGACCTGTGGCACCGTGTCGAACAAGCCACTCGCCAATGGAACGCCATCGGGAAACCCGCGCTCGACACCTACACAATCACCATCACCCCAGGCGCCCAGTACCTCGAGTACGCCAATTAGCGTGGTTATCGGGCAATGCTCTACGCGGGAAGACCGGCTGGCGTTGTTGTGCCGTCGGCGCACCTGGGGATTGCGCTAGGAGCACGTTGACCTCCAGCAAGAGCAGTCGAGCGGCCGTAGAGATGTGCGGGCCAGCGCTAGACCGGAGGGGTGGGCCGTGTGCCGACCAAGGGCAGATTATGGATCTATGTCGATGCGACCCCACAGCGACGCCAGCCCCGAAGTTGAGCACGAGGCCGGGCGGTTGCGGCAATCCCTCGCCGACGTCCTCGCCGAGGACGGGCTCCTGAGTGACCCGGCTTGGCGTCATGTCGTCGAGACCGTGCCGCGGCACCGGTTCGTGCCTGGCTTCTACACCGACTCCGGCACCCGGTCTGAGGATGGGCTGACCGTGTGGGAACCGGTCACCGCCTCCACCGACCCGGACCGGTGGTTGCGCGAGGTGTACCGCGACCAGACATTGATCACTCAGTTCGACGGCGACGAACCCAACTGGAACCGGCCCGGCCCCAGAGTCGGCGGTGCCCCCACCTCGTCGTCCACGCTGGCATCGCTGGTGCTACGGATGTGACTGGACGCCGACCTGCGCGGCGGCCATGACGTCCTGGAGATCGGTACTGGTACCGGCTACTCCACCGCGCTGGCCTGTGAACGGCTCGGCGACAACGGCGACGTCACCTCCGTCGAAATCGACAGAAGCCGACTGGGCCAGGCCGCCCGTGCGTTGTACGGCTGCGGTTACCACCCGGACTTGGCCGTCGCGGACGGTGTGTACGGCTACTGGCCTTCAGCGCCGTTCGACCGCATCGTCGGGCACTGGGCCAGCGTCACCCACGACGCCCCGCCGCGTCCGGTCCGGCACAGCCCTCACCGCCTGGACGAGGCCACGAGCGAGGGCCTCTTCGGCCGGTTCCTCGCCCAGCTCGCCGCACCGGACGCCCAACTGGTCACTGAGAGGACCATCGACCAGGACATCCTGCACATGATCGATGTCAACACAGGTGCGGCGGCCACACTCATCCCCGACCACGCTCACGGGCATACCGTCCGCCAAGCGGGACCGACGCGGTTGTGGGACGCAGTAGAAGCCGCGTGGGACGCCTGGGACCTGGCCGGACGGCCGAGCCCGCGAGCCTTCCAGATGCGCGTGCACAACGGACGGCAGTCCATTACCCGTGAAGGCGCAAACGATCTGGCCTTCTCCCTGTATTGACACGCACGTGCGTTGCTGCCAGCTCCCAGCTCAAGATTCGGGGCACATCACCCAATGGGCGGGGCTGCAGGAGACCACCGGAGCGGCCATGGACGAACTTGTGACCAAGGCACTGACCGGAGACGTGGATGACCTCGGTTGATGCGATCCCCGGCCCTCACTCATAGAGGATCCTGCGGGCCGCCGATTCGATCGGCTCCGTCCGTCAGGTCCCCAGGCACCGTCCTCGCGCTGCCCAATGCTCGGTACACCGGGCCGCGTCCGCCTGGACCATCCACCGCGGCGATGCCCTCGCTGTTCTGTCCGCATTGCCGACCGATTCCAGCGACTACGTGATCACTGATCCGCCGTACAACCCAAGTGAGCAGTGATGTCCAGGCCCGGGCCCCTGAGCCCAGCAGCTCTGAGCGGTTGCGGTCATTCCGGACGCCATGCTCACACGAACATCTGGCGGAGGTCGATGCGAACTCCGCCAGATGTCACCACGTCACCGCCGGGGCACGGGAATCCCGTCCGGGCGGTCATGGCCGTGCTCTCAGGCGTTGATGTTCACGTTGAGGTTGTCGTTGTCGTTGTCGTTGTCGCCGCAGCAGCCGCAACCGCAGAAGTCTCCGGCCGTGACGGTGGCTGCCGGCGCCGACGCGACCGACGCCGACGCCGTCGCGGTCAGGCCGGTGGTCCCGGCCAGCACCGCACCGGCGGTCAGGACGAGTACCGTGAGAAACCTGTTCATGATCACCCTCTCGATTGATATCCGGTGGTCGCTCGGCGATCCTCCCCCAGATCGCTACTGTTCGTAACCATCAGATCGCTATTCGTTAGCAAAAGTTGCTGACGTGGGTGCGAGCCCTTACTGCATGAACCTCTCGCGGGAGGGAGCCGGGCGGCGCATGACCCGGTCCGAGCGCAGGCAGCCCAGGATCTGCACGGGCAGGCCGGTGAGCAGGTGCGCGATGCGGGGCGCGTCGTATCCGGCGTCCAGCCACGGACCGGCTGTGCAGGGTGGGGCGCCCGCTCACGCGCCGGCAGTTGCAGCGCGAAGTCGAGCGGAATCGGGCCGGCTATGAGGTCAAGTCCGAGCACGCTTAGGCCGCCGGAGCTGGGTCATCGAGTGCACCCTGTCCTGGCTGACTGGTTACCGCAGGCTCAACCACCGCTACGAACGCGCCCCGCAACCACCTTGCCCTTTTCGACCTCGCAGCAGCCCTGTGCTGCTACAAACGACTCGTCCGCCTCACCACATAGGACCCGGTCTAAGCCGGGCGTTTTGACTCGCCACGCAAGCCTGGGTGCGCGAAGCCCCGGACTCCGGTGCGTACGGGAGTCCGGGACTTGGCGGGTTTTCGTCGCCCGGCGCCGAGTTGTCGGCAGTGCGAGGTTTCAGCGACCGAGGGTGGTTCCTGCGCCCCTGCGGGGGCTCAGCTGATCGGGCGGATGGACCCGGCGCGTTCCTCGGCCTTCGGGAGCCGGACCGGACGGCCGGACAGTGCCGGGCCGGGGCGAGGGGTCGGGTCACTGGTTCTACTGCTTGATGGTGGCGTTGGCGAAGGTGAATTCGCCCCTCTCGAACGGTTGGGTGACGCAGTTGCCGATCAAGGGACGGAACTCGCCTACTCCCGTCTGTTCCCCGGTGGTGGTCAACACCGTACCCGCGGTGACGAAGTTCCAGTCGACGCTGACGGTCTTGGAGTTGCCCTGGGTGGTCTGCAAGGTGATGCGGGACTGGCCGTCGCCGGAGAAGGGGGCGACGCAGGAGGATTCGATCGACTGGGCGGTGAACCGCCACTCGCCTGTCTGGGTCGGGTCGACCGTCTCACCGTGGATCTGGCCCTCGCAGAAGGCGGGGCCGGGGTCGCTGGTGGCCGTGCGGGACCTGACAGTGGGGTCCAGCGGCGGGTTGATGGTGAATTCCGCGTTGAGCGCGCAGATCATGTTGGTGTCCTGAGCGTGGGCGATGCCTGGGGACAGGGCTGAGACACCGACGCCGGCGACGAGGGCGACTCCCAGCACGATCGAGGTCCTCCGCGCGGTTCTCGGTCGGGCGCGCTGCGGGGTGAGGGTTCCCGCTGTGGTTGGTTCCACGGCGATCTCCTGAGTTGGGGCGAGGCCCGGAACCGGCCTCGCCGGGTGGGGGATCGGCGGCATCCGGTGGCCTACCGGTCCTGATCACCCAGGCCCTCTTCAGCGCAGGGCCCTGGCCTGGACGTCTCCCCGGCCTGTCCCGGCCTGCCGCTTGGCTCCAAGCCTTCGACATCGGCCAAACCAGGGCAATCCCTGCGCAAACCAACATTCGTCACCGAAAGCTATGGACCCGTTACCGAATGGGCATGAGAGGGTCAGGCCTCCAGGGCCCTGTCTCCGCTCCCGCGGCCTGAAGACCCGCGTCCTGGTCGTTCTGGCCCTCGCTGGTTGGCGGCGGCCGACATCTTGCCAAACGGTGAGCCCCCTCGTGCGCCGGCGGACCCTGGCCGATCCTGACTGACGACGATGCCGCCTTGCGTCAGCTCGCCAACCGCCTAGCCGGCATCCTGCACGGCTGCCTCAAGCGGCACCCTGACAACGAAAACGACCGCTTGGGCGCATCACGCCGCCCCTGCCCGGCCGACCCTTCCTCGACCACGACCTGCCCAGCCGCTGATACTCGGCGGGCAGATCCACCACCCCGGCGGCCTCGTTGCCGGCCGGCACGGCCAGGGCCGGCGACCGCCGGGCCTGGCCGTGCTCAACCCTCTGGCCACCCTCGGCATCGCTTGGACCATCGTCCTGCTCGGCCAGCAACCGGGTCACCACCTGCTCGGCCGTGGCGATCCGCTCCAACTCGGCCTCGACCTCCGCCAGCCGCGCCTGCTCGGACGACAGCGCACGCCGTTCAGCGGTCCGGTCCAGCAGCGGATCCACAAGCCCATCCCTCCACGTCCTCGGTGATCTATCGCCTCCGGGCCTGACGACCCAAGATCACCAATGCCAGCGAACAGTCACGCACCGGGTGGTCGTGCGCTGGGACTGAATCGTCTCCTGGCGGTCGCGGTCGGGCTGGCGCTGCTGCTGTCCGGTCTGTCGGGAGTATCGGGCCGGTCGCGGAGAGGGCCGGGGCGCTGGCCCCGCCGACGGCCGAATGCCCGCGCGGGGACGCGAAGGCGGCGGCCGCGGCGGCACCGGCCGCATATCGGGCGGTGGTCGCGCCCGGCACGAAGCGGCGGCTCGCGCATGCGGGCGCCGAGATGGCTGGCCATTGGGCCGGAGGCCGTTTCGGAACCGGTCGAGATGGTATTCAGTGGCTGTCGGAAAAGCCACTGCCAGTCGGCCAGGGGGTGGTGCGACGGAGCAGCGCTTGGGCCGGAGGGTAGCTGACATGGGATCGGAGGCTCGAGCGCATGCTTATGAGAGCAGTCCGAACGCGTCCACATTGAACAGCTGAGCAGTTGTCGAGAAAGAGGTGCCGGCTCTCGATGGCCTGGTCGAGTCGGCCGCAGGCAAGCTGCAGTTCGGCCAGGTCGCCCAGAGCAATGGTCTTGTCACGGAGCTCGACAGCGCAGCGGTGGCGGATCGAGTTCTTGAGGGCGTTGATGGCGATGGGCTGCTCACCCAGAAGACTGTGAACCGTGGCCTGTTGGCGGGCGTGGTCGGCCTGATGATGGGTGCCGACAGCGATCCGTGGCTGGGAGTCACCTTCGAGTCTCGCCTTGGCCGTTCGGAAATGCTACTGAGTGCCGATCCTGTCTCCTGCAGCGGCGTGCGCCACGGCGGCCTCACTGTGCAGAAGTGCCTGGATTTGCGGTGGGGTTGGGGCGGCCTTGTGGTAAACTATTCTTTCTGGCCCTTGGTGGGCTGTCCGAGGCGCTCCGCGTTAGCGCCGTCAATTGCTGGACCGGGTCACCTGTCCAGTGCTGAAGTAGGTCACTCGGCCCGGCTTTGATCGTTTGCGAAACCCGCCATATCCGGGGTAATTTTTCCGATCAAGATGGCGGCTCATGACCTCGGCGATCAATTGTGGTGCATGAGGCCGTACGGCTTGGGCGGCAACAGTGCAATGTGAGTATGGATGCGCGACGCGGGTGCAGGATGAGAGGCGCCCCCCAGCACTTGGGCCTCGCCGGGTGTGGTGGCGGACCTCGACCCCCGCTCGTTACGGAGCACCGGCTTCACCAGGGTGGATGTGCGCACCGAGGTGAAGCCTTCGGGGAGGTGTTCGACGTATCGGCGGGTTTCGCCGACGAGGCGGACCGCCCAGGCGAATGGCCGGTCAGCACGACGCCTTGGTTCGTCGGCCCCTACATCACGAACGGATCGAGCCGCCCCGGGCCGTCTCGAGGCTCACGGCCAGGGAACGGCTGCCGCCACACTTCCTTGGGCATGTCTGGTATCGACGGGAGATCGGCGTGGGGGCTGTTTTAGGCGAACCGGGAGCTGCGGCAGTTGATGGCAACACACGGTCTTTCAGACAGTCCCCCTTCAGCGCGGCGGCGGCGTACGGGGGCTCATATCGCGTCCTAACCGCTCTCAGGAGAAAGCCGGTAGGCGGAACGGGCTCACGAGACACCCGATGCAACACGGTGCGTATGATGCACGTCAAGCTAAAGGAGAGCGTCAACCCGCCCTTCACCAACCACCTACATGCCATTGCGGCCCGACATGAGCCCTGCAGTGCACCACGCTGCGGCAATTGAGATGAATAGCCGAGACGGACACACTACGGTGGCCTGGCGATCGAGTCGAGATAAGACGAAGCCCGGCCAATGGGACGAGGGCACCCGTAGCCGACCAGAGTGGCCCGCCAGGTGAACGGGGTTGCCGGTACACGGGCGGCCCAGCGTCCTCTGGGCCTTGCATCCCTGGTGGAAGGACGCGGCCCCCTGCTGCCGACGGCGGCGGATGACGCCGGTGGCATAGGCAGGGGTCAGCGCAACGACGGCGGCGCGAAGCGGTACGGCGGCATGTGAAACCTCTGGTGTGGCGGAGGTTGTGGAAGTCCACCCGCCCTACCGGTGTTTATGTGTTCAAGCTGCTGATGTGATTTGTCTTTTGATAGCTGAGCAGTCGTCGGTAGACCACGTTGGCCAGGCGGCATTTGAGCGCGCGCCAAGGCCTCGCCTTGGACCCACCCCAGGCTGTCCCTGCGACCTGCCAATTCATGTTGGGACGAGCCCACTGGAAGCTGTACGAGCCGAACGGGAGGTTTTACCGGGGCCGCCCCAAGGACCGGTCCATGCGAGCCCTTGATATCCCGCCGTTCCTGGACGATCTGTTCGCCAGCCAGTTCGCGACGTCCTACGCCTGCACATGCCCCGGCACGGAAGGCCCCCTGGTGTCGGGGCGGCCAGTACGTCTTCCTGAGCCCGGAGCGCAGCCACTTCCGCCGTTCCAACGCCTGGTAGCCGAAACGTCGCCCGAGCGCGGCTGAGCGCTTCCAGCCGTGCTCGAACACGTTCAGCCGGAAGGAGCCGCAGAAGTCGAGGCATGGCTGGGTGGACGGCAACACGGAGGAAACAACGGCAATGGTCTCATGGGTCCCGGCTTCTGCTCGGATTCTCAGGCCGTGACCGATCGCGGCGTGTGCCGCAGATCGCCGCTGACATCGGTGGACGTGAGGAGTCGACTGTGCACGAAGAAGGAATCACCCAGGGACTGGAGCGACGGAAGTTTCTGCAACGCGCGGGGCTGGCGGCCGCGGTGGGGGCGACGCTGCCGCTGCTGGGTACGGGTGGCGCGAGCGCCTTGGCCGCTGTTCCATCGTCCGCAGGCGACCCTGACAAGCTGTTCAAGGACGGCCATTTCAAGCGCGCCGAGCAAGGCTACCGGCGCCTGCTGACAAAGGATGCCGACAACGCGCACGCGGCCGCGCAGATCGGTTACATCGCCCTGTTGTCCAACCGGTTCGCCGACGCAGAGAGGTTCCTGAAGCGCGCCGTCACGCTGAAGCCCGACGACGAGTTCTCCCTCTACCAGCTGGCTGACTGCTACGTCCGCCAGGACCGGCTGCGGGAGGCCGTTCCGTGGCTCCGCAAGACGGAGAACACCACTCACGCGGCGTACGCCACCCTGTACGAGCACATCAAGGGCACACCTTGGCGGGTGGACGGCCCACAGAGCACCCGGGTGCCGCTCCTGGGCATCGATCCCCTGCCGCATCTGCAGGTCTCTATTAACGGCAGACCGCCGACGACCTTCCTGCTCGACACCGGCGCGACCACGGCGGGCTTCAGCATGGACGTCGCCGCGGACGCCGGCCTGACGGCAATCTCCGAGAGCCGCGCGAAGATCGAGGACAAGGAGTACGTCATGTACCACGGCATCGCCGAGTCGGTGCGCGTGGGTGACATCGAGATTCGCAACGCTCCCGTGCACTGGAACGACGCCGTGCGGCCGAAGCTGCCCGATGACTCCGTGCCGCAGGGCACCCTCGGGACGGTGTTGTTCTACCACTTCCTGACCACCATGGACTACGGCCATGAACAGTTCGTTCTGCGCCGCAAGACCGAGGCTGGCCTGCGCAGGTTCCGTGCCCAGGCGGCGCGGCTCAAGGGCGACGTCCTGCCGCTGTGGCTGGCCAAGGATCACTTCCCCTGCACGCTGGGCTCCCTCAACGACTTCGGGCCTCGGGTCGTCACCTTCGACACCGGCGGGCCAGGCCGGGGCATCGGCACCTCGATCGACTTCGCGGAACGCGCCGGAGTCGAGCTCGGCGAGCCGGAGGAGTCCAGGGGCGGGGTCCGCTACCCCATCGCGCCGGAGCGGAGCAGCCTCGGCAAGGCGACCCGGCGGCGCGTCAAGGGGTATGCGAACGAGAATCCCAAGGTCGGTGCCGGGATGAAGTTCGACACCATCGCCAACTTCACCCATGAGTTCTTCGAGTCCTTCGCCATCACCTTCGACTACACCCACATGAACCTGTACATCACCGGCGACTCCATGGACCCGGATGCCCGATAGCCCCTGCCTCGCCCCACGTCGCGATACTGCGAGACCAGGCCGGTGTGGTCGCTCGGGTGTCAGCGCCTGAGCGACCACGTTCGAGCCAGCCTCTGGGCACCGGCATCGCCCGAGCGGCGGCAAGCCGCTCGTCAGCGTCCCCCGCGCCCCCGGAAACTTCTCCGATAACCGGCTCGTGGCCCCGGGCCTTTGGAAGGCACAGGCAATGGAACAGCGCGAACCCGCACAGCCGTCCCGACGCTCGGCGCTCGGCTTGCTGAGCACCGCCTCCCTGGCTGCGAGTGGTGTGCTCGCCGCCCCCGCTCCCGCCGCCGCCGACACCGGGGCTTCTCGGACCGGACGTGTTCCGAAGGAACTGCTCCCGGGTGGAGAGTTCGACGAGTTCCTGGCGCGCCGCGCCGAGCAGGACCAGTTCTCCGGGACAGTCCTGCTTGCCTATCGCGGCGATCCCGTGCTCACCAGGTCCTACGGCATGGCCGACGCGTCCCGCTCCATCCGCAACGGCCGTGACACCGTCTTCGGCCTCGCCTCACTGACCAAGATCTTCACCGCCTTGGCCGTAGGACAACTCGTCGAGGAGGACAAGCTGAAGCTGCACGAGACGCTGGGCGCCTACCTCGACGGCTTCTCCGAGGCGGCCAAGCAGGTCACCGTCCATCAGCTGCTCACCCACACCGCCGGCATGGGCCATTACCCCAACTCGCCCGACTTCGACGACGGCATCAGGAAATGGGCCAGCGCCACCGAGATGATGGACGGCGTCATGGCCATCATCCGGGGCATGGAGCAGCAGCCTGATCCGGTGCCCGGCACCCGGCACAGATATAGCAACTCCGGTTACTTCATCCTGGGCGCCCTCGTGGCGGCCGTCTCCGGCCAGAGCTATCACGACTACGTACGCCGCCACGTGCTCGCGGCGGCCGGCATGAAGCGCTCCGACCTCTACACCCGCCCCCAGATCCTCGCCGACCGCGGCATCGCGCACCCCTACTACACCCAGAAATCCGGTGAGCGCGCCGACTTCACCACCAACGAGAACTTCGGATACGTTGGCGGCCCCTCGGAGGGCGTCTACGCCAGTGCTCCCGACCTGCTCACATTCGTCAGGGCGCTGGGCAAGGGGAAGGTCCTGGGCGACGAGTTCACTGAGTTGTTCACCAGCGGCAAGGTGGTCCTCGCCCCGACCGACCCGCCCGTCACCGTGGGCCAGTGCCGATTGTACGGATACGGCTTCCGCAACACCTTCCTCGGCGGGCGGCGTGTTCTCGGGCACTCCGGCAGCGGTCCCGGCAGATCAACCAACCTCGACATTTTCCCAGGCCTGGACTGGGTGGCCGTAATCCTCAGCAACTACGACACCCCCGTCGGGCCCATCGTCGACAAAGAACGCGAGCTCATCACCCGCCTCGCCAGCCGGTAACCGGTTCTGAACGGATCACTGCGCTTGCCGCAAACTACGTCTGTGCAGGTGAGATCGCCTGCCCGGCCACCACCAGTGATCCGACATGCGCTTGGTCGCCGGGCTCACGGAACCTCCGGGGCGGCCAGCGCGAGCCAGCACAGATCCCCTGAACCCGGACATGAGTCTTCGGCTGACCGCGAATATTCGTGTACGAGTCCGTCATCGCCCATGGCCCCGGCTCCGTGAACCGCGCCGGGTACGAGCCCATCAGCTGCCCGGCGAAAAGGACGTTCGTGATGGACATATGAACCAGACATGCGATTGGGCAGCGAGTCCGACGACCCGTAGTGCCACGGCCGTACCAGCCCTCAGGCACATCAGAGCCGTGCCGACCGACCTGAGTGATGAGTTGTCGCGCCGGCAGCCGTCATGCCTTTAGTTCGATGAGATTCGGCCCCGGACAGCAAGGCCCCGGCCATCAGCTCTGGCCATCAGAGGTACCCGATGATGTGGTGAGACTCTGGGATGTGGCCACCGGTCAGGCGACTAGATCGTTCGAGGCTCCTGGGGCGGGGGCACGAGCTGGAGGAGTAGGTCGCGTGCGAGGTGGTCGATGCCTGTGGCGTTGACGACTTGCACAGTGGCGAGTTCGCAGTTGAGGTTCCGTCGGATGCTGACGGTGAGTTCGCTGGCGAGCAGCGAGTCGACGCCCAGGTTCTTCAGGGCGATGGTTTGGTCGATGCGCTCGGCGGGGATTCGCAGCAGCCTGGCGAGCAGCTCGGTGAGAGCCTGGCGTACCAGGTCCGCTGCCTGCGGGAGGTCGAGCGTGGCGATCTGCGCTTGCAGGGTGCGTGCGCCGTTGTCGTCCTGGGGGACGGCAGAGAGGACATGGGCGTGGCGGGGGACGTCGCCGGCGGCGGTGGCGGGGCGGACACGGTTCCAGTCGACGTGGGCGACAACGGTGGTGACGTCCGTCTGGGGATGGG
>NZ_SMJX01000232.1 GCF_004348535.1 Actinomadura sp. KC216
ACCCATCTCCGCACCCATCACCACAGGTCAACACCACAACTGCGGAGATGCGGAGATGCGGAGATGTTTCAGCCCCTCCCACACAGCGCACCGGCGCCGAGCCACCACGCACACCGCCGGACACCCAACCTTTCAGCAGACCGAAAGGCATCCGGTCATGGCCATGAACATGTCCAGTCCGCCCGAGAGCTGGCGGCTCAAGCCGCTGTACAAGGTTTCTGAGCTACCCGGCATCCTCCCGTTCAGCAGAAGCCGAATCTACGAACTGGTTCGCGCCGGACGTATCAGGACCGTCCGAGAGCACAGCGTCCGACTCGTACCGGCGAGCGCGATTGTGGAGTACATCGAACTACTCGAAAGGGAGGCTGAGACCGCGTGAGCGCGAAGAAGCGACGCGCACGCGGCGAGGGCGGGCTTAGCTGGGACGCCACCCGAAAGCGGTGGGTGGCGTCCCGGACCATCGGCTACCGGCCGAACGGCCGCCGCATCATCGTGCGCGGCAGCGGCAAGACACAGACTGAGGCCCTCGACAAGCTCAAGGAGAATCTGAAGAAGCGGGAGGCGAAGCAGGCGCCGAAGACAACCGCCGAAGTCTCGATTGCGGAAGCCGTCGCCGGATTCCTGCGGTACGGACTGATGGGCCGCGACGAATCGACGGTCACGAATGCACACAGCCTCGCCAGGCATCACATCATTCCGCAGTTGGGTCACTTGACCGTCCGGGAACTCACGGCGGATGACTGCGAGCGCTGGCTGGAAGGCCGCGCCGAGGTGCTTGCCACGAAGTCACTTCGGGAGGTCCGGTCGGTACTCAGGCGCGCCATTGATCGGGTGATGCGTCGGGACGAGCGCGTCACCCGCAACGTGGTGGATCTCTGCGAGGTACCGAGCGGCAAGCGCACCGGCCGGCCGTCCAAAGCCCTGAACTTCGCCGAGGCGATGCAGGTACTCGCCGCCGCCGAGCGCGCGCAGTCGGATATGCGGCAGTACGTCATCCTGGCCCTACTCACCGGTGCCCGGACAGAGGAACTTCGTAGGCTGACGTGGTCGCACGTTGTGGCTTACGACAGCGCCCGCGGGCAGTGGCGACCGGTGCAAGAGGCCGGATGGAATCACAGCGAGTTCGCCGTCTACGTCTGGCGGTCCGTCCGGGCGCGCGGCGACACCAAGACCAAGAAGTCTCGGCGGACGCTCAAACTCCCGCAGCGGTGCGTGAAGGCCCTTCGGGATCTCTGGGAGGGCTTCGCCGAGCCACCGATTCCAGAGGCATTGCTCTTCCCCGGCGAGGGTGGCGAGGTGCGAGGCGCCATGACCGTGCTGCGAGCGTTCCGACGCGAGGTCATCGCCCCGGCCGGTCTGGAGCCGGACGCCTGGACACCTCGCGAGCTGCGGCACAGCTTCGTGTCCCTGCTGTCGGACAGCGGCATGCCGCTGGACAAGATCGCCCTGCTGGTGGGGCACAGCGGGACGCAGGTCACGGAGAAGGTGTACCGGCAACAGATCAGCCCGGTGATCCAGGACGGCGCACAGGCCATGGATCTGATCTTTCCGAACCCCAACTAGAGCCTGTGATACTCACTTCGGTACTCATGGCAGTTGTCAGGCAGGTTTCCGAGGTCGGGAACCTGCCTGACCTGCGGCTTTAGGGATGTTGATCTGCTCCCGCGATTGGACTCGAACCAATAACCTGCCGGTTAACAGCCGGCTGCTCTGCCGATTGAGCTACGCGGGATCGTTCGTGTGGCCGGGGCCCTGCGGGCCCTGGCGGCGGGTCTAGGTTAGCGCATGTCCGGGGCTGTTCGCGCACCCGTTATTCGCGTCCTGTCACGGGTGGAGGGCGTGCTGGCGGGTATGGGGGTGGGACGAATCCGCCGTCAGTGGGAGTAAACATGAAAGCTCGCATGATGTTCATGGCAGGCGCCGCGATCGGATACGTCCTGGGGACGAAGGCCGGGCGCGAGCGGTACGAGCAGATCAAGCGGATGTCGCAGCAGATGTCGGAGAACCCGAACGTCCAGGAGGCGGCGGGCAAGCTGCGGGCCAAGGGCGAGGAGTTCGCCGGGGCCGCGCGCGGCAAGGCGGGGCAGATGAAGGAACGGGTGCCGCAGCAGATGCCGGGGCGCCACAAGGCCGAAGAGGATCAGCCGCCGGTCTATCCCGGCTAGAGGCCGGTCTGGCGGCGCAGACCTTCGAGGACCTGTTCGGCCTGGGCGCGCACGCCCGGGTCGGACGGGTCCAGGCCCGCGTCGAACACGAACGTCCAGCGTATGTCGCCGCCCGTGGTGGGGCGCCGGCCGGCGATGCGCACCTTGCCGCCGCCGGGGAGGACGGCCTGGTGGCTGACGGCGATAGTGGCGGTGACGCGTTCCCGGACCGTTTCCGGCACCGAGCCGGGGTCGGTGAGGCGGACGTGGTGCTCGGCGCGGGATGTTTCGTGGACGTGCAGCCAGCCGTCTTTCCAGGTGGCGTGGTCGACGCGCTCCCAGGGGATGCGTGTGAAACCGCCCTCCGGGGTCGGGAGGTGCAGGGCGGTCGTGGACGCGGCGACGTGGGAGCCGCCGCGGGTGGGGGCCGTGGCGAGGACGCGTTCGCCCCGTTCGAGGGTGAGGGCATCGCGGAGTGTGGCAGGCAGGCCCCGGCGTAGGCGCATCCCTCTACGGTAGGCGATCAGGCCGCCTGGGGGGCTCGGCGGGCGGCCAGGAGGTCGAGGACGAGGGCGGCGGACCAGGCGTAGTCGTGGCTGCCGCGGCCGGTGCCGTCGAACGGGTCGAAGAACTCGCGGAAGCCGGACTGGCGGACCAGCCGCATGGTCGAGCCGTAGAGGAGATCGGCGACGACGGGGAGGTCGTGGCCGAGGGCGCCGTACCAGACGAGCCAGTTCGTGCTGATCCAGGTGGGGCCGCGCCAGTAGCCGCCGCGGTCGAACGCCGGGGCCTGGATGTCGCAGGTGGGGATGGGGTATCCGGCGGCGCCCGCGAAGCGGGCCGAGAGGAGGAGGTCGACCAGGTTGCGGACGATCGGGGCGGGCAGCTCCGGGTCGAGGAGGGGGCCGAACGCGCCGACGGTGATGACGGGCAGGAGCCGGTCGTCGCGCAGGTCGCGGGCGCGGAAGCAGCCGGTCTCGGGGTCCCACAGCCGGTCGAGGAGCGCGTGGTGGACGCGCTCGGCGCAGTCGAGGTGCGGGGCCGCGTCGGCGTCGATGATCTCGGCGATCTCGGCGAGGGCGTGCGCCGACGTCAGGTAGATGGCGTTGACCAGGGGGTCTTCGACGGCAAAGGGGTGCTCGTCGCGGAGGTAGCCGGGGCGGTAGCCGGCCTCGCGCATGAGCGCGGCGAGCCAGACGTACCGGTCGTAGTCCTCCCCGGTCGGCAGGGTGTGCGGGCGCTGAGCGGGCGCGTAGGCGGTCGGGGGGAGGTGGAGGGCGCCGAGGGGACGGTCCCAGGCGGGGCTGTTGTCCAGGCCCGACTCCCAGGGGTGGCAGATCGCGATGAGGCCGCTTCCGCCGAGGTCGCGGGCGTTGGCGAGGTAGCGGTGCTGGGCGGTGAGCCACGGGTAGAGGCGGGCGAGGAACGCCCGGCTGCTCTCGCCGTCGGTGGCGCTTTCGTGCAGGCGGAGCGCGGCCAGGGCGTGCAGCGGCGGCTGCGTGAGCCCGGAGGTGTGGACGCCGCGCGGCGCGGACGGCTGCCGCTCGCTGCGCCACAGCTCGGGACCGGGGAAGAACGCGTGCCGGGCGAGGCTGGTGTTGAACACGATGTGCGGGAGCATCCCGTCGGCCCACTGGCCGCGGAACAGCGTGAGCAGTTCGGCCTCGGCGCGGTCACGGCGGTGGCGGGCGAGGCCCATGCTGATGAAGGCGGAGTCCCAGCTCCACTGGTGCGGGTAGAGGCCAGGGGACGCGACGGTGGCCGTCCCGGTCCAGTTCGCGTCGAGCACCCTGGCCGCGGCCTTCCACAGCGCGGTCTCGTCGCCGGTCAGACGGGTGCTCATCTGATCAGGGTGACCTCCTCCTGGCGCAAGGCAGGCTCCTGGTTGTGGGACTCCTGAGCCGAGGGGCTCACCGTGATTGTCACCTCAGAACGCCGCCGCTGCGAGCCCTGGAGAGACGTCGCTTGTCAACGGTTCGCAGGTCTTTACCGTGAATATTTACAGCCGGGTGTCATGGGGCGGTCGCGCGTTCCAGGAGCCAGTCCGCGATCTCTTGACCGGCCATGATGCCGCGGGAGGCGGTGACGGTCGTGGCCTGGGACGTCCAGCCGGAGTCGTGCAGCTCGCCGTGCGCCGGGCGGACGGAGGCGTCGGCGGCTTCGAGCAGGTCCATGTCGAGGAGCGAGTCTCCGGCGGCGAGGGTCGTGGACGCGCCCGTCCGGCGGGCGATCTCCGCCGCGGCGGCCGCCTTCGTCAGGCCGGTGGGCAGGCAGTACACCTTGCGGCCTTGCAGGGACGTCCGCCAGCCGCGTTCGGCGCACCAGGCCGTGAGGTCGTCAACCCAGCCGGGCGGGACCGCGGTGCGGTCTACCACCGTGTAGGCGAACAGGTCGGAGGCGGTGCGTTGCTTTAGGACGAAGTCGCCGCTCGTGTGGAGGAGGTGCTCTTGGACGGCCGCCAGTGGTGCGCAGCTATCGGCGATCTGGGTTCTGATGGACGCCGCCCAGTCCGCGTCGTCCACGCCGTCCACGAGGAGGTGGCCGCCGTTGGCGCATATGGCGTAGGGGGCGGGCTTCTCCAGGAGGTGGACGCGCCGGTACTGCTCGGGTGTGCGGGTTGTGGTCGGGACGAACGTCGCCGCCTTTGCCAGGACCTCCAGCGTGCGCGCGGACGCCTCTGTCATGTAGGAGAGCGGCGCGCCCTGGTAGAACTCCACGCACAGTAGGCGCGGCATCGTTTCGTCAGGGCCCTCCAGGGCGAACGCTGCGGTGGAGTAGATGAGCGTACGGTCGAGGTCGGAGCACACCAGAACGGTCACTGAGCGGCCCCCTTGCCGAAGCGTGGATGGATGAAACCCATGCAGGCGTAGGGGAAGCGGTCGTGCTCGACCTCGATGACGGGCACCCCGCGTTCTGCGGCGAGCAGCCTGATGTGGGCTACTTCGGGGCCTGCGTCTTCTCGGACGAGCACCTTCCACGGAACTCGGCGCAGAAGGACGCGCGTGGTCTCGCCTATGCCCGGCTTCACGAGATTGAGGTCGTCGATGCCGTCGGCCTGGGCACAGCGGCGGACGGCCTCCCAGCCCGACCAGTCGGGTGCCCGGTCGGCCGCGCGCAGGTCGGGCAGGTCTTTCGCGACGCGTTCGGCGACGTCCGCGAAGCGCGCGCAGATGGTGTCGAGGAAGAGCGCGGACACGTCGTCGTCCGCCAGGTCGGCGTAGAACTTCGCGCCGTGGAAGTCGCCCGGGCCGATCAGGTCGTCGTTCAGGACCGTCCTGCTGACCAGGCCGGAGACCGTGGAGTTCAGGCACGCGGACGGGATCAGGTAGTCGTCGCGCGTCCCGTAGACGGACGTGCAGCGCCCGGGGTCGGCCAGCACCGCCAGGTCGGCGGGGAACGGGTGCGGTGCTAGGGCCGCGGTCAGCTCCCGCGTGATGGCGCCCTTGCCGGTCCAGCCGTCCACGAACATCACGGACGCCGGGTCGTGGTGCTCGGCGAGGTAGCGCAGCGCCGTCGTGTCGATGCCGCGTCCCCGGACGATGCTGAGCGTGTAGTGGGGGACGTCCAGGTCGTGCGCGAACCGCGCCCAGCGGCGCATCAGGATTCCCACGGGCGTGCCCGCGCGGGCAAGCGACGCGAGGACCGCGTCCGGGCCGCGCTCGGCGAGGATCATCTCCGTGACCAGGCCCGTCGCGTACGCGACCCGCTCCGCCGACGCGTCCAGCGCCTTGTGGAACAGGTGCCGGTACTCAGGGCCCGGCTGGTACTCCACCGGCAGCGACTCCGCGTAGTGCGCGCGGCCCGCCTGGATCGCCGCCTCGCGCTCCTCCGTGGGCGCTTCGAGCTGGACGTCCGAGAGGTCTTTGAGCAGCCAGGCGACGTCTTCTGCCGGGTAGCTGCCGAAGGAAGGCCCGTACAGCGGCTTCACACGCTCCCCCTCGCCCTGGCCGGGACGGCGGCCACCAGGGTGGGTGCCAGCGCGCACAACCGGCGCAGGAGCCCGTTGGTGAGCGCGGGGGTGTCGCCGACGTCGTCCACGACGAACACGATCCGGTCGAATCCGACCTGGCCGGACGCTGGGGAGACGTTGTAGGCGTAGCGCTCCCCTGGTCCGTCGGCGGCGTCGTGCGACGGGAAGGGCAGGCGCGTCCTGATGGCGTATCCGGGGTCGTCCACGGCGAGGACCGGCGAGCGTGTGGTCGTCGAGTACCGGACGTCCACGCCGGGCAGTGCGTCGGCGAGCGCCTCGGCCAGCCGGAGCGGCGCGTACATCAGCTCCTCGAACCCCAGCACGAGCACGCGGGAGGCCCCGTCTCCCATAGCGGATGCGATGGCGTCCGACATCCGTGCCAGGTCCTTCTCCAGCCGGTCCCTGTGTTCGGGCAGGAATCCGTGCCGTCCGCCGTCTGGGAGGCCGGCGGGCCATTCCAGAGCGACCCGCGACACCTCGAACGACCCAAGGGCCTCGTCTGGACGCCGCGTAGCGCGCGCGGTGATTTCGGTGACGAGTGCTTGGCCGGCCTCCAGGATTTCCTCCGGAAGCTCGACCTCCCCTGCGGCCAATGCCACCGCGTCTATGTGGGTGCCAAGCCGATCGGCGAGAGCGTCCATCCGCGCCTTGTCGGCAGGCCCGCGCAGGTCGACCAAGGCCGCCACGACGTAGCGGCTCCTGGGGCGGACGGCGTGCAGCGCCTCGATGGTGTTCAGGACCGTCCGTCCGGTGGATAGCTCGTCGTCCACCAGGACCACGGGCACATCACGGTCGAGGCGCTCGGGGTCGGCAGGTAGGAGAAGGTGGCTCGTGGCGTGGCTGTGCTCCTCCTCGAACCCTCCGTATGTGGCGAAGCCCTTGACCGGACGGCGGGTGGAGTGCAGGTAGTAGGCGCCGCCCAGGGCGTCCGCTACGGAGTGCCCAAGGGCGGTGGCCGTTTCCGCATAGCCGAGCACGACCGCTTCCACAGGAGGTCGCGGTTCCCGGAGGTGGTCACGCAGGGCGCCCGCCGTCCCCGGCACGCCCCGTAGAGCGTCGGCGAGAAAGGGCCCGGGAGGCGACGGCTGGTCGCCGTGCAGGCGCGCGCGCACAAGCTCCCCGAGCAGAAGCCCGGAACCGTACACGAGCCGCGGATCGGTCGGGACGTGCTTGCCCAGCACCGCCGAAACCAGCAGATGCGCACGCCGCGGGTTGCGCCGCACCGCCAGCCCTACCAGATCCGCGAGGCCCACTCCGGCGGGACGCGCCCCGTCCAGGAGGCGCACACCGAGCCGGGACGCCACCCATGTACCGGTCCAATCGGCCGAAAGACCAGGGGATACGGCCGTCATCGGCTGCCCGCCGCTTCCAGCAGCTCGACGAACGTGACGCCCTCCGCCGCCACCCCGAACACGCGGGCGCGGAGCATCAGCCGCTGCGCCCAGGCGCGGTGCGGCTTCGCCTCGTTCATCTTGTTGGCGTAGGAGCTGGCCATCGCGCCTCCCCCGCTGACGCCCAGGATGTCGGCGGCGTCGCAATATTCTTCATGCGTCACCACCGACAGCGCGTGCACGGCCGCCACATGGCTCGGATGGATCACGGTCTTGCCGATGAGGCCGTTCGCCTTGTCCAGGTGCACCTCGCGGATCAGGCCGTCCAGGTCGGAGGTGATCAGCCGCTGCCGCAGCGGCGCCGCCCGCTGCGCGTCGAACGGCGACTGGCGCAGCTGCGGCTTGAACATCCGCTCCCCCGCCGAGAAGTACTCCCAGACCGGGCCGGTCACGACATATCCGGTGCCGTCCGCGCGGCCGAGGATGTTCACCACGTCGCAGATCACGCCCGCGACCGGCCGGATGTCGTAGATCGTCAGGTCGGGCGGGCGGCGCAGGCCGTAGGCCGCCGACATGTCGGTCGCGCCGATCCGGACGGCGAGGATCCGCCGCCGGTGCTTGGCGAGCAGCCGCGCGACGTCGTTCAGCATCTCGGTGCGGGACTCCGCGTACACCGCCTCCGGGCTCTCGATCACCGGCATCGCGAGCAGCCGCTGGCCCGTCCGGGCGGCGGCGTCCTCCAGCGCGTCCAGGAACGCTCCACCGGTGGCCGCGGTGAACTTCGGCAGCACGAAACCGCTGATCAGTGCCGCCGCGTCGCCCAGCCGGCCGATCAGGTCGCCGATCTGGCGCGGGTCGCGGACCCGGACGAACAGCAGCGGCACGTCGCCCGCCGCCGTGGCGGCGCGGCCGTGCAGCGCCCGCAGCTGCGCCACCAGGTTCGACTCGCCGGCCGCGACCTCGTCGTCGGCGATCGCGTCCTCCAGGCACACCACCATGCTCATCACGCCGCGCAGCGCCGCCCGCTCGATGTCGTCGGCGAGGACGGGCCGGGTGGCGGGGCTGTAGAGCGTCGCCCCGAGCGCCACCCCCAGCACCGCCGGGTCGTCGTGCCGGTCGAACGGGCGCGGATGGCGGTAGAACAGGTGCTTACGACGCGCGGCGTCGATGTGGTCGAAATGCCGCATGGACGCCCCGTCAGACGCTGGTCACAGGTGCGTCGACACGGCCGGCAGCAGATGCTGGAACGTCCGGCCGGTCGCCGTCGCGCCGATCGCCGTCATCGACCAGCCGTCGCCGTCCCGCGACACCTTCGCCATGATCTGCGCGTTGTGCTGCCCGGCGCCGGTCAGGTCGTAGCGCGCGATCTCCTGCCCCGTGGTCTCGTCCACCAGCCGGCAGAACGCGTTCGCGATCTGGGAGAAGTCCTGGCCGGTGAAGGAGTTCACGGTGAACACCAGCTGGGTCACGTTGGCCGGGACGTTCTGCAGGTCGACGTTGATGACCTCGTCGTCGCCCTCCCCCGCCCCGGTCAGGTTGTCGCCGGTGTGCTGGACGGACCCGTCCTTGCTGCGCAGCTGCCGGAACCACACCTGGTCGGCGAGGTTGCCGCTGGCGTCGAACAGCAGGCACGAGGCGTCCAGGTCGATGTTGCGGGCCCTGCCCTTCCCGAACAGGCCCTTCTTGGCGACGGCGTCCCAGCCGAGGCCCATCCTGACCCGGGTCAGCGTCCCTCCGCCGGGCTTGGTCAGCGAGACCTTCTGGCCCTTCTGCAGTGAGATGGACATCGTTCGGCTCCCTTTGGTGATCGATGTGTGTCGCGATCGATGTGCGTCGCGGGCTGGGGTCGGCCGATGCGGGGTGTCCGGTTACTGGATCTTGGTGCTGCTGGCTTCCAGCGACTTCTCCGCGCCGTCGCGGGCGGACGGGCCGCCGCCGGTGCCGTCGGCCTCGTCCTCGTCCTCGCCCCGGTTCCGGACGACCGAGCTCACGAACGCCGCGATGATCAGCCCGGCGCCGAGCCCGCCGGTGATCCACTCGGGCACGTGGTGGCCGATGCTGACCAGCATGCACACCGCGAGGGCGCCGATCGCCCAGTGCGCGCCGTGCTCCAGGTACACGTACTCGTGCAGGGTGCCCTTCCGGACGAGGAAGACCGTCAGCGACCGGATGTACATAGCGCCGATGCCGAGGCCCAGCGCGATGACGATCGGGTCGGTGCTGATCGCGAACGCGCCGATGACGCCGTCGAAGCTGAACGAGGCGTCCAGGACCTCCAGGTACAGGAACAGGAAGAACCCGGCCTTGCCGGTGGCCAGGGCCAGCGAACTCGGCCCGGACCGTCCGGCGGCGGCCTCGGAGCCTTCGCCCTCCTCGTCGTCCTCGCCCGCTCCGGAGAACAGCTCGCCGAGCCCGTTGACCAGGATGTAGGTCACCATGCCGAGCACGCCCGAGATCATGACCTCGCCCGGGTCGTCCGCGGCCAGCCACGAGATGAACGCCAGCGAGCCGCCCGCGACGACCACGGCGAGCTGGTCGAGCTTGCCGATGCGGGCGAGCGGCCGCTCCAGCCACGGCAGCCACTTCTCGGCGCGCTCCTCGAACACGAAGTTCAGGAACAGCATCATCAGGAACATGCCGCCGAACGCCGCGATCATCGGGTAGGCGTCTTCCATCAGCTGGTGGTAGCGGTCGGAGTCGTTCAGCGCCAGGTCGAACGCCTCGTACGGGTTCAGCTTGGCCGTGACCCCCACGATCAGCAGCGGGAAGACCAGCCGCATACCGAACACCGCGATCGCGATGCCGATCGTCAGGAAGATCTTCTGCCAGAAGGGGCTCATGCGGTCGAGCACCTTGGCGTTGACCACGGCGTTGTCGAACGACAGCGAGATCTCGAGGACCGCCAGGACGGCGACCAGAGCGAACCCGGCGGGCCCGCCGTACAACAGGGCGATGATCAGGCCCGCGGCCGTGACGCCGAAGGACCATCCGAAGGTGCGAAGAATCATGCGAGTATTTCTGCTAGGAAGGACGGCCGGGCGTGGCGGCCGGGAATGCGGGGGCGCCGGGCGATGAGCCGGCGTCGACGCCTCAGCCTACGTTCAGCCTCACCCCACCTTGGCACTCAGCCTACGTTGACACCGAAATCCACGGCGATACCGGCGAGTCCGGAGGCGTACCCCTGGCCGACCGCGCGGAACTTCCATTCGCCGCTGTGGCGGTACAGCTCGCCGAAGACCATGGCCGTCTCGGTGGAGGCGTCCTCGGTGAGGTCGAAGCGCGCGAGCTCGTTGCCATCGGTCCGGTTGACGATCCGGATGAAGGCGTTGCGGACCTGGCCGAAGCTCTGCTGCCGGTTGTCGGCGTCGTAGATCGACACGGGGAACACGATGCGCTCGCACTCGACCGGGACGGTGTTGAGGTCGACGTTGATGGACTCGTCGTCGCCCTCGCCCTCACCGGTCAGGTTGTCGCCGGTGTGCTCGACGGAGCCGTCCGGGCTCTTGAGGTTGTTGAAGAAGACGAAGTGCTGGTCGGACATGACCTTGCCGGTGGCGGCGAGCATCAGCGCGGACGCGTCGAGGTCGAAGTCGGCGCCGGTGGTGGCGCGGACGTCCCAGCCGAGGCCCACGGTGACCGCGGTCAGGTTGGGGGCGGCCTTCGTCAGCGAGACGTTGCCGCCCTTGGCGAGTGAAACCCCCATGTTCGGGCCACTCCCTTCCTGGAGAGTTCGTATCTGCTACGTGCCGTGTTCTACGTGCCGTGTCTACTACAGGTCGTGACCCCTGGGGGCCGTCAACCTCCAGAAGCCCCTTGCTTCTAGAGGTTGACGCCGAAGTCCATGGCGATGCCCGCCAGGCCCGACGCGTACCCCTGGCCGACGGCGCGGAACTTCCATTCCGCCCCGGACCGGTACAGCTCGCCGAAAACCATCGCGGTCTCCATCGAGGCGTCCTCGGACAGGTCGTAGCGGGCCATCTCCGTGCCGTCGCTCTGGTTCAGGACGCGGATGTAGGCGTTGCGGACCTGGCCGAAGTTCTGGCTGCGGCTGTCGGCCTCGTAGATCGACACGGCGAACGCCACCCGCTCGGCGGTCGCCGGCATCGCGCCGAAGTTGATCTTGAGCTGCTCGTCGTCGCCCTCGCCGGCGCCGGTGGTGTTGTCGCCGGTGTGCTCGACCGCGCCGTCCGGGGTCCGCAGGTTGTTGAAGAACACGAAGTGCTGGTCGGTGATGATCTTGCCGGAGCCGTCCAGGACCATCGCGGAGGCGTCCAGGTCGAAGTCGGTGCCGGTCGTGGTGCGCAGGTCCCAGCCAAGACCGACGGTCACCGCGGACAGGCCGGGGGCCTGCTTGGTGAGCGATACGTTGCCGCCCTTGCTGAGACTGACACCCACGATGGGCCTCCAAGATCGCATGCCGTTGTTTCGGGCACCGCCCCGGCGCCCAGCCTTTCCGACGTAGGAGCGATGCTATCCGTTCCAGTCGCGGCGGAGCATTAACCGATGACACGTCCATTTCCCCGCACACGGGACGGGTCGGGCACACAAAATCCGCGCCGTCTGCGCCAGACTGGGCAGGGACGGACGAACGAGGGGAGGAAGCGTTGCGGGGAGCGGGCGACCAGCGCCGCCGTAACCGGGGGGCGCAGGCGGCTTCCGGGGCGATCGAGGCGAGAGAGGCGGCGTCGACCGCCTTCTACGACATGGACCAGGCGCAGAAGTACATCGACGGCCGCGTCACCGTGTTCGAGGATCTGGACGCCAAGGCCGCCGAACCCGTCCGGCGGGAGTTCACCGGGCTCGCCGAGTCCGCGGACGCCGCCGCCGTCGCCTACATCTCCGTCCTCGACGCGCACGACGTCGATGACCAGGACCGGACACCCGCCGAGTACGACGCGGCCCGGCGCGCGTTCGTCGCGTCCACCGAGCGGCTCCAGCAGATCACCCGGAACCTGAACGGCTTCGCCGAGCGCCTTGCCCCGAAGATGGCGCGGCTGGAGGCCGCCCTCGACCAGCTCCCGCCCCGCCTGACCGCCGCCCGCGACGCCGTCGCCGCCGCGGACGCCGCCATCGCCGCCGCCGCCAGGGCCGGGATGGACGCCTCCGACCCCGAGGCCGAGCTGGCGAAGGCCAAGGAGATCCTCGCGCAGCTCGGCTCGCAGGGGCTCGGCGGGCTCGGCCTGGACGGGGCGATGCGCAAGGCCGAGGAGGTCCACGAGCTCGCCGAGCGGGCGCGCGAGGCCGCCGCCGAGCTGCCGCAGATGGCGCAGAAGGTCCGCAACTCGCTCGCGTCCGCCCGCACCCGTGTCGACGTCGTCGCGAACCGCGTGGGCCCGGTGCGAGAGGCGATGAAGGTCCTGCTCCGCGGCTACTCGCAGGCGTGCTGGCAGGACCTGAAGGGCGCGCCGGAGTCGATCGAGGCCGCCGTCACACGGGCGCGGGAGCGGCTCAACGAGGCGTCCCAGCACACCGCCCGCGCCGAGTGGAAGCAGGCCCGGCAGGCGCTCACCGCCGCCCGCACCGAGCTGAACGCCGCCGACCGCCGCGCCGGGCAGGTCACCGGACGGGTCGAGGAGCTGAGGGCCGTCGCGGCCGACCCGTCCAAGCCGATGGAGCGCGTCCAGTTCGCCGTGCGGGACGCGCAGCGCCTCGCCATGGCCCAGCCGGGCGGGGCCGCGCCGCAGCACGCCCGGATGCTCGACTCGCTCGTCGAACGGCTGGAGAACGCGCCCAACCGGCTCACCGGCTCGCACCCGGACTACTGGGCCTACCTGCAGGAGCTGGAGGCCATCAAGACCGCCGCGGGCGACGTCGTCGCCCGCATCCGCGCAGAACGCGCCGGCCAGGGCTGACCAAGAAAGGGGCTCGGGGCAGGCGGGTCAGCGG
>NZ_SMJX01000233.1 GCF_004348535.1 Actinomadura sp. KC216
CGGCCGCCGCGCTCCGGTCGTATCCGGCCGCCATGCGGGCCGGGAGGGCGACGGCGAGCAGCGCGGACACCAGCGTCAGCACGGCCAGCGCGACGAGCGGCGCCCACTGCGCACGCGCCAGCCGCATCCCCGCTCCGGTCATCGGGCCCTGCCTTTCCGGGGGGCGACCCCCAGACCCCCGAACGGTCCGGCCGATGATCCTCGCTCCGCTCCGGTCATCGGTCCTCCCCCACGCGCAGCCCGGCGCCGACGTTGCGGCGGCGGAGCACCCGGATCACCGGAGGGAGCACCAGGCCGAGCACCGCCGCGACCCCGGCGACCATCGCGAGCACCACCGGCCACCGGACGACCAGGTCGGCGGGCGGGTACGGCTCGGCGGCCTGCACGCTGAGCACGACGTGCGGGACGACCAGCCGCGCCACCACCAGGCCGAGCAGCGTCCCGCCGAGGAGGCCGAGCGTGACCAGGTACGCCTGCTCGATCGCGAGGACCCCGGTGACCTGCCGGGGCGGGACGCCGAGCGCCCGCAGCACCGCGAACTCGCGGGACCGCTCCCCCGCCGTCACGGCCGCGTTCACCACGAACGCGATGACGGCGAACGCCAGCGCCGCGCCGAAGCCGAGCACCAGCGCGCCCTGGAGCGCGGCGCCGAGCGGGGCGTCGCGGAGCCGGGAGCGCAGTTCGCCGCGGTCCGCGGCGACCTCGCCCCAGGCGGGATGGCCCGCCAGCGACGTCGCGGCCGGGCCGGTGGCTCCGCCGCGCGCGGACGCCCACCATTCCCCGGGCGCGATGCTCGTCGGCTCCGCCCCGTTCGCGGCGAGCCGGGTGACGGTCAGCGTCGGCAGGTCGACGAGGACGCCGGGCTCGCCGGGCGGGACGCTCGGCAGCGCGGGCGCGACCCCCACGACCTGCACCGGCTGCTCGCCGTCGACGGTGCTGACCGTGACCTTGCCGCCGACGCCGACCTTGGCGCGGCGGGCCGTCTCCTCCGTGATCACGCCCGGCACGACCGGCTGGAGGTCGGTGTTCGCCCCGGCGGCCGTGCCCCGGGGCGGCGGCGGCCCGGTGGTGAGCATGGCGTGGACGCCCCCGATGGTGTCGGAGAACATCTGCTCCCCGGCCCACGACGGGTGCGCCGGGATGGCGAGCTTCGTCAGCGCGCCCTCCGCGGGCCCGGCGGTCGCCCTCGGCCGCGACTCCTCCGGCCGGACGAACGCGTCCCAGCGGGCCCCGGCGGGCGGCGGCGCCGCCTCCCCGGTGCCGTCGCCCCGCACGTGCAGCAGTTCCAGGTCGAGCGGCCCGGAGAAGGGGTTGGCGTCGAAGGAGTAGTGGAGGCCCCGGACCGACAGCGGATAGGACGGCACACCGCCCGGGCCCGCGAGGCCGGCGACGTCCAGCGCGAGGGTGTGCTCGCGGCCGTCCGCGACGAGGCCGGGCAGCGCCACCTCACGGACCAGGCCGCGCGCGTCGGCGATCGTCACCGCCACCTCGTAGGGGAAGTCGGCGGGCGGCTTGAGACCCAGCTCGTTCGTAGGCACCGGCCCGGCGCGGGTGAGCCGGACGTCGAACAGCAGCCGCCTCGGCCTGCCCGGGACGGTCAGCGCGGGTGCGGCCGGGCGTGCCCTGGCCAGTTCGTCCAGGCGCAGATCGTCGCGCAGGCCGGGCTGGACGCGCAGGACCCGGCCGAGATCCCCGGTGTCGGCGGCGAGCAGCGTCGCGGGGGCGGTGCCGAGGTCGGCGTCGGTGCGGAGCACGGCCGTCGACGCGGTCACGCCGGGCAGCGCCGCGACCCGTCCGCCCTGCCCGAGCACGGACGGGGCCTGCGGGCCGCTCGCCCGGGTGACGCGCAGGTCGGTGGCCGCCTGGAAGTCGGCCTGATCGGTCTGGGAGCGGCGCCAGGTCGCCATCGTCGTCACCGACAGCACCCCGACCGCCATCGCCATGACGAGCAGCAGCACGGGCCCCGCGTACCGGAGGCGGCGCCGCCCGACCTGCCGGGTGCCGAGCGCGGTGACGAGCCCGCGCCCCCGCGTCGCGGCCCGCTCGGCGACCCGGGACGTCACCGGCACCACGCGGAGCAGCAGCACCCCGCCGGCGAGCAGCGCGAGGGCCGGGCCGGACACGATGAACGGATCGACCCCGGACGCGCCGATCCCGCCGCCCGTTCCGCTCCCGCCGCCCGCGCCGTCCGCCCCGTACCGGGTGAGCTGCCAGATCGCGAGCCCGGCGACGACCAGCAGCGCCAGGTCGGCGCCCGAGCCGCGCAGCCGCCGGGTCCGGCCGATCCCGGCCTGCGCCTCGACGAACGTGCGGTTCGCGCCGCGCAGCGTCGGGACCGTCAGGACGACCGCGCAGATCAGCGCCGTCGCCACCGACACGATCCAGAGCGGGGCCATCGGCCCGGCGTCCAGCCGCAGCCCGGAGTCGCGCACCATCGGGGCGTGCGCGGCGAGCCGCAGCAGGGGCCGCGCCAGCAGCGGGCCCAGCACGGCGGCGGGCAGCACGATCAGCAGGCCCTCGGCGAGGCCGAGCGTGGCCAGCTGCCGCATCCCCATGCCCCGGGTCCGCAGCAGCGCGACCTCGCCGCGCCGGTGGTCGGCGAGCAGCCGGGAGACGAGCAGCCACGCGACCCCGGCCAGCAGCACGAGCTGGATCACCGGGATCAGCATCGTGGACCGTGCCACAAGGACGGCGTCGTCGAGCTGCGCGGTCAGCTCGGGCAGTTTCGTCACGACGGAGAACTGCGCCCCGCCGCCCGCCTTCCTGAAGGTCTCCTCGGCGTTCGCGACGCGGTCGCCGAGCGGCCCGAGCTCGCCGGACTCCACGCCGCGCAGGTCGGGCATGACCGTGAACCGGGCGTCGGCGCCGGTTCCGGTGAAGCGGGCCGCGAACACGCCGGGCGGCACCACGAACGGCCCGTACGTCGTGTAGTCGAGCTTCTCGACGCCGGTCGTGAGGAGCCGGTCGCCCTGCCAGAAGTAGCTCTCCGGGTCCGTGACGTCGAACAGCCCGACGACGCGGACCTTGACGACGGACTTCTTGTCGACCCGCCCGTGAAGGGTGAGGACGTCGTCCACGTCGGCGCGCATCGCGCGGGCGGCGGCGCCGGGCAGGGCCGCCTGCACCTCGCCGTCGCGCGCGGCGGTCGGGTCGGCGGCGGGCCAGCGCCCGCGCGTCAGCCGCGCGTGCTTCTCGATCCCGGTGTAGGTGCCGAACGCCGTCAGCTCGGGATGGTCGCGCTTCTCCTGCCCGGGAAGGGTGTAGGAGTCGCTGCGCACGCCGACCGAGATCGTGAGCGGGACGTCCCCGTACATCTGCGTGAGCGCCTGCCCGACCTGTCCCCGCACCTTGTCGAGCCCGTTGGCGGGGACGTTCGTGCCGATGGTCGTCCCGACCGACTCGAACGTCGCACCGGCCAGGGTCTGGCGCAGCCCCTCGCGGGTGACCGATCCGGTGTAGCCGACCAGGGCGGCGAGGACGGTGGTGGCGAACAACGCGGTCGAGCACGCGGCCAGGATCAATGTCCTGTCCCCGGCCATACGCCTGAGGACCATCCCCCGACCTCTCACGATCGCTCATGATCATTGATGGGCCGTGGGCGTTACAAGAGCCCGTGACGTTTCTGTGCCGATTCGCAACCCTCTTGCAATAAGGACAAATTAGGCATTAGCGGCCCAGATCGAGGGGCCCTCCGGCGGGACCGCCTCGGCACGCCGCAAGATATCCGCAGGCTCCAGCGCCGCGCCCGCCGCGAACGCCGCCGCGAACGCCGCGCCGTCCGCACCGGCCGCGCCGTCCGCACCGTCCAGGGCGCTCCGGGCGCGTTCCTCGGCGCGGGCGGCGGCGGCCTGCTCGGCCCGCCCGGCCCGGACGCCGCTGGACTCCCGGACGGACGCCGCCGCGCCGAGCGCCTCGGCCGCCTCCCGGTGCCGCCCGGCCAGCGCCAGCGCGCACGCCAGCCCCTCCAGCGCCCCGGCCGTGTCCCTCGGCGCCTCCAGCCGGAGCGCGACGGTCAGCGCGTCGCGCTGGAAGGTGAGCGCGGTGGCCGCGTCGCCGCGGGCCTCGGCCACCTCGCCGAGCGCGCTCTGGACCATCGGCAGGTAGAGCGGCGGGAACTCCTCCGGCGCGGCGGCCCGGAGCAGGGGTTCGAGGCGGTCTTCGGCGTCGGCCAGCCGCCCTTCGGCGCACGCCGCCAGGCCCAGCCCGATCTCGGCGAACGTGACGGCGCCCGCGTTGCCCTGCTCCACGGCCACGCGCAGCGCCCGGCCGAACAGCCGCCGCGCGGCGGACGTGTCGCCCCGCAGGTGCGCGATCCAGCCGCGCCAGGCCATCCGGACGGCCGCGTCCGGCCACATGTGCAGCTCCTCGGCCATCCGCTGCCCGTCGAGCTGGAGCCGTTCGGCGCGGTCGTAGTCGCCGGTCAGCTCCGCCAGCCCGCCGAGCCACTCGACCGCCTGGAGCTGCCCCCACCGGTCGCCGGTCTCGCCGAACAGCACGGCCGCCCGCTCGGCGTCGCGCCGCAGCGCGGCCGGGTCGCCGTGCGCGTGCGCCTGCTTGGCCCGCAGCACCAGCGCCGCCGCCTCGCCCCACCGGTCGCCGCACGCGCGGAACCCGGCGAGCGCCTCCTCCACCGTCACCGCTCCGGCGGCGGTGTCTTCCACGTCGAAATAGGCGAACGCCAGGAACCAGCGCGCCCAGGCCCGCAGCCTCGGATCGCCGGACGCGTCCACGAGCGCGAGCGCCTCCTCGCGGCGCGCGGCGCCATCGGCCCCGGCGCCCTTCAGGACGGCCAGCCCCGCCCGCCACGTCAGCGCCCTCGCCCGCATCTCGGGCGGGCCGCCGAGGGCGAGTGCGGCGTCCAGCGAGCGCAGCGCCTCGGTCAGCCGGCCGCGCAGGAACCAGTACCAGGCGAGCGCGTTGACCAGCCGCAACGCGTCCTCGGCGGCGTGGCCGGTGACGGCGTCGTCCAGCGCGGTCCGGAGGTTGCCGGCCTCGGTGTCGAGCGTCCGCAGCCAGCGTGCCTGGTCGTGGCCGTAGAGGTGCCGCTCGGCGCGTTCGGCCAGCTCGACGTAGTGGAGCCGGTGCGCCCGCCGGACGCGCTCGTCCTCCCCCGCCTCGGCGAGCCGCTCGGCGGCGTACGCGGCGACCGACTCCAGCAGCCGGTACCGGGGCGGCTCGCCCGGACGGTCCGTCATGACGACCAGCGAGCGGTCGACGAGCCGGACCAGCACGTCCAGGATCTCCGCCTCGGGGGCCTCGCCGCCCTTGCAGACCGCCTCGGCCGACTCCACCGCGCAGCCGTCGGCGTGCACGGACAGCCGCCGCAGGACGGCCTGCTCCGGCGCGGTCAGCAGGTCCCAGCTCCAGTCGATCACCGCGGTGAGCGTCCGCTGCCGGGCCGGGGCGCCGCGATGCCCGGACGACAGCAGCCGGAACCGGTCGTCCAGCCGGGCGACGAGGCCCTCGACACCGAGCGCCCGCACCTTCGTCGCGGCCAGCTCCAGCGCGAGCGGGATCCCGTCCAGCCGGCGGCACAGCTCCCCGACCGGCCCGGCGGTCGCGTCGTCCAGCCGGAACCCGCGCGACGCCGCCTCGGCCCGCGCCGCGAACAGCCGCACCGCGCTCGCCGCGCTCGCCGCCGCCGCGTCGTCGCCGTCGCCGGGCACCTCCAGCGGCGGGACGGCCCACACCACCTCGCCCGCCAGCCCCAGCGGCTCCCGGCTCGTCGCGAGGATCCGCACCCCGGGGACGCGGCGCAGCAGCCGTTCCGCCAGCTCGGCGGCCTGCTCGACGACGTGCTCGCAGTTGTCCAGGACGAGCAGCAGCCGGCGGGCGCCGAGCGCCGCCGCGAGCCGGTCGAGCGCGGCCTCCGGCGCGCCGGGCGCGTCCCGGATGTCGAGGCTCGCCGTGACGACCTCGGCCAGGTCGGGCACCGTGGAGCGCTCGAACCCGGCCAGCTCCGCCATCCAGACGCCGTCGCCGAACGCGTCCACCAGCCCGGCCGCCGCCTCCACCGCCAGCCGCGTCTTGCCGACCCCGCCGGGCCCGGTCAGCGTGACGAGCCGGTCGGTGCCGATCCTGGCGCGGATCTCCCGGACGGCGTCCTCGCGGCCGATCAGCTCGGTCGCCGGGACCGGCAGGTTCGACCGCGGCCCCGGCTCGGGCGGCAGGGGCGCGCTGAGCCCGGGGTCCTGCCGCAGGATCGCGCGCTGCAGATCGGCCAGCTCGGCGCCGGGGTCGAGGCCCAGCTCCTCGGCGACCAGCGTCCGGTGGCGCTCGAAGCTCTCCAGCGCCTCGCTCTGCCGTCCCGCCCGGTACAGCGCCAGCATGTGCGCGGCCCGCAGCCGCTCGCGCAGCGGATGCTCGCCGACCGCGTCGCCGAGCTCCCCGGCCAGCGCCCCGTGCTCGCCCAGCAGCAGGCGGGCCTCGGCGTGCTCCTCCAGCGCGGTCAGCCGCAGCTCCTCCAGCCGCGCGGACGCGGCACGGGTGAACGGCTCGTCCGCGAAGTCGGCGAACGCCGGGCCGCGCCAGAGGCCGAGCGCCTCGGCCAGCAGCGCCGCCCGCTCCTTCGGCTCGCCCGCCTGCCGCGCCCGGCCGACCAGGGCCTGGAACCGCAGCGCGTCGACGCGCGCCTCGCCCGCCGCCAGCAGGTATCCGGCGGGACGCGACTCCACCAGCGCCCGCGCGCCCGGCTCCGCGTCCTCCAGCACCCGCCGCAGCTGCGACACCTTCGCCGACAGCGACCCCATCGGGTTCCCGGGCGGCGCGTCGCCCCACAGGTCGTCGATCAGCCGGTCGGCGGGAACCGGGCGCCCGTCGTTGACCAGCAGGTCCGCCAGCAGGGCCCGGACCTTCAGGCCGGGCACGGGAACGAGCCCGCCGTCGTCCGTCCAGACGGCGAGCGGCCCGAGGACCCCGAAGCGCACGCCCGCACCCTATCCGCGCCCGCCGCCGGAAATGGACCGTAAGAATCCGGTAAACGGCCTCGGCCATGGTGGTTCCAGCTCGCCGGACGGCGAACCATCAACGACGGAGGACATCATGCGAAAGATCATCAGCTCGACCTACATCTCGCTGGACGGCGTGATCGAGAACCCGCAGAACTGGACCTCGGCCTACTTCCAGGACGAGGCCGCCGCCTACGCCCGCGACCTGCTGTTCGCCTGCGACGCGATCCTGATGGGACGCACGACGTTCGACGGCTTCTCGCAGGCGTGGCCCGCGATGGAGGAGGCCACCGGCGACTTCGGCGTCCGGATGAACACCCTCCCCCACTACGTCGTGTCCGACACGCTGCAGAAGCCCGGCTGGGGCGACACCACGGTGATCCGCCGGGCGGACGCCGTCGCGGAGATCACCAAGCTGAAGGAGCAGGACGGCCAGGACATCCTGCAGTACGGCTTCGGGCCGGTGTCCCGGACCCTCGTCGAGCACGGCCTGCTGGACGAGCTGCGCCTGTGGATCCACCCCGTCGTCGTCGGCACCGGCGACCCGGCGGAGCTGCTCACCCGCCCGGACTTCTCGGCGACGTTCGAGCTGGCGGACACCACGTCCTTCAAGACCGGCGTCATCGTCGCCACCTACACCCCGGCCGCGAAGTAGCGTGCCCGGCCGAGGGCCCGCCGGGCGGCGCCTGCCTGCTGAGCGCCGCCCGGCTCCTCACCGCCCCGCCCTAGGAGTGGGCCTAGAAACCGCCCGAGGGAAGCTGGTCGAGCATGTCGTCCAGGATGCCGGGCGTCCGGACGGGCGGCTCCGCCTGCAGGCCGAGCCGGTTGAGGACGTCCCGGTACCGGGTGATGTCGGAGGGCCGGTCCGGGTAGAGGGCGCCGGTGAGCTGCTCCAGGTAGACGACGTCGGGCAGCTCCGGCTCGGCGAACCGCAGCAGCGTCACGGGGCCGCACTCGGCCGCGTGCCCGCCGGACGCGAACGGCAGCACCTGCAGCGAGACGTTCGGCAGCCACGACATGTCGATCAGGAACCGGAGCTGCGCGGCCATCGTCTCCGGGCCGCCGACCTGGCGGCGCAGCGCCGCCTCGTCCACCACGGCCCACAGCTTCAGCGGCCCCGGACGCTCGAACACCCGGCGGCGGCGCCGCATCCGCAGCTCGACCCGCCGCTCGATCTCCTCCGCGGGCGCCTCCGGATGCCGGGCGGACAGGAGGGCGCGGGCGTAGTCGGGGGTCTGCAGCAGCTCGGGGACGTCCTGGACCTCGTACACACGGGCGATCACGGCGCCCTGCTCCAGCCCGAGGTAGGGCTCGAACCAGGGCGGCACCAGGTCGCCGTACTCCTGCCACCAGCTCGGCCGGTTGGCGAGGTCGACGAGTTCGAGCAGCGCGTCGCGGCGGTCGGGGTCGAGCACGCCGTAGAGGGTGAGCAGGTCGGCGACGTCGCGCTCCTTGAGCCCGACGCGGCCCAGCTCCATCCGGCTGATCTTGGAGTGGGAGCCGCGGATCTCGTAGGCGGCGTCCTCGGTGGAGATCCGCGCCTTCTCGCGGTACCGGCGCAGCTGCGCCCCGACCAGCATGCGCGGGACCGTCGGGCCCGCCATCCGCTGATTTCTGTTCCAGTGCGTCTGCCCGTAGGTGTAGCCGTTCGTGGGGGCGATCCGTCCCGGCCAGATCTCCGCCACGTCGTCCGGATGCTCGCTCGCGTTCATCGCGTCACGGCCCGGACGCGTTCGGACCGCGGCGCCGGGCCGCCGATCCGGGGCTCTGACGGCACATCGGTCCGTGGTGCGGGGAGTCCCACGGGATGCCTCCTCGGGGCGTGCAAGAACCTTTCCTTTCGGAGAAGTTACTCGTCAATCACTGACTTGCCCAGCTATCCCGATTGTCCGGTTTCATCCTGATCTGTGGGTATGTATCGCGCCAACGCGCGCGAACCCCCTGTGACCTGGCACGATACGGCTCCAAGAAAAATCTTGGAAGAAGTCCGGCCGGGATGTCGATCCGGCCGGAGCCTCTTCGACGCGTCAGTGAGGGCCGGGAGGGACCGGCCACCGAGACGAAGGAGACCGCCATGCGGTTCCTGCTGATGACCACGGACGACAACTCGGCCGACACCCCGCCGGACGAGGCCATGATGATCGAGATGGGCAAGTTCATCGAGGAGACCTCCAAGGCCGGGGTGCTGCTGGCCACCGGCGGGCTGGAGCCGCACGGCACCCGGATCGCCTCCACCGGCGGCAAGATCACCGTCACGGACGGGCCGTTCGCCGAGGCCAAGGAGTCCGTCGTCGGGTTCGCGCTGGTCGAGGTGCGCACCCGGGAGGAGGCGATCGAACTGTCCAAGCGGTTCTACTCGATCGTCGGGGACGGCGAGGGCGTTATCAAGCAGGTCTTCGGCCCCGGCGACTGAGCTTGCGCGGCGGCCGGTGCGGGTGCTCTCATCGGCAGCGTGACGGCAGCGAGCGGGCCCGAAACGGGCAGGTCAGGCAGGGAAGGTCCCGGTGCGGGCAGGTCCGGTGTGCATGCCGGCATCGACGCGGTGTGGCGGCTGGAGGCGGCCCGCATCATCGCCGGCCTCGCCCGGATGGTGCACGACATCGGGCTCGCCGAGGAACTCGCGCAGGACGCGCTGGTCGCCGCGCTCGAACAGTGGCCGGAGTCAGGCGTCCCGGACAACCCGGGCGCCTGGCTCATGGCCGTCGGCAAGCGCCGCGCCATCGACCGGATCCGCCGCCGGCAGCGCCTCGAGCACAAGCTGGAGGAGATCGGCCGCGACCTGGAGACGCAGGCGCCGCCGGAACTCGACGTCCCCGACGAGGAGCACATCGAGGACGACGTGCTCCGCCTCGTCTTCACCGCCTGCCATCCCGTCCTGTCCACGCAGGCCAGGGTGGCGCTGACGCTGCGCATGCTCGGCGGCCTCACCACCGAGGAGATCGCGCGGGCGTTCCTCACGTCCGAGCCGACCGTCGCGCAGCGGATCGTCCGGGCGAAGCGGACGCTGTCGGACGCGGGCGTCCCGTTCGAGGTCCCCGAGGGACCGGACCGGGCCGCGCGGCTGTCGTCCGTCCTGGAGGTCATCTACCTGATCTTCAACGAGGGCTACACGGCCACGGCGGGCGACGACTGGGTGCGGGCGGACCTGTGCCAGGAGGCGCTGCGCCTCGGCCGGATCCTCGCCGAGCTGGCGCCCGGCGAACCCGAGGTGCACGGGCTCGCCGCGCTGATGGAGATCCAGGCGTCCCGCACGAGGGCCCGCACCGGGCCGTCCGGCGAGCCCGTCCCCCTCGCCGACCAGGACCGCGGCCGCTGGGACCGCCTCCTCATCCACCGCGGCTTCGCCGCGCTCCTCCGCGCCAAGGCCATCGGCGAGCCCCCGGGGCCCTACGTCCTCCAAGCAGCGATCGCCGCGTGCCACGCGCAGGCCCCCGCCGCCGAGGACACCGACTGGACGCAGATCGCGTCGCTGTACGAGATCCTCGCGACCGTCGCCCCGTCCCCCGTCGTCGAGCTGAACCGGGCGGTCGCGGTCGGCAACGCACACGGCCCGGCCAAGGGCCTCGAAATCGCAGACGCGCTCCTGGACGAGCCGTCTCTCCGCGACTACCACCTGCTGCCGAGCGTCCGCGGCGACCTCCTCGCCCGGCTCGGCCGCACCGCCGAGGCCCGGGAGCAGTTCGAGCGCGCCGCCGAGATGACCCGCAACGCCCCCGAACGCAAGATCCTCCTGGACCGCGCCGCCGCACTGGCCACCTAGGGAACAGGCACCAAACGGTGTTTGCTACTTAGGTGTAGCCGATGCTCGGAGAGGAACCCCGGTGATCGATCGCTCGGCCGTCCAGGCCGCCAACGCCCGGGTGGACGGCCACGTCCGCCGCACGCCCGTCCTCGCCGTGGACCCGGCGCCGCTCGCGCCCGCCGCGCGCATGTGGCTGAAGCTGGAGCTGACCCAGCACACCGGGTCGTTCAAGGCGCGCGGCGCGTTCAACCACATCCTCGCCGCGCGGGACGGGGGCCGCCTGCCGGAGTCGGGCGTCGTCGCGGCCTCCGGCGGCAACGCGGGCCTCGCGTTCGCGTACGCGGCGTCGCAGGTGGGCGTCCCGGCCGAGGTGTACGTGCCGGAGACCGCACCGCCGGTGAAGGTCGCCCGGCTGCGCGCGCTCGGCGCCACGGTCGTCCAGGTCGGCACCCGGTACGCCGAGGCGCAGGACGCCGCGACCAAGCGCGCCGCCGACACCGGCGCGCTGTTCTGCCACGCCTACGACCTCCCCGAGGTCTGCGCGGGCCAGGGCACGCTCGGCGCGGAGATCCTGGAGCAGACCGGCGGGGAGATCGACACCGTCCTGCTGGCGGTCGGCGGCGGCGGCCTGATGGCGGGCGTCGCCACCGCCCTCGACGGCCACGCCCGCGTCGTCGGCGTCGAGCCCGAAGGCGTCCCGACCCTCGAACGCGCCTTGCACGAGGGACGCCCGGTCGACGTGGACGTCTCCAGCATCGCCGCCGACTCGCTCGGCGCCACCCGGCTCGGCGAGATCGCGTTCTCCGTGGCGTCCCGCACCGGCGTGCAGCCCGTCCTCGTCACCGACGAGGCGATCATCGAAGCACGCCGCTTCCTCTGGGACGAGTACCGCCTGGCCGTAGAACACGGCACCGCCACCGCCGCCGCCGCACTCCGCTCAGGCGCATACCGCCCCGCCCCCGACGAACGCGTGATGCTCGTCCTCTGCGGCGCCAACACCGACCCCACCGACCTAACCTGACCCCCTAACTGGACGCCGCCCCTGAACCAGGCGCGGCGCCCTCAACCTGGCGCAGCGCCTTTCAGGCCGACGCAGCACCCTCAGCCCCGCGTCGCGCGGACAAGCGAGCAGCCAAGGCACGAGCCTCAACGCCACCTCCTCAGCCCCGCGTGGCACTCCCAGCCTCGCACCGCTCGGACAGGTGCGCGGCCTAGGCACGGGCCGCAGCGCCACACCTCAGCCTGGCGCGGCATTCTCAGCCTCGCGGTGCGCGGACAGGTGGGTTGCTAGGGCGCGGGCTTCGCGGACGAGGTCGGAGGAGGCCTTGCGGGACGCGAGTTCCTCCAACTCGGGGATGGGGCCGTGTGCGCCTGACCAGCGTGCGGTTCGCAGGCCGAGGGCGATCAGGCGTTTCAGGCCGTGCACGGGGCGTTCTCCCGGCTCCGGGCACAGGACGGGCAGTGCGGCGGCGATGACGTCCCAGACCTGGGCGTAGGCGCCGGCCTCCGCGGCGCGTTCGAGGGCCTCGATGATCCTGACCGGCTGGATCTCGCCGGCGCGCGCGAGGCGTCCGATGTGGCGGCCGAGTTCGGCGGCGGGCAGGTCGCCGCGGGCGGCCATGGTGAGCAGCGCCCGGTCGGCCTCGGCGTGCCTGCGCGGGGCGAGCGCGCGCGCCAGGAAATGCCCGATGGCCTCGGCGAACGGCCCGTCTCCCCGGGTCACCTCGACGAACCTCGCCACCGACGCCCCGTTGCCGACCGGGGAGGTGGCGGGCCGGAGCTGCGGCAGGACATGGGCGATGGCGACGTCCGGGTGGGAGGGCAGCAGCCGCGGCCAGACCGGCTCGTACCGGCCGTACTTCCAGCCGATGTGCCGGGACGGGGCCGTGAACACCTCGTCGACCAGGAGGAGCCCGGTCGGCGGCGCGCTGATCACCGCTTCGGGCACGCCGCCCTCGAACGGCCGCATCGACACGTCGGGGACGGGCAGGCCGCCCGCGGCGAGCCATCGCGCGGCGGTCCGTCCCGCGGGCGAGGTCAGCGCGGCGGCGCGCCCGGCCGTCTCGGGGCCGATGTCGCGGGGCAGCCGCAGCAGGGCCTGCTGGAGGTCGGCGGGCCCGGGGTCGGCGCCGGCGTTCTGGAGGGCCTCCAGCCGGTCGACGAACACCGCCGGGTCGAGGTGCCCGGTCGGCTCGGTGGGGGTGGCGAGCAGCAGCGGCGGCATGGCGCCGTGCTCGGCGGCGGCGACGAGCTCGGCGCACCGGCTCAGGTAGAGCAGGTGCGGGCCGACGACCTCCCCGGGCGACGGCAGCCGATCGCGCCAGCCGGGCGGCAGCGGCACCGAGCCGGTCAGGCGGCGCCCGACCGCCAGCAGCCAGTGGTCGACCCATGCCCAGCGGCGTTCGCCGTCCATCCGGGGGGTGAAGCGCCGCTCCACGACGGGCGCGAGCGCGGCCCGGACGCCGTCCGCGTCCCGCCAGGTGAGCTCGGCGAGCGCGGCCAGCACGCGTTCGGTCCAGGCCCAGCCGAGACGGCCGCCGTCGATGCGCGCCGCCAGGTCGGCGGGCGTCGTGATCGGTGGTGGGAGCGGCTCCGGGG
>NZ_SMJX01000234.1 GCF_004348535.1 Actinomadura sp. KC216
CCGTGGCGGGGCGGTGGTGGCCTGGGGTGTGGCCGTACTCCTTGGTGAAGGCCGTGATGAACGCGGACGGGCTCGCGTAGCCGACCTGGTGCGCGACCGTGCTCACCGGGTGGGAGGCCAGGAGCACTCTGGCTGCGCGCAGGCGCAGGCGGGTGCGCCAGCGCGTGTATGGCATGCCGAACTCGCGGACGAAGTCGCGCTGCAGGGTCTTCACGCTGACGCGGAGGCGGTCGGCCCACTCGTCGAGGCGGGTCGGGTCGGCCGGATCATGGGCGAGGCTGCGGGCGACGGCCAGGGCGAAGCCGGTCCCGTTGCCGGACGGGTGGTGCGGTGAGGCGGCGGGCGCGGCGAGGCCGGTCAGGATGCGGCGGCGGGCGGTGAGGGCGGTCGGCTCGTCGCAGGTGCGGCGGGTGATGGTCTCGATGAGCCGGGTGGCCTCGTCGTCGATCGTCACCGGGCCGGCGCGGAGGCCGTCCAGCGCGGGCGGTACCTCGCGCAGGCAGATGCGGTAGACGGTCTGGCGGTCGCCCGCGCGCACCTCGTGGGTCACCGCGCGCCGCGCCCAGAACCCCTCGCCGGTTCCGGTGAACCGGATGGACGAGCCGTGCAGCGTCGCGAGCGGCCCGTCCGGGGACCAGTAGAGCTGGTGCAGGAAGTCGTCGCGGCCCTCGCCGAGCGTCAGGCCGCCCGACGAGCGGTACTTCAGCAGGAGGATCCCGCCGGGCGCGCCGAGGCCGTAGCCGTACTCCTCGCACGACTCTGGATCGTTCCCGAGCTGTCGCGTGACCGGCACAGGATGTCCTCCCAGAGATATGGACGCGGTTTAAGTAAGGCTAACCTAACCAGGCGTTGGGCCATGTCAGCGGGGGTGCGACCCCCGAACCCCCTGGAACTAGGAACGCGACCATGCACTCTCGCAAGCCCTGGAGGCTCGCCGGCGCGGTGGCCGCCGCGCTCGTCCTCGCGACCGCCTGCGGATCCGGCTCGGACTCCGGGTCCGGCGGCGGCGCCGCGACCCGGGCCTTCGAGGCCGACAACGGCACGGTCAAGATCCCCGCGCAGCCGCGGCGCGTCGTCGCGACCGGGTACGCGGTCCCGGTCCTCATCGAGGCCGACGCGAAGCTGGTCGGGATCTCGTCCTGGAAGCGCGGCCTGGCGATGATGACCCCGGAGGACCGCAAGCGGTACGACGGGCTGACCAAGATCGCCGACGAGACGGCCGCCTCGACCAACTACGAGGCGATCGCCAAGGTCAAGCCGGACCTCATCGTGATCGGCGTCCCGAAGCCCGTCCTCGGCGACCTGGACCTGAAGCGCCTGCGGTCCATCGCGCCGGTCGTGGCCATCGGGCCGACCGTGCCGTCCGCGTGGCGCGCGCTGTCGCAGCGGCAGGCCGACGCCGCCGGGCAGGCGGGGCGGCTCGCGGAGTCGAAGGCCGCGTACGAGAAGAAGGCCGCGGAGCTGAAGGCCAAGTACAAGGACGCCCTCGCCGGGCTGAAGTTCGGGCACGTCGGCGAGTACGGCGACGTCGCGGCCGGGACGTTCATGCGCGAGTTCGCCGGCTCGTGGGGCACCAACATCGCCCAGGACATCGGCGTGACCTACTACGGCGAGGTCAAGCAGAAGGGCGGCGGCTCGAAGGACGTCAGCGAGACCTCGTCCATCGAGGAGCTGCCGCGGAGCCTCGGCGAGGCCGACGCCATCACCTACACGCTCGAACCCGACGGCACGACCGGCGAGTCCGTGAAGTACGTCACCGGCTCCAAGCTGTGGAAGAACCTGCCCGCGGTCGAGGGCGACATGGCCTTCGGGCTCCGCTACACCGAGGCGGCCACGTACGAGTCGGCGACGCGGGCCCTGGACGAGATCGACAAGGCGCTCGCGCCGCTCCTGGACAAGTGAGGACGCGCATGGAACGCCACGACCCGCGCGGCCGCGTCCTGGAGCATCACCGCACCGGCACCGGCATCCGCCGCATCGGCTACCCGATCGGCATCCGGACGCTCCAGGTGCTGCGCCGCGAGCGGCTCACGCCGAACATGCTGCGGCTGACCTTCGGCGGCCCGGAGCTGGCGGGGTTCCACAGCTACCAGGCCGACGACCACATCAAGATCGTCTTCCCGGACGCGGACGGTGCCCTCCGCCTCCCCGTGCCCACCCACGACCTGGGCCTGGACTGGCCGAAGCCGTCGCCGCCCAGCCGCCGGTACACCATCCGGCGGTACGACGCGGACGCGGGCGAGCTCGACATGGACTTCGTCCTGCACCCGGGCGGGCTGGCCGCGGAGTGGGCGGCGGACGTCGAGCCGGGGGCGGACGTCGCGGTCGCGGGGCCGCCCGGCGCCAAGGCGTTCCCGCACAACTACGACCACTACGTGTTCGCGGTCGACGCCACCGCGCTGCCCGCCGCCGCGCGGTGGCTGGAGGAGTCGCCGCCGGACGTGTCCGCCCGGCTGGTGATCGAGACCGCCGACGCCGCCGACCACGCCTACCCCCTCGCCGCCCGCGACGGGGTGGAGGTCACCTGGCTCGTCCGCGACGGGCGGGAGTCGTCGCTGGCCGAGACCGTGCAGGCGCTCGACCTGCCCGGAGGGCGGACGTTCCTGTTCGCCGCCGGGGAGACGGGCGCGATCAGGCCGCTGCGCGCCTGGGCACGCGACCTCAAGGTCGCGAACGGGAGCGCGGGCGGGCTGGACGCGCTCTTCACCGGTTACTGGAAACTCGGAGTGGCCGGGCTTGAGGACGACGACTGAGCCCGTACGGCGGACGGCGGTCCTGCTCGGGGGCGTCCTGCTGCTGGCCTTGCTCGCCGGTGTGAGCCTGGCAGTCGGGGCCGGAAGCGCCCCGCCGGGCGAGATATGGCGTGCCCTGACCGATTATGCGGGCACCGACGAGCAGGTGATCGTCCGCGACGTCCGGCTGCCGCGGACGGTCCTCGCCGTCTGCGTGGGCGCCGCGCTCGGCACCGCGGGCACCCTCGTCCAGACGCTGACCCGCAACCCGCTGGCCGAGCCCGGCATCCTCGGGGTGACCGCGGGCGCCGGGCTCGCGATCACGGCCGGGACCGTGGCCGGGATCAGCGGCTCGCAGGCGGGACGGCTCGGGCTCGCGCTGGTGGGGGCGGTGCTCGCGGCGCTCGTCGTGTACGGCATCGGGAGGGCCGTGCCGCTGCGGCTCGTCCTCGCCGGTGTCGCCTTCACCTTCGTGCTGTCGGGCATATCCCTCGGGCTGCGCGTGGTGTACCCCGACGTGCTGGACCGGTACCGGTTCTGGTCGGTCGGATCGCTCGCCGGGCGCGAGCAGACGCCGTTCGAGGTGCCGCTGGCGGCGATCGTCCTCGCCCTCGCGGGCGCGATGCTGGTCACCCGGTCCCTGGCGAGCCTCGCCCTCGGCGAGGACGTCGCGCACGCGCTCGGCGCCCGCGTCGCGCGGATCAGGGTGGCGGTGCTCGCGCTCGTCACCGTCCTCGCCGGTGCCGCCACCGCCATCGCGGGGCCGATCGTGTTCGTGGGGCTGATCGTCCCGCACCTGGCGCGGCGGGCCGCCCGCGGGTCGGTCCCGTGGCTGATGGCCTACACGATGCTGCTCGGGCCCATCCTGCTGCTCGTGTCCGACATCGGGTCGCGGGTGCTGCTGCCGACGGGCGAGGTGCCGGTGGCGGTCGTCACCGCGTTCCTCGGCGGACCGGCGCTGATCTGGGTGGTCCGCAGGTACGGGGCGGTCGAGGCATGAGCGGAGCGAACCGGGGGGTGTGGGGGGGCGCCCCTCCACAACGAGCAGGCGTGAGCGGGCTGGTGATCCGCGCCGGACGGGTGTCCGCGCTGATCGAGCGGCGGACCGCGCTCGCGTCGATCGCGCTGGCCGGTGTCACCCTGGCGCTGGCCTTCGTCGCGTTGTGCCGCGGGGACTCGTGGGACCCGCCGGGCGAGGTCCTCGCCGGGCTCGCCGGGTACGGGGACGCGGCGCTGATCGTCCAGGAGTGGCGGCTGCCCCGGGTGGCCGGGGCGCTGGTGTTCGGCGCGGCCCTCGGCACCGCCGGGGCGATCTTCCAGAACGTGACCCGCAACGCGCTCGGCAGCCCCGACGTGATCGGCCTGGACGCCGGTGCCTACACCGGCGTGCTTATCGCGATCACCGTCTTCGGCGGGACGGCGGCGGGCCTCGCCGCCGGTTCGCTGGCGGGCGGGCTCGCCTCGGCCGCCGCCGTCTACGCGCTGTCGCTGCGGTCCGGGCTCAGCGGCCTGCGGCTCGTCGTCATCGGGATCGCGGTGAACGCCATGCTCACCGCGCTCAACTCGTGGATCGTGCTCCGCGCCCAGCTGGAGGTGGCGACCGCCGCGACCGCGTGGAACGCCGGCTCCCTGAACGGCCTGGACTGGGGCGAGGTCCGCCTCCCGTTCCTCATCCTCGCGGCGCTGGCGCTGCTGGCGGCCGCCCTGTCCCGTGCCACGGCGCAGGCCGCGCTCGGGGACGACATCGCCGCGGCGTCGGGCGTGGCGCTGAACCGGTACCGGCTGCTGATCATCCTCGCGGGCGTGGGCCTCACCGCGACGGTCACGTCCGCGACCGGGCCGATCGTGTTCGTCGCGCTCGCCGCGCCGCAGATCGGCCGCCGGGTCGCGGGCGCCGCCGGGACACCGGCGCTGCCCGCCGCGCTGACCGGGGCGCTGCTCCTCCTCGCCGCCGACCTCGCCGCCCAGACGGTCGTGGCCCCCGTCCAGCTGCCCGTCGGGGTCGTCACGACGGTCATCGGCGGCGGCTACCTCTGCTGGCTCCTGATCATGGAGATGAGAAGGCCGTGAACGGACGCCTGACCGCCGTCGACGTCACCCTCGCCTACGGCGACCGCGTCGTGTCGGCGAACCTGACCGTCGACATCCCGGACGGCGCGTTCACCGCCGTCGTCGGCGCCAACGCGTGCGGCAAGTCGACGCTGCTGCGCTCGTTCGCGCGGCTGCTCGCGCCGTCGTCCGGGCACGTCGCGTTCGACGGGCGGGACGTCCGCGGCTACCGGCCGAAGGCCATCGCCAAGGAGATCGCGTTCCTGCCACAGGGCCTCGTCGCGCCGGAGAGCATCGCGGTGCGCCAGCTCGTCGCGCGCGGCCGCTACCCGCACCAGACGCTGCTGTCCACCTGGTCGCGCGAGGACGAGCGGGCCGTGACCGCGGCGATGGCGGCGGCCGGCGTCACCGACCTCGCCGAACGGCCGGTGGAGGCGCTGTCGGGCGGGCAGCGGCAGCGGGCGTGGATCGCGATGGTCCTGGCGCAGGAGACGCCCTACCTGCTGCTGGACGAGCCCACCACGTTCCTCGACATCACGCACCAGTACCAGCTGCTCGCGCTGCTGGCCCGGCTGCGCGACGAGGGCCGGACGATCATCGCGGTGCTGCACGACATCAACCAGGCGTGCCGGTTCGCCGACCACCTCGTCGCCATGCGGGACGGGCGGGTCGTCGCCGAGGGCGCGCCCGCCGACATCGTCGACGCCGCCCTGATCAAGGAGGTGTTCGACCTGTCGTGCGTCGTCGCGCCCGACCCGGTCACCGGCACCCCGATGATCGTCCCGACCGAGGAGTACGCCGGGGTGCCGGTCAGGTCCCGTAGACGGGGATGATCGACGCGCGGGCGAGGGTGTGGGCGGTGAGGTTGAACCCCACCGCCGCCGGGGGCGTGTCGGAGTCGATGCCGAGCGACTCGACGTCCAGGGCGTGGACGGTGAACACGTAGCGGTGCGGGTCGCCGGGCGGCGGGGCGGCGCCGCCGAACGCCTTCGTCCCGTAGTCGTTGCGCGCCTGGATGCCGATCTTGGCGTCCTCCGCGCCGGCGCCGGTGGGCAGCTCGGTCACGTCCGCCGGGATGTCGAACAGCGACCAGTGCCAGAAGCCGCTGCCGGTGGGGGCGTCCGGGTCGAAGCACGTCACGGCGAAGCTCCTGGTCTCGGCGGGGAACCCCGACCAGCTCAGCTGCGGGGACTCGTCGCCGCCGCCGAGGCCGCTGTACACGTGCCTGTCCGCGAGGCGCTCGCCGTCGGCGACGTCCTCGCTGGTCACGGTGAACGACGGGACTTCGGGCAGGAACTCGTACGGAAGCGGCGGCTTGCCGGCCATGGCGGCCCTCCTACATCGGATCGGCTGTGTGCTCCTCCATCTCTATCAGGGGGAGATCAGGTCTTGACGGCGCCCATCGTGAACCCGGTGACGAAACGGTCCAGGAACAGGTTGAACAGGAACGCGATCGGCACCGCCGTGATGACCGTGGACGCCTGGAGCGACTGCCAGAAGAACACGTCCCCGCGGATCAGCTGCGTCGGGACGCCGGTGCTCACCACCATCTCCGGGCTCGCCGACACGAACGCCAGCGCGTACACGAACTCGCTGGCCGTGAGCGTGAAGCTGAACACCACGACCGCGACGATCCCCGGGAACACCAGCGGCAGCACGGCCCGCAGGAACGCGCCGAGGCGGCTGTAGCCGTCCACCATGGCCTGCTCCTCGACGTCCTTCGGGACGGCCTTCAGGAACCCGATCAGCAGCCACACCGACACCGGGACCGTGATCGTCGGATACACGACGATCATCGACCAGAGCGTGTCCTCCAGGCGCAGCCACACCACGACGCGGGTCAGCGACAGGAACAGCAGCGACGGCGGCACCAGGTACACCAGGAAGATCGCGATGCCCATCGGGGTGCCCCACGGGCGGTCGAGGCGCGCGAGCGAGTACGCCGCCGGCAGCGACAGCGCCAGCGTGATCGCCACGACCGCCGCGCCGACGACCAGCGTGTTCACGACGAACGTCAGGAACGGCGTGTCGGTGAACAGGAACGTCACGTGGTCGGGCGTCGCGGGCTTGTTGTAGAAGAACGGGTTGCTTTCGGGGTTGTAGAGGTCCTGGTTCTGCTTGAACGCGCTGACGACGCTCCACAGGAACGGCATCGCGCACACCAGCGCCGCCAGGACCGCCGCCCCGTACACCCCGCACCGTGCGGCCACATGGCGTCGCGCGTACCGCTTCCGGAGCGCCTCGACTTGGATCGCGGTCGTCATCGCGCCTCCAGCCGCCGGACGGCCCTCAAGATCGCTATGGCGCCCGCCAGCAGCAGCGGGAACAGGAACAGCGCGATCGCCGCGCCCTGCCCGACGTCGCCGCCCTCGATGCCGCGGAAGTACGCCCATGACGCGAGCACGTCCGTCGAATGCGTCGGGCCGCCGCGCGTCAGCACGTACGGGACGGTCATGTCCGTGAACGTCATGATCGCGCCGAACAGCCCGGCGACGGCGATCACCGGCAGCGTCAGCGGGATCGTCACCTCGAACATCCGCCGCCAGAACCCGGCGCCGTCGATCCGCGCCGCCTCGTCGATGTCGCGGGGGATCGCGACCAGCCCCGCCATCACGATCACCGCGGCCAGCGGCGTCAGCCGCCACACCTGCACCGCGATCACCGACGCCATCGCGGTGCCCGGACGGCCCAGCCACACGACGTTCGCGTCGATCAGCCCGAGGTTGCGCAGCACCCAGTCGAGCGGCGAGAAGATCGAGTCCAGGAACCACAGCCACGACACCGTCGACAGCGCGACCGGCGTCGTCCACGGCAGCAGCACCAGGAACCGGACGAACCACTTGCCGTGGAAGTCCGCGACCAGGATGTTCGCGAGGATCTTCCCGAACACCACGATCAGCACCATGCTGACCACCGTGAAGAACAGCGTGTTGCGCAGCGAGCGCCAGAACACGCCGTCGTCGAACACCTCGGCGAAGTTGCCGAAGCCGACGAAGTCGAACGACGGGTCTCCGGTGGTGACGTCCGAGAACGCGAACGCGATCGCCAGCAGGAACGGGACGCCGACCAGCGCGACGATGTAGACCACCGACGGCAGCAGCATCACCCACGCGAGGAACCCGTCCCGGTCGGCGAGCCCGGCCTTCGATCTCTTGGACCCGGCCACCGGCCCGGCCTCCGCCGTCACGGCGATTCCCCGATCGGGACGGCCGCCGCGCGCTTGCCGTCGTCCACGTCGAAGAACCGGAGCCGCTCGGACGGGACGGCGAACTCGCGGGTCTCCCCGGCCTCCAGCGGCGTGCCCACCGTCGCGGGCAGCCGCGCGATGACGCGGGTCTCCTCGCCGATGCCCGTCACCGTCCCGTACACGTGCCGGTCGCCCGACAGGTACTCCATCCGCTCCACCCGGAACGGCATCGTCACCCGCGCCTCCGCCTGGACGTTCTCCACCGGCAGCAGATGCTCGGGACGGAACCCCACCAGCCGCCCGTCCCGGCGGACCAGGTTCATCGGCGGCGACCCGATGAACGTCGCCACGAACGTGTCGGCCGGGTCGTCGTAGACCTCCTGCGGCGTCCCGACCTGCCGGACGCGGCCGTGCTCCAGCACCGCGATCCGGTCGCCGAGGCCCATCGCCTCCGCCTGGTCGTGCGTGACGTAGATCGTCGTGGTGCCGACGCGCTCCTGGAAGCGCTTCAGCTCGTCGCGGGCCGTGGCGCGCATCTTCGCGTCGAGGTTCGACAGGGGCTCGTCCAGCAGGAACACCGCCGGGTCGCGGACCAGCGCCCGCGCCAGCGCCACCCGCTGCCGCTCGCCGCCCGACAGCTGGCGCGGCTTGCGGCGCAGCAGCGGCTGGATGTCCAGCAGCTCGGCGGCCCACTTCGCCTTGCGGTCGCGCTCGTCCTTGGCCATGCCCTCCGCGCGGAGCGGGAAGACGATGTTGTCCATCACCGTCTTGTGCGGGTACAGCGCGTACGACTGGAACACCATCGCGATCTGCCGGACGCGCGGCGGGAGCCCGTTCACGACGTTCCCGCCGATCAGCACCTCGCCCTCGGTCGGCTGCTCCAGGCCCGCGATGGTGCGCAGCAGCGTCGTCTTCCCGCAGCCGGACGGCCCGAGCAGCACCAGGTACTCCCCGGGCTCGGCCGCCAGATCGACCCCGTCCAGCGCCCGTACCTGATCACCGCGCCCTCGCCGCCGCGCCCGGACGTGCCCGTCGAAGGTCTTGACCAGGCCCTTCACCTCTACGGTGTTCATGGGCGCGCCTCAGCCGCCGACGAGACCGCGGGAGCGCCAGTTCTTGAAGATCGCGTTGACGCGCCCCTCCGCCTCCGCCACCGCCTGTTGCGGGGACGTCTGGCCGCGGGCGGCGCGGCCGAACATCGTCGGCAGCACGTTGGTGTTGAAGATCTCGCCGATCGCCGGGTTGGACGGCCCCGGATAGCCGATGTTCGCGCTCCACGACGTCGCCGTCTTCAGCAGGCTCAGCTTGTTCGCGGGCTTCGCGCCCCACGGGTCGTTGTCGAGCCAGCCGTGCAGTTGCGGGACGAGCGACGGCCACCCCGGCAGGTCGTACAGCTCGGAGTGGAACGTCACGGCGGGGAAGTTCGCCGTGTAGTGCAGCAGGAACTCCTTCGCCGCGTCCGGGTTCCCGGCGTACTTCGGGACGATCCACTGCTGGATGACGTGCTGCGCCGCCAGCGCCGCCTTCGGGCCGCGCAGCGCGGGCACGAAGAAGATGTCGTCGCCGATCTCGCGGTTGGTGCCCATCGCGGTGCGCCACGCCGAGATCGAGTTCAGGATGTACGACGACTTCCCGGCGATGAGGGCCTGGTTGTTGGACGCCGGCGTCCACGAGAACACCTCGCTGGTCTCCGCCTCCTTGAACAGCCGGGTCATGTACTCCACGGCCGCGACGGTCGCGTCCGAGTTGAGGACGACCCGCTCGTTCTCGTCCTGGACGGCGCCGCCGAACGACCACAGCAGCGCCCGCGCCGCCATGTTCGAGTCGGTCTCCGGGGACAGCCCGATCCCGCACGGCACGCCCGTCCGCTTCTTGATCTCGGCGGCGCCGCGGAGCAGGTCGTCCCAGCTCGCCGGGCCGTTCGGCATCCCGACCTTCGCCCACATCGACTTGCGGAAGTCACCGGGGTCGGGCGACCAGCCGGGGCAGTAGCAGTAGAACCGCCTGGTGTTGGGGTTGTAGCTCGACTTGCGGCACAGTTCGAGCTGCTGCCCCCACCGCCGGTTCGCCTCCTGGACGAGGTCGGTCAGGTCCAGCACGGACGGCTCGTACTGCGAGAACGGCGCGATGTGCTGGATGAGGTCGTGGCCGCGTCCCGCCTGGATCTCGGACGCGGCGCGGCGCGGGACGTCCACCGTGTTGATGTGGTCGACGCGGACGTCCACGCCGACCTTCTTGCCCCAGTCGGCGACGAACCTGTCGAACCACTTGTCGTGCCGGGGCACGAAGTGGCTCCACATCAGGATGCTGAGGGAGCCGCCGAGCTTCTTCGCGGGGGCGGTGAACACCTCCTTCGGAGCGTTCCCGCCGTTCTTCGCCTGCGGCCCGCTCGTCTCGCTGGCGCAACCCGCCAGCACACCGTACGCGCCCGCCGCTAGCGCTGTAGAGGATAGGAAGCCTCGTCTGCTGAAACCGACGGAGTCGGTTCGGGGGGTGTGGGGGGTCGTCCCCCCTCGGGAGGTACTGAACCGGTCGGCCATGGGGGAGCCTCCGTCGCCGTGGGTCTCCCCTTGAAGGTAGATCGGCGAGGGCGTCTCATCCAGAGACGATCGGGTAACTCTGCGTCACTGTGACCTCTTCGGTCACACGCGCCGCTCTACTTGCCGATGGCCGGCACTATTTGCCGGTGGCTTCGGTGTAGGCGGCGATGACCTCTTCGGGGTCGCCGTCCATGCGCATCCGGCCCTCGTCGATCCAGATGACGCGGTCGCACATCTCCTTGACCGTGTCGAGCTGGTGCGCGACCAGGAACACCGCGCCGGCCTCGTTGCGCAGCTCGTCGATGCGGCGCTTGCTCTTGACCCGGAACTTGGCGTCGCCGGTGGCGAGGGCCTCGTCGATGAGCAGCACGTCGTGGGTCTTGGCCGCGGCGATCGCGAACCGGAGCCGGGCGCCCATGCCGGACGAGTACGTCCGCATGGGGTACTGGATGAAGCCCTCCTTGAGCCCCGCGAAGTCGACGATCTGGCCGTACCGGGCCTTCGTCTCCGCCGGGGACATGCCCATCGCGAGGCAGCCGAGGACGATGTTGCGCTCGCCGGTGAGGTCCTTCATCAGCGCCGCGTTCACGCCGAGCAGGGACGGCTGGCCGTCGGTGTAGACGCCGCCCCGGTGCGGCGGCAGCAGCCCGGCGATGGCCTTCAGCAGCGTCGACTTGCCGGAGCCGTTGCTGCCGATGATCCCGACGGCCTCGCCCCGGTAGACCACGAACGACAGGCCCTTGATCGCGTGGACCTCGGTCATGGACGGGCGGTGCTGCCGGCGGATGACGCGGCGGAAGGCCGATGCCGCGTTGCCCTTGCCGCCCGCGCCGTACACGCGGTACACGATGTGCAGGTCGTCGACGACGACGATCGGCTCCCGGTGGGGGTCGATCAGGGCGGCGCCGCGGACCTTCGTGTCGGTGTCAGCCACGGCCGTATCGCTCCTCGGCTCTGTAGAAGTACATGAACCCGCCGACCAGCATGACCACGGCCCAGACGACGGCGGCGATCCACAGCTGCCCGGCCTCGTTCAGATCCAGCACGTTCGTGACGTGGTCGCGGTACTTGCTCAGCAGGACGTACCTGCTCAGCTCGATGTACACGTACGCCGGGTTGAGCTGCATCAGCTCGCTGAGGATGGGGTAGTCGGCGAGCTTGGTCCTGTCGATCAGCGCGGGCAGGCTGAAGATCACGCCGGAGGTGTAGAGCCAGGTCCGCATCACGAACGGCAGGAGCTGGGTGATGTCGCGGTTGAACGCGCCGAGCCGGGCCATCACCATGCTGATGCCCACGTTGAACATGAGCTGGAGCATCACCACCGGCACGAACAGCAGCATCTGCGGGCCGGGGGTCTCCCCGAACGCGAAGATGATCGCGAACAGCACGACCAGGGCCATGAGCAGCTGCTGGAGCTCGACGACGGCGATCGCCAGCGGCAGCGTCGCCCGCGGGAAGTGCAGCGCCCGGATCAGCGACAGGTTGTCGCCGACGGACTTGGCGCCCGAGGACACGGACCGCTGGGTGAACCCGAACAGGAAGACACCGGTCACCAGGAACGGAACGAAGCCCGGTATGCCGTGTTTCGTGCCCAGCAGCAGCCCGAAGATCAGGTAGTAGACCGCGGCGTTCAGCAGCGGCGTCAGCAGCTGCCAGACCTGACCCAGCCGCGAGTCGCTGTACAACGAGATGTTCTTGGCGGACGCGAACGCCCAGATGAAGTTCCGCCGGGCCCACACACTCTGGAGGTACTTGCGCAACGGGGGGCGCGCGGCGCTCTGCCTCAGCCCGTGGCGGGCGGCGTAGTCGGCTAGCGTCTCGTTCACGTGAGGAGGCTCCGCGATCGTTCCGACCGACTCGCCACCCGGGGAACCGAGCCGTTCCGGGTGACTCATGCCGCGAAGCCTATTGCAGACGCTGACTCGCGCGTGACGTTCGCCCGCATGTGACCCCCGATTTGAAATCAATACGGAATCATGTCGGCGTCCCTGGGGATACCCGGGGCATGCGCGTCAACCATTCACGGCGTACCACCATGTCGTCACTGACCGTGATTCCGCGGCGCCGCGAGGCCGTGCCGGAACCACGATACGGCCTGCTGCGCAGGCTCGGGCGGGCGGACCGGTGGGCGTTCGACCGGGTGGCGGCGGCGCGGCTGCCCGGTCTGGAGTACGTCCTGCCGAGGCTGTCGCGGTTCGCCGACCACGGGGTGCTGTGGTTCACGTCGGCGGGTGTGATGGGCGCCACCGGACGGCCCCGGCTGCGGCGCGCGGCGCTGCGCGGGTCCATCGCGATCGCGGTGGCGAGCCCGGCGGTGAACGTCCTCGGCAAGCACGCGTTCCGGCGGCGGCGTCCCGTGGTGGATCTTGTGCCGCCGATCCGGATCAGGTGGAAGCTGCCGACCTCCCACGCGTTCCCGTCCGGCCATTCGGCGTCGGCCGCCGCGTTCGCGACCGGGGTGGCGCTGGAGGCGCCGCGCCGGGTGGCCGCGCCGGTCGCGGTCACGGCTGCGGCGGTCGCGTTCTCCCGCGTCTACACCGGCGCCCACTACCCGGGCGACGTGCTGGCCGGGGTCGGGATCGGCGCGCTCGCCGCGCTCGGGACGCGCCTGGTCTGGCC
>NZ_SMJX01000235.1 GCF_004348535.1 Actinomadura sp. KC216
CTGCTGTACCGCCCCGCTCCGGGCGCCGGTGATCGTTCCGGTGGGGGACGTCCCGCCGTGCGCTCCGGCGCCGGCGGGCCCGACCACGATGCCGAGCAGGCCCAGCGCGACGATGAGCAGCCGGGCGACGGGCCGGGCAGGCCGGTACATGTCGCCCATCCTGCCCCTCCCCTCGGGCTCCTCGATCGGACGGCGCCGCCGCCGGGCTCCATGGTGCGTCCGTCCCGCCCACGGTGCCGGGGACGGCGGCGGGCGGTCCAGCCAACGCTAGCCCAGGTTCACGGCCCTGGAGACACCGTTCGCCCGGCGTTGACGAAACCCGGACCCTTGACCTGCACGGACACCCCGCCAGACCGGCCAAGTCCGTCCCGTGGACGCGCCCCGGGGGTCGTCAAAAGGAAAAACGGGCCGCCCCAGGCGATGGGGCGGCCCGTATCGTGCCGTGCGTCCCGGAGGATGCGGGACGGCCGTCAGCAGCCCAGGAGCTGCGCGGCCAGGAAGGACTCGACCTGGCTGATCGCGATGCGCTCCTGGCTCCTGGAGTCGCGCTCGCGGACGGTGACCGCGTCGTCCTCCAGGGTGTCGAAGTCGACGGTGACGCAGAACGGCGTGCCGATCTCGTCCTGCCGGCGGTAGCGGCGGCCGATGGCCCCGGCGTCGTCGAACTCGACGTTCCAGTTCTTGCGGAGCCGCGCGGCGAGGTCGCGGGCCTTCGGGGACAGGTCGGCGTTGCGCGACAGCGGCAGCACCGCGGCCTTGACCGGGGCGAGCCGCCGGTCGAGCCGCAGGACGGTGCGCTTCTCCGGCTTGCCCTTGGCGTTGGGCGCCTCGTCTTCGGCGTAGGAGTCCATCAGGAACGTGAGCGTGCACCGGTCGACGCCCGCCGCCGGCTCGATCACGTACGGGACGAACCGCTCCCCCGACTCCTGGTCGAAGAACGACAGGTCGGCGCCGGACGCCTTGGAGTGCGTCGACAGGTCGTAGTCGGTGCGGTTGGCGATGCCCTCCAGCTCGCCCCATTCACCGCCGACGAAGTCGAAGCGGTACTCCACGTCCACGGTCCGCTTGGAGTAGTGCGACAGCTTCTCCTGCGGGTGCTCGTAGAGGCGCAGGTTCTCCTTGCGGATGCCGAGGTCGACGTACCACTGCATGCGCTCGTCGATCCAGTACTGGTGCCATTCCTCGTCGGTGCCGGGCTTGACGAAGAACTCCATCTCCATCTGCTCGAACTCGCGGGTCCGGAAGATGAAGTTGCCGGGCGTGATCTCGTTGCGGAACGACTTGCCGATCTGCCCGATGCCGAACGGGACCTTGCGCCGCGCGGACTGCTGGACGTTCATGTAGTTGATGAAGATGCCCTGCGCGGTCTCGGGACGCAGGTAGGCCAGGCCGGACTCGTCCTCGACGGGGCCGAGGTAGGTCTTGAGGAGGCCGTTGAACATCCGCGGCTCGGTGAAGGAGCCCTTGACGCCGCAGTTCGGACAGCTGATGTCGGCGAGGCCGTTCGCGGGCGCGCGGCCGTGCTTCTCCTCGTAGGCCTCTTCGAGGTGGTCGGCGCGGAAGCGCTTGTGGCAGGACTGGCACTCGGTGAGCGGGTCGACGAACGCCTGGACGTGGCCGCTGGCCTCCCAGACCTCGCGCGCCAGGATGACGCACGAGTCCAGGCCGACGATGTCCTCGCGGCCCTGCACCATGGACTTCCACCACTGGCGCTTGACGTTGTTCTTCAGCTCGACGCCGAGCGGCCCGTAGTCCCAGGAGGCGCGGAGCCCGCCGTAGATCTCGCTCGACGGGTAGACCAGGCCCCGCCGCTTGGCGAGGTTGACGATCGTTTCCAGCACATCGGAACGGCGTGCCATGAAATATTCTCCATCCGGCTGGCGGTCGGCGGGACAGTGAGTGCGCCCCGGTCCGCCGTGGAAACGGCGGGCGGTGGCGATTGCGATCCCCGGTGATGGCGCCCTGGCGTCCGGCCGACGAACGGTTCGGTCCTCGGCGGCGCCCGCGAGCAATCACAGCTTAGGGCACAGGCGAGTCTAGTAGACGCAGCGTGGTACCGCGCGCCATTAAAACGCCCCAGGTCACGGCCCTGGCGGAGCCCTAGTAGACGCGCCCGTCGACGATGTTGCTGTCGATGTTGATGGTGACGCCGCCGTGCGTCTCCTTGTGGCCGCCGCGGTACTGCTTGATGCGGCGGTGGCGGTTCCACCAGCTGTCCGGGATGAACGGGTCGCCGTACACCTTGGCCCTGCCGTCCCAGTTGGCGAACCAGATGGCGACGGGCCTGCTGATGCCTTCGGCGCGTCCCACGTCCCGGATGCCGGACCTGACGCTGCTGTAGAGGCACGGCTTGTACCCGGCCTTCTTCAGCCTCCGGACCCAGCTGTCCACGAAGCGCAGGACCGCGGCCCGGCAACCGGGCTTGTTGGTCTTGTACGCCTCCATGTCGTAGTAGATGGGGGCGCCTTCCCGGATACCGAGCCTCCGCGCCTTGCGCGCGGCGTCCACGGCGGACTTGGCGCCGTGCGACGCGGCGTTCTTGGCGCTGAACCGCTGCGGGCGGCTGCTGCAGGGCGCCTGGAGCCCGACGTAGGTGGGCGTGATGCGGTAATCCATTTCGCGGACCTCCCTCACCCACCGCTTCGTGAGGTTGGGCTGCGCGCATCCGCGCGCGGCGCCGCCGATGTAGATGTTGGTGACCTTGAACGAGGGCCGCCACGCCCGCATGGCGGCAAGCGATGGCGCCGTGCAGGTGTCGAACCCCTTGCCCCGCACCCAGGGACGGCGGTCGACGATCGGGGCGGAGGCGCTGTCCGGCCCGCGCGGCACGGACGGCTCGGACGGCTCGAACGGCACGTCCGGCACGGACGGCTCAGAGGGCACCGAAATCTCAGGCGGCACTGACGGCACGGACCGCACGACCGGCGCCGCGGGTATGGACGGCAGAGGCGGCGCGCTCGGTATGGCCGGTATGGACGGCATCGCGGGCACGGACGGCATGGGCGGCACGGACGGCGTCGACGGGCTTGCCTGCGGGGACGTGCGCGAACCAGCGTCCGACGCGGTGGTCGCCAGGCGGGTGTGGCGGAGCATCCACTGGAGTGCGTCCGGGTCCGTCCCGTAGACGCCGGTGATGGTGACGCCCACCTCGGGAACGGTGAGCCGCGCCTCGTGGTCGACGGTCCGCGGGAGCTCGAACGTGGCGAGCTGGGCGCCGTGGACGACCATCCGGGACGCCCGTCCATGCGCGGCGGGCAGCTCCCGGCCGGCGGGCTGGAGGTGGATCGCCTCGGTGCGGCCGACGAGCCGGGCCGGGCAGTCGGGCTGCGGACCGGGACGGCCGAGGTAGACGGCGTGCCGGTCGTAGCGGACGCAGCGCGACGGATCCCGTTCGAGGTCGTGGACCTCCCACCCCGCCGGGACGGTGAGGCGCAGCCCCCGGTAGCCGATGACGTGCGGCACGTCCGTCCGGGCGCGGCCGTCGGTCAGCGCGGCGGCCTGGTGGTGCGCGGGCCGCGCGGTGGACGTCCGGACGGCGGCGACGACGGGAGGGATGGCCGCCGCCACGGCCAGGCCGCCGAACAGGGCGGCACGGGACAGGACGGCGCTGGACTGGACGCCCTTGGATCGAACGGCACGGCGCATCACATTCCCCCCGTCGGGACGGCATGATCGTGATGCCGCAAAGATCACCTTGGCCGGGCGCCGCGAAACCGGGCCGGGGCGCTTCTTGCCCCGCCGTTTCCCTTATGCAGACGTGATCCCTTAGGTGGACGTGACGATCTCGTAGGCGCCCGGCTCGTCCACGGCCATGGCGGCGAGCGGGATGAACTGGAGCCGCACCTCGTACTGGCCGAGCGCGCGGCGGTAGTGGCCGGCGCCGTCCCATTCGGTGACGAGGGCCCACAGCCCGGGGTCGTCGACCGTCCTGCCGAGGCGTCCGGAGCGGAATCCGGGGCTGGCGGACAGCAACGTCAGCACCGCGGTCATGCGCTCGGCGAAGCCGTCGGCGTCGTCGCCTGGCACGCGGTACCGGGTTATCGCGATCATCCGTCCATCCTGGCAGGAGAGGACGCTACGTTGGGCGGGTGGAGACGAGAGGTGAGCAGCGGAGCACGGGCCTGCGGGCGGCGGTCGAGCGGTGGAGTGCGGCGCCGGTGGTGTTCCTGCACCGGCTGCCGCGGTGGGTGCTGCTCGTCGCGGTGTTCGTCCTGCTGGTGATCGGGATGGTCGGGACGGGCTGGGTGGCGGCCGCCGCGGTGCTGGTCCTGGCGGTGGCGCTGGCCTGGTTCGCCTTCCTGAACTGGCCCGCGCTGGACGGCTCGGGCAAGGCGCTGCGCGTGGTGGCGCTGGCGATCCTCGTCGGGTTCGCGCTGGGCCGCGGCTTCGGCGGGCTCTGAGCCATCCGGTTGAGCTGATTTTGACAATCATTTTCATTCTCGCCATAATCGGCGGGTGCCTTGGTTTCGCGACCCCCGACGCGCCGCCCCCGCGGCGGCCCTCGCCCTGGCCGGGCTCGCGGCCGGGCTGACCGGCTGCACGAGCGCGGGCGCCGACGTACCGGCCGGCAAGACCGTGGTCGTCGCGTCGTTCTATCCGGTGGCGTGGCTGGCGGAGCGGGTCGGCGGCGACGCCGTCTTCGTCCGGACGCTCACCGAGCCCGGCGCCGAGCCGCACGATCTGGAGCTGACGGCCCGCCAGGTCGCGAACGTATCGGACGCCGACTACGCCGTCTACGTGCGGGGCGTGCAGCCCGCCGTGGACGAGGCCGTCCGGCTGCACGCGAAGGGCCGGTCGCTGGACGCGGCGAGCGTCGTCCGGACACTCGGGCCGCCGGAGGAGACCGAGGCCGAGGAAGAGGCGCACGACGGCGTCCGCCACGAGGAGGCGGACTACGACCCGCACATCTGGCTCGACCCGAGCCGCATGGCGGCCATCGCGACCGCGCTCGGCGACCGGCTGGCCGCCGCCGACCCCGCCCGCGCGGCCGGCTACCGGCAGCGCGCCGGGGCCACCGCCGCCGGGCTGACCGCGCTCGACCGCGCGTTCCGCGACGGCCTCGCGTCCTGCAAGCGGCGGGAGATCGTGACCGCGCACGGCGCGTTCGGCTACCTCGCCGACCGCTACGGCCTGCGCCAGATCCCGGTCGCCGGCGTCGACCCGACGAGCGAGCCGTCCCCGAAGCGGATGGCCGAGCTGACGCGCCGGGTGTCCGCCATCGGCGCCACGACGATCTTCACCGAGACGCTGGTCAGCCCGAAGGTCGCCCGGTCCCTGGCGCGGGAGGCGGGCGTGCGGACCGCCGTGCTCGACCCGGTCGAGGGCATCGAGGACGGCGCGTCCGGCGACTACATGACGATCATGACCGAGAACCTGCGGACGCTGCGCCCCGCGCTGGAGTGCTCATGAAACACGACCCGGCCACGACGTCCCACCCGGCGCCGCCCGAGGAGGCGCCGCCGTTCGCGATGACGGGCGGGCTCGTCCGGCGCGACGGCCGCGAGGTCCTCGCCGGGGTCGACCTGCGGGTCGAGACCGGCGACGTGCTCGCGGTCCTCGGGCCGAACGGGGCGGGCAAGTCCACGCTGGTCAAGGCGCTGCTCGGGCTGGTCCCGCTGGCCGCGGGGCGGACGGAGATCTACGGCGCGCCGCCGCCGCGGTTCCGTGACTGGCGGCGGATCGGGTACGTCCCGCAGCGGCTGCCGATGGGCGGCGGGGTGCCCGCGACCGTCCGCGAGGTCGTCTCGTCCGGGCGGCTGGGGCGGCGGTCCCGCTGGCGGCCCGCGCTCTTCAACGACCGGGCGGCCGACCGCGCCGCCGTCGACCGCGCGCTGGAGACGGTCGGGCTCACCGCCCATGCTCGCGACTCGGCGCATCTGCTGTCGGGCGGCCAGCAGCAGCGCGTGCTCATCGCGCGCGCTCTCGCGGGCGAGCCAGACGTCTTCGTGATGGACGAGCCGACCGCGGGCGTGGACGCGCGCAGCCAGGCGGCCCTCGCGGCCGCGCTGCGGGAGCTGGCCGGGGACGGGCGGACGGTCGTCCTGGTGACCCACGAGCTCGGCCCGATGGAACCGCTGATCACGCGGACGGTCGAGCTGGGGCACGGGCGCATCGTCGGGGAGGACACCGTCCGCGAGAGCACCGTCCGGGAGAAACCGGCGCGGAACACGGCGCCTGGGAGGCCCGCGTGAGCGACATGCTGCAGTACGACTTCATGCGCATCGCCCTGGTGATGGCGGTGCTGATCGGGCTGACCGCCCCGGCCGTGGGCACGTTCATCGTCCAGCGCAAGCTGTCGCTGCTCGGCGACGGCATCGGCCACATCGCGCTGACCGGCATCGGGCTGGGGCTGCTCACGAGCACCTCGCCCGTCCTCGGGGCGCTGGTGGTGTCGGTGCTCGGCGCGGTGGCGATCGAGGTCCTGCGCGCCCGCAGCCGCAGCGGCGCGGACGTCGCGCTGGCCCTGCTGTTCTACGGCGGGCTGGCGGGCGGCGTGATCCTCACCAACGCCAACGGCGGCGGCGGGACGAGCCTGCAGTCGTACCTGTTCGGCTCGATCACCAGCGTGACCGTCACCGACCTGTACGTGGTCGCGGGCCTCGCCGCCGCGGTGCTCGGGATCGTGGCCCTGTTCGGCCGCGAGCTGTTCCTGCTGTGCCAGGACGAGGAGGTGGCGCGCGCGTCGGGCCTGCCCGTCCGGTTCCTCAGCGTGCTGATCGCCGCGACCGCCGCGGTGACCGTCGTGATCTCGATGCGGGCGATCGGGCTGCTGCTCGTCAGCGCGCTCATGATCGTCCCGGTGGCGGCGGCGCAGCAGCTCACGCGGGGTTTCCGGGGCACGATGCTGGTCGCCATGGGGACCGGTGTACTGTCGGCCGTATCGGGCCTCGCGGGTTCCTTCCAGTACGATCTGCCTCCGGGCCCCTCGATCGTGCTGCTGGCGCTCGCGCTGTTCGTCACGGCGGTCGCCGGGGGCGCGCTGGTGCGGCGAAGGCGCGCGCGGGCCGGCACGGCCGCGGAGAACGTCCCCGCCGCGGCCGGGACCGGCGTCGAGGCGCGCGTGGACGCCGAGGTGATGGGGGGATGACGCGGAGGTGCGTGGGGGATGACGACGGCCCGCCGGGACGCGGTGCGGCAGGTGCTGAGCGGCTCCGAGGGTTTCCGCAGCGCGCAGGACATCTACGCCGATCTGCGCGCCGACGGCTCCAAGATCGGCCTCACCACGGTCTACCGGGCGCTGCAGGCGCTCAGCGACGCGGGCGAGGTCGACGTGCTGCGCACGGACGAGGGTGAGGCCGTGTACCGGGCCTGCCGCACCGAGCAGCACCACCACCATCTCGTCTGCCGCGAGTGCGGCCGGACGATCGAGGTCGAGGGCCCGGCCGTGGAGCGCTGGGCCGAGGCGATCGCCGCCGAGCACGGCTTCAGCGATATCACGCACACCGTCGAGGTGTTCGGCACCTGCGCCGACTGCAACGCGAAGAACGCCTGAGCGCCTGAGCACCCGACGCGCGCCCCCGTCCGGAGCCCGGACGGCGACACGCGGTGCGCCCGCTAGGTGACGCACCGCCACCGAACAAGGTTCGGACTTCACACTCTCCGTAGGCAATCGTTGGCACATTGCTACATCTACTTATGAGTATGCCTATGTCATAAATGTCCCCATCGCCACGGCACGGCCCGACGGCGGGCCTTCGGGGGGCGTGGCGCCCGCACGAGAGGGCGTTCATGACAAGACGGGCGTTCACCAGCCGACGGACCGTGCTCCTGGCCTCGGCGACCCTGCTGACTGCCGCCGCCACCGTCGTCCCCGCCTCCGCCGAGACCGCATCGAGAACGCCGTCCCCGCCCGCGCCGAACTCGTCCGCCGCCCGCCAGGCGGCGGAACGGGCGCTGCGAGCGCTCGCCGGTCATGCCGACGAGGTGCGCGCCGGGGACGGTCAGGCGTTCAAGGTCGTCCGGGTCCTGCTGGACCGCGACGGCGCCACCCACACCCGGATGACGCGCACCTACGACGGGCTTCCCGTCCTGGGCGGGGACATCGTCGTCCACCAGTCGGCGTCCGGCGCGTGGCGCGGCAGCAGCGGCACCCTCGCCGGGAGGCCCGCCGACTCCAGCCCCGAGGTCGGCGCCGCGACCGCGAAGGAGCGCGCCGTCACCGGGCAGCGCAAGGCGGCGGGCTCGCCCGCGCTCGTCGTCGAGGCCCGCACCGCCGACCACCGGCCGCGGCTGGCCTGGCGCGTCCAGACGGTCGGCAGGCAGGCGGACGGCACGCCGAGCCGCGTCCTCACGTCCGTGGACGCCGCGACCGGCAAGGTCCTGCTGCGCGAGGAGATGATCCGCACCGAGGCGGGCGACGGCAAGTCGCTCTACACCGGGACCGTTCCGCTGGAGACGACGAAGTCAGGCGGGACGTACCGGCTGAAGGACCCGTCCCGCGGCGGCACCTACACCGGCGACGCCGAGAACCAGACCGACCTCTGCATCCTCCTCTGGTGCCTCTCCCGCGCCCCGGCGACCGTCTTCACCGACGCCGACAACCACTGGGGCAGCGGCACCCTCGCCGACCGCTCCACCGTCGCCGTCGACGCCCAGTTCGGCACCGGCATGACCTGGGACTTCTACAAGAACGTCTTCGGCCGCAGCGGGATCAACGGCGACGGCAAGGGGTCGTTCAACCGCGTCCACTACGGCGAGGGCTACGCCAACGCGTTCTGGGACGACTCGTGCTTCTGCATGACCTACGGCGACGGCGACGGCACGAACTTCGGGCCGCTCACGTCCCTGGACGTCGCCGCGCACGAGATGAGCCACGGCGTCACCAGCGCGACCGCGAACCTCACCTACAGCGGCGAGTCCGGCGGGCTGAACGAGGCGACGTCCGACATCATGGCCGCCGCCGTCGAGTTCTACGCGAACAACCCGGCCGACATCGGCGACTACCTGATCGGCGAGAAGGTCGTCCTGCCGGGCTTCGGCAAGAGCGCGCTGCGCTTCATGGACAGGCCGAGCAAGGACGGCAACTCCCATGACGCGTGGTCGCCGGAGACGAAGAACGTCGACGTGCACTACTCGTCGGGCGTCGGCAACCACTTCTTCTACCTGCTGGCCGAGGGCAGCGGCGCGAAGACGATCAACGGCGTCGCGTACAACAGCCCCACGTCCAACAACTCGACGGTCACCGGCATCGGCCGGGACGCCGCCACGAGGATCTGGTACCGGGCGCTGACCACGTACATGACGTCCTCGACCGACTACCAGGGCGCCCGCACCGCGACCCTGAACGCGGCCAGGGACCTCTACGGCGCGGGCAGCAGGCAGCACACCACCGTTGCCGCCGCCTGGTCCGCGGTGAACGTCGGCTGAAAGCCCTGATCAGGGGCCCGGAGAGCGGCTCCGGGCCCCTATCGGGTGGTTCATGATCTGCGCCGGGGGGCCATGCGACAGAATCGGGGGCATGGCTACGACACGTACCGCAAACGCGCACTGGGAAGGGCCGCTGCTCAGCGGCCAGGGGACCGTCTCGCTGGACTCCTCGAAGCTCGGCACCTACGACGTGACCTGGGCATCGCGGTCCGAGGAGCCGGGCGGCCGGACGAGCCCCGAGGAGCTCATCGCCGCGGCGCACTCCACCTGCTACTCGATGGCCCTCTCGCACGGCCTCGCCGGCGCCGGCACCCCGCCCGACAAGGTGGACACCAAGGCCGAGGTCACCTTCCAGCCCGGCGAGGGCATCACCGGCATCCACCTGACCGTCCGCGCCAGCGTCCCCGGCCTGTCCGCGGCCGACTTCGAGAAGGCCGCCCAGGACGCCAAGGCCGGCTGCCCCGTCAGCAAGGCCCTCGCCGGCACCACCATCACCCTCGACGCCGCCCTGGTCTGACCAGGGGCGTCAGCCGCGGACGGCGGCCGGTTCCACCAGGTTGGGGACCGCGCCGCCGTACCTGCGGTCTCTGGACGCGTAGACCTCGCAGGCGTGCCAGAAGTGGCGGCGGTCGAAGTCGGGCCAGAGGGTGTCGAGGAAGACCATCTCCGCGTAGGCCGACTGCCACAGCAGGAAGTTGGACGTGCGCTGCTCCCCCGACGAGCGCAGGAACAGGTCCACGTCGGGGATGCCGGGCTCGTCCAGGTAGCGGGCGAACACCTTCTCGGTGATCTTGTCGGGGTTCAGCCGGCCGTCCCGGACGTCGCGGGCGATCGCCGCGGCGGCGTCCGCGATCTCGGCGCGGCCGCCGTAGTTCACGCAGAACTGCAGGGTGAGGACGTCGTTGTGGCGCGTCATCTCCTCCGCCGTCTCCAGCTCCTTGATCACGCTGCGCCACAGCCGCGGCCGCCGGCCCGCCCACCGCACCCGGACGCCCATCGAGTGGAGCTGGTCGCGGCGGCGGCGGATCACCTCCCGGTTGAAGCCCATGAGGAAGCGCACCTCGTCCGGCGACCGCTTCCAGTTCTCGGTGGAGAACGCGTACGCCGACAGGTACGGGACGCCCAGCTCGATCGCGCCCATGATCACGTCGAAGAGGGAGTCCTCGCCGCGCTTGTGCCCCTCGGTGCGCGGCAGCCCGCGCTCCTTGGCCCAGCGGCCGTTGCCGTCCATGACGATGGCGACGTGCCGCGGCACCAGATCCGCCGGGATCGGGGGCGGGACGGCGCCGTCCCGATGCGGCTCCGGAGGCGAAACGGCCCTGCTCAAACTGTCTCCCTGAGGGTGTCGTTGGTTCCGTCGTCGCGTTCGACGTGGCGCAGGGAGCGGATCCCGTGCTCCAGGTGCCACTGGAGGTAGGCGGCGACGAGGCCGCTGGTCTCCGTCCGGTGGCGCTGCTCGCTGCCGTCGGCGTACTCCCAGTCGCCGCGCAGCAGCGCCAGCATCAGCGCGAACGTCGGCGGCGCCGGGGTCGCGGCGCCCGGCTGGCGGCAGTTCGCGCAGACCGCGCCGCCCGCCGCGATGGCGAACCCGCGCAGCCCGCCGCGGGCGCCGCAGCGGCAGCACTCGTCGAGCGCGGGCGCCCATCCGGCCACCGACAGTGATCGCAGCAGGAACGCGTCCAGGACGAGCCGCGGGTCGTGGGCGCGCTCGGCGAGCGTGCGCAGCCCGCCGACGAGGAGCAGGAACTGCCGCAGCGCGGGCTCGCCCTCCTCGCCCGCGAGCTTGTCCGCGGTCTCCAGCATCGCCGTCCCGGCCGTGTAGCGGGGATAGTCGGCGACGAGCGCCTCCCCGTACGGGCGCAGCGTCTCCGCCTGGGTGATCAGGTCGAGCGAGCGACGCTCGTAGAGCTGCAGGTCGACGTGGGTGAACGGCTCCAGCCGCGCCCCGAACCGGGACTTGGTCTTGCGGACCCCCTTCGCCGCGGCGCGGATCCGGCCGGTGCGCCGGGTCAGCACCGTCACGATGCGGTCGGCCTCGCCCAGCTTCTGGGTGCGCAGGACGATGCCTTCGTCGCGGTAGAGGGTCACCCGTTCATTCTGACGCACGTCACCGCGTGCCTCGCCGCCAAGCCGGGGCATCTCCCCAGCATCTCCACAAGTCCCCCGGCCGGTACTCGTACCGCGGGATAACAATTACGTACCGTGACCGGATTCGGCCGTAGCGTCATGGCCAAAGGTGTGGCTCGAATCACAAGGAGGTGGCAGCGTGTTGGCATGAGATGCCACATCGTGCCGCCGCACATGCTGGAACGCATCGCCCACGACGCCGATGATCCGGCCATCCGCGCCCGCGCCCGCCGAACCCTGGCCCTCAGCTCCCTGCAGGCCACCGAACGCCGGACGCTGTCGGCCACGGCCCCCTCCCCGACCGAGGACTTCGTCCCCAACCGGACGATCAACGACGCGGGGAACCGCGAGGAGCTGCCCGGCCGCACCGTCCGGCCGGAGGGGGCGCCCGCCACCGGCGACAAGGTCGTCGACCAGGCCTACGACTGGCTCGGCGCGACCTTCGACTACTTCGAGGCCGCGCACCGCCGCAACTCGATCGACGGCGCCGGCCTGCGGATGGTCTCGACCGTCCACTACGGCGACAAGTACGCCAACGCCTTCTGGAACGGCGACCAGATGGTGTACGGGGACGGCGACGGCGTCGTCTTCACCTCGTTCACCGGCCCGCTCGACGTCACCGGCCACGAACTCACCCACGGCGTCACCCAGTACACCGCCAACCTGGAGTACTACGGCCAGTCCGGGGCGCTCAACGAGTCCCTCTCGGACGTGTTCGGCTCCCTCATCAAGCAGTGGCACCACAAGCACACCGCCGACCAGGCCGACTGGCTCATCGGGCAGGGCCTGCTCGCGGAGGGCGTCAACGGGGTCGCGCTCCGCTCGATGAAGGACCCCGGCAGCGCCTACGACGACCCGCAGCTCGGCAAGGACCCGCAGCCGGGCCACATGAACGACTACGTCGAGACCCACCGCGACAACGGCGGTGTCCACATCAATTCGGGCATCCCGAACCGGGCCTTCTACCTCGCCGCAACGGAGATCGGCGGAAATGCCTGGGAGAAGGCGGGTCGCATCTGGTACGACACTCTCACCGGTGGCACCCTGGCCACCGACGTCGACTTCGCGCGGTTCGCCGCCGCGACCGTCCAGTCCGCGACTCGCCTCTACGGAGCCGAAGCGGCCGAGACGAAGGCGGTGAACCGGGCCTGGGCGGGGGTAGGCGTCCGCACGGAGGCGAACGGATAGCGCAGTGAAAGTGACAGTCGTCCGCAGCGGGGGGTTCGCGGGGATCGAGCGCCGCGCCGAATCCGACAGCGCGAGCGATCCCATGCTGACGAGACTCGTCGGCCGCGTGGATCTGAAGGCGATCCCCCCGCCGGGCCGAATCCCCGACCAGTTCCTGTACGAAATCGACATCGACGGCGACCGCACCACCGTCGGCGAAGCACAACTCAACGGCCCTCTACGAGAGCTGGTCCACCACGTCCTAGGGCGTAGCTAGCCGGGGGGCGCCCCCCCGAGCCCCCCGGCTGCGCGGCACGGGTCTCCTCGCTTCGGTCGCTGGCGCTCCCTACGCTGCGGGGACGCGGCGCGCCGGGCATGCCCGCTGCGCTCGCTGGCGCTCGCTCCGCGTGCCTGCCCGTAGCCGGGTGGCTGGGGTTCAAGCCGCCGGGGGCTGGGG
>NZ_SMJX01000236.1 GCF_004348535.1 Actinomadura sp. KC216
CGGGAGCGCCGGGCCGGGCGGGCCGACGAGGATGATCCGGGGCGCCAGCCAGAGGAGGAACAGGGCCTCGGCGCCGGCCTCGTGCTCGCCGTCCACGATGGCGACGTCGAACGAGCCGGGCGCGGGCGGCAGCGCTTCCGGGATGCGCCACAGCGGCAGGATCCAGGCCGGGACGACCTCGGCGGGCGTGCCCGGGTTCGCGGGGAGCGTCCGGCGGACGGCCGTCCAGGCGTAGGCGGCGGTGAGGTCGGCGCGGACGGCGCGCAGCCGCCCCTCCGCCTCGGCGAGCTCCGCGCGGAGCCGCTCCTCGGCCGGGACGGTCTGCTCGGCGAGGCGGCGGGAGGCGGCGCGGGCCCAGGCCCACGCCTCGTCCCAGCGGCGGGTGCGGGCGTGCCACTCCTCGTCGCCATCGGTGGCGATCATGAGGTTGGCGAGGTCGGGATGGACGGCCCGGACGCGGGCGAGCAGCTCCTCGCAGCGGATCTGGAGGGCGCGCTCGTGCCGGGCCTCGGCGAGGGCGCCGAGCGCGCGGCCGTAGGCGGCGGCGTCGCGGGCGCCCACGGCGGTCAGCGCGGCGCGCAGCTCGGGCGGGTCGCCCTTCTCGACGGGGCCGATCGAGTCGCGCAGGGCGTCCAGGTCGGCGGCGGCGCGGTTGACGCCGAGTCCGTCCAGCGCGTTGCGGAGGGCGGCGACGTAGCCGTGCCACTGGAGCGGATGGGCGAGCGGGACGGTGACACCGGCGCGTTCGAGGAGGGCCTTGGTCTCGTCCACGGCGGGCATGGCGTCCCGGATGCGGGCGAGGCGCGCGTGGGCGCGAACGAACCGGGTGATGCGCTCGGCGGACGGCAGGTCGGCGGGGAAGGAGATCCCGGCCGCCTCCCACACGTACTGCAGCTCGCGGCAGGTGATCTGGACCAGGAGGTCGGTGCGGACGAGGTCGAGCAGCTCGGGCGTGTTGGGCACGGCGCCGTCCACCCGCACGGCGGCGAGCAGCGGCTCGGCCTGGCGCTGCACGGCGGAGCGGAGCGGCCCGCGCTTGAGGGTGCCGCCGGCGGCCAGGTGGGCGCGCAGGTCGTGGGCCGCCGCGGCGAGGCCGCGCAGGTCGGCGTCCGGCGGCAGGTCGACGCGGTGCCCGTACAGCTCCCCCAGGGCCTCCTCGGCCCACTGGGCGCGGGCCGCCATCTCCGCGACCCGGGACCAGATGAGCGGGCGGCGGCCCGCGAGCGCGTCGCCGAACGCGCCGACGGCCAGGTCGGCGGGGTTCCAGCCGCCGGGATGGCCGTCCAGGCCGAGATCGCGGAGCGCGGCGGCGACGACGGAGGCGTTGCCGTCGAGGCGGGCGAGGAGGGTGACGTCGGTGTCCCGCAGCCGCCGGGACAGGTCGGTCTTGGAGCGTTCTGCGCGCTCGGCCGCGGCGGCCTCGGCCTCGATCAGCGTCCGGACGTAGGCGGCGCTGGGCAGCGCGCCCGGGTCGACGTCGCGCTGCGCGGTGCGGGCCTTGCGCTCGGGGGTCTCCTCCGCGAGCAGGACGACGAGCTCCGCGGCCTCGGACCGGGAGATCGGCGGGCCGGGCGGCATGTCGGGGTGGAGCGGCATCCAGGCGAGCTCCGGCGCCTCGGCGCGGAGCAGGTCGCCCGGACGGCCCTCGCCGGGATCGTCGGCGACGCCGTCGCGGAGGCGGTCGCGGAGCCCGGCGACCCGCCGGGACGCGGCCTGCTCCTCGGCGGCGAGCGCGTCCAGGTCGGGGATGGGGCGGGTGAGGATCGCGTCCGCGGCCCGTCCGGCGGTGGTCGGGTCGGCGACCGTGAGGCCCGCGAGGCCGGGCGGGAGGGCGGCGCGCAGCGCGGCCGACGCGGCGGCGCCGGACGTGGCGACCACGACCCGGTGGCCGCGGGCGAGCAGCCCGGTGAGCAGGTCGGGGACGGTCTCGGGCGCGCGTTCCGGCACGTGCATGACGTGCGGCCGCTTCCCCGGGGACGCCAGCCGCGCGAGCCCGTCCGGGACGCCGCGGGGCAGGAGGTCGAGCAGCCTGGAGTGGTAGTCGGCGACGGCCGTGCGGCCCGGCGGCCGGACGACCAGCGCCGGAGCGAACCGCACCCGCGGAACCGCCGACGCGGCGCCCGCCTCGCCGCCCGGGCCCGGGCCCGCGTCGGGCGTCCAGTCCTCGCGGTACTCGGCCCGGCCGGACAGCGCGACGGAGCACCATTTGCGCAGGACGTCCCCGACGGAGCCGGTCAGCCCGAAGCCCTGCCCGGCCTGCACGGCGTCCGACACCCAGTCGGCGGGCCGGTAGCCGGGGTGGCCGGTCAGCAGCTCCCGGTCGCGCAGCGTCGTGTGCCCGGCGAGGACGACGTCGATCCGTTCCGTGCGGTCGTCCACGACGATGCGGACGGGCGTGTTCAGCAGGTGGTCGTGGACGGCCGGGCGCCAGGTGAGCAGCCCCGTGCCGAGCACCGCCTCCTGCCCGGCCAGCTCGCGCAGGATCCGGTACCAGTTGCGGAGCGCGAGCCAGCCGTCGAACTCGTCCAGCACCACCGGCGGCGTCAGCGGGATGACCGGCACGCTGAACAGCACGTCGCCGGGCCCCGCGTCGGTCTCGACGTAGACGTCGCCGGGCAGCTCGCACAGCCAGTGGACCTGGTCGTGCCCGGTCACGTCCCGCGCCGGGCGCCGCCGGGCCCGCGCGAGATCGCGGAGGTAGCGCAGCAGGCGGGCCGCGTGCTCGGCTTCACGCGCGGATTCCCCCGCCTCAGGCACCGCGGCTCCCTCCCTCCCACGGGAATGGTGGTGCCACGATCTAACACCTCCGGGCGGGCCCGGCCAAGCGCTATCGGTGATCGGTGAGCGCGAGCTCAGTGCGTGCGGGCGAGGTAGCGGTCCTCGGTCGGCATCATCACCCAGAGGACGAGGTAGACGACGAACTGCGGGCCGGGCAGCAGGCACGACAGCAGGAACAGCACCCGGACGGTCGTGGGCGTCATCCCGAACCGCCGCGCGAGCCCGGCGCAGACACCGGCGATGATGCGGCCGTGGCGTGGACGATAAAGGCCGTTCATGTGTTCTCTCTCCCCGATTCGTCGAGCTGTGAACGGAACGCGGTCGCGTTCTTCGCGGCCACGTTCTCCACGCTACGAACCGGACAGCGGGTACCACATCGGCCGCTCGTCCTGTTCGCTCCCATACTGCGGGGTTAGGGGACGTCCCCTAGGGGTCACTCTCAGGCGGCGTTGTGGTCGGCGACGAGTTTCGGGAGGGCGGACAGGTCGTCCAGGACGAACAGGCAATCGCGCAGCACTTCGTCGTCCTGCTGGATGTGGCCCCAGGGGCCGCGCCGCAGGAAGGCGGCCTGCATTCCGTAAGCGATGGCGGGCCGGACGTCGTTGTCGGCGCGGTCCCCGACGTAGAGGACGCGGTCGGGCAGCACGTCTGCGATCTGCGCGCAGCGCTCGAAGAACTCCTGCGCCGGCTTCTGGATCCCCCACACGTCGGAGATCCCGACGACGTCGGCGTCCAGCCCGAGCGCGGCGATCTGCTCCGCGGCCTCCACCGGCTGGTTGCCCGCGATCCCGACGTAGAGGCCCTGGTCGCGGAGCCCGGACAGGCAGGCCCGCGCGTCCGGGTACAGGTCGTCCTCCCCGAACGTCTCAGGCTGCCCCACCTCGGCCCGCTCCTCACGCTGCTGCGTCAGGTCAAACCCCGGCGCGAACACCTGGAACGTCTCCCGGTAGTCCAACCCCCGAGCGATCACCGCACCGAACATCGCCGAGAACGTATGCCGAGGCACCCCCAGCCAGTCAGCCCAAGTCCCATACTCCCGAGTCTCGTTAACGAGACACTCCCCAACATCAAACACAACCGCCTGGATCATGCCCGCCACCCTACGACCCCTGAAGCCCAACCACGCATGCCCCTGTTGTCGCGCTCGCCAGGTGCACCACCGCCCCCGCTCGAAGCCCCTGCATCAGCGAAATGACCCCCCACCTAGGAACGGGTAGGCGTCAGGACCCCGTGACGGCGCTGGGGACCGTTCGTGAGCGAGACTGACCGTCGCAACGTTCACTACGATATTTGCGGCAACTGGGGGAGTGCTCCACTGAATGCAACGCCAGACGACCAAAAGCCAAAGTCCAGCGTCTTCGCAGCCATGGCTCTACGTCTCCCTCGACCCCTTAAGCGACTTCTCGATGTTGGAAAGAGTCTTCTGTATTGACTGCAAGGACTCGACCGCTTCATGGAGCGTTTTGGGCCTATGAAATCGCGGCCCATAAAGGACGCCCAAATCTATTTCATACTGCATGGTTTCCGCTGGCCCTTCGGGGCCGTCGACTTCAACCTGAACCCTATAGAAGGTATCCAACCTCTGCTCTAGGCGATCAGGGCCGAAATCAATGAGAAACTCCATCCGACGATGAGGGGGAAGCATCGGAATTCCGCTTGTGAATATTCTAGCGTCTCGAATGTTTCCGTGGACGGCATCACCGAGCGTTTCCTCCCGAGAACTTTTGAGGGGAGGGTCAAATTCTATGCGTACATTCCGCGCTATAGTAGTACCGATATTCTCAATCACGAGATAGAGAAAATTCTTAGCGAAAGGCGACTCTCGTATGTCAACTATCACGTACGGATCATTCTGCTCTTTGCGAATCTTGGCTGCAAGGTCGTATTGCTTTGAAGCTATTTCGGCCTGTTCTTTTGCCGAAACCGCCTGGTCACTTGCCGCCGTAGCTGATTCGCCCGCAGATGTCGCAGAATCTTTCGAGGCAGTAGCCTGCTGATACGAAAAATAGGCGGCAACTACCGCTATCCCAGCTCCGATGATCGCTACGACAAGTGCACCAGCATCAGCATCCATGATCCGCTCCCGCTCGCAGTCTCAGCACCAGTTTGCCACCGCGTCATCCACCGCCAGCCAGCATGGCAGCCTCCGGACAATCTTGACCTTGTTTGCAACGCGCTGCCGAATTGGGCTGTTTTGGATCAAGGGGCGGCGGCGCTTGGGCCGCTGGCGCGGCCCCGCGCCTGGCCGCCCGGAGCGTGCGGCGTGGGCGCCGGTCACCGGACGGCCGCGCCGGGCCGCGCATCGAGCCACTACCGCCGGCCTTCGCCCCGACCGGCCGCCACGGGGTACGCGCCGCCGCCCAGACACCCCATTGGAGCGTGCTTGAGACTCCGTCAGTACGGGATGTTGCAAGCTGAGCTGGAAATGCGCAGGGCCCCCCCCGACCCCGATCAGTCGAGGATGGGCGACGGCCAGAACCCGTCAAGGGCGCCTACGGCGTCACTACGTGATGGCCTACGGCCACCCTTGACGGAACCTGTCCGCCGCTAAGTACAGGTCTCGTCGGGGCCGGGGGGAGGAAGGTGGGGGAAGAACAGCGGCTACGCCGCACGCCCAGGGAGTCACGGGGACCGGGCACCACGCGACAGCAGACCAAATGCCTGAACGTCAAGATCCGGAATATGTGCGGAATCAGTGGGGACGGCGGGACGAGCGACGACCGGACGAGTGCTGGTCAGAGGAGTCGAACCGGCAAGATCCATGGCGCACTGTAAATCCGTCGGCTTAGCCTACCCAGGTTCGAATCCTGGACCCGCCACCTCACGCGAAACAGCCCCTGACCAGGCACGGCCCGGTCGGGGCTGTTCTCATTCTCCCCCTCCCTGATCGTCAACGGCTCTGTACAGCCGCCTGTGCCGAACACGTGCCGAAGTTCGCCGTTCAGGCCACGCCCGCCCTAGCATCCACGCCCCTGGCACGGCCAACCACCACACTGACCAGGCAAGCCAGGCGGCGCAGCACGTCCACCGCCCAAGCCCAGCCGCTTGGATGAGACCTCCGACGTCGCTAAGAGGTCAAGCCGCTTCCGTTCTCTCCGCCGAAGTGCGCTGCTGCGATGATTCCGACACCCATCCCAGCAAGGAGAGCGCATGGCTGAACTCAAGGTGACTTATAGCCAGCAGGCCGACGCCGCTTACATCTACTTCGAGGACCCGGCCCGGGCCGGAGCGCCGGGGACGGCAGCAAAGACGTACCCATGCGATCCCATCGCCGTCGACGGAATGATCAACCTCGACTTCGATAAGGAGGGCCGCGTGATAGGCATCGAGATCCTGGACGCCCGCTCGAAGTTTCCGTCGTACCTACTCGACGCCGCCGAGCACTTGGACCAGGGGTAAGCCCGGTGAGAGCTGCGAGGGTGGTGTCACTGCCTGCACACCAGGCAGCTCTACGACCCGATCAATCCTTCAGGGGCCGGACATATTTCTGGTGTGTCTTACGGCGATGAGAGAAAGCCCATTCCGGTGCGGGTAGGGCCGCTCGGGCCGTACTCCGACGATGTCGCCGACGCGTTGCCGTCGTTCATCGTCCCGGCCATCGCGTTCGGCCTGTTGATGGCCGCTGCCTGGAAACTCCGGCGTTTGGCCAGGTGATCTCTCCGAGGGCGGCAGGGCGTTCACCGCGTTGTTTTTCGATCAAGTCGATCGAATTCGCTGGCCGCGACCAGGTCACGACCTTGGTTGCCTCCGTGTGGGAGTTGTCTGGGAGGAGACGGGTGTGGCGCTATTGAAGGACAGCAGGGCATGGGAGCTGCCATCGGGGGTGGAGGTGACTGACGCGGGTTTGGTCACCGGGATGCCCGAGTTCGACTGGTGGCGGCGTGGCCGCCGGGTGCGGCGTGGAGGCGCTGGGCGGGCGGCGTCCTGCCCGCTGCGGTGATCTGGCGGGCGGCACGCGTCTACACCGTGCTTGCAGCCACGGCGACGGTCGTGGGCGCTGGCAGTGGCGTGATCGCGGCGGGGATCAACAGCCTGGTCGCTCTGGGCCTCGTGGCCGATGATCACGACAGTGCAGTTACGGTAACGCTGCAGGTCGCGTTGGGGACCGTCCCGGTTGTGGCCGTGCTGGGCTGGGTGGCGGCTTGGTTGTTGCGGCTGGCTCGCCGGGTGGACGCCGGCACCCCACAGGCGTTGCCCGCCTCCGTGTACTCACCGGCGCACATGACCGCGGATCTCGGCCAGTCCGGGGTCCGGTTCCCCTTTGCGCTGCCGACCTCGCTCGTTCTGGTGATCGTCGGCGTCTTCTTCCTGGCGTTCGTCCCCGGCTATCTGCGCGGGGACGATGGCGTGGCCGTGATCTTCGGGACTGGCTTCCTGGTCGTGATCCCATTGACGATCGGGTCGATGTGGCTGCTGATACTGCCTCGAGCGCTGCGTGGCGGGGTCTCCGCGAGGCGGCTCCGGGCCGTCAGCCGGATCTACATTGCCGTCGGTGTGTTTCCTCCGGTGGTGTCCGGGGTGACCATCGTCGCGATGTCGGGGATCGCTGCCCTCCCCTCGGCGTTGGCCCCCCTCATAATTGGCGCCCTGCTAGTCGCGCGTGGCGTCAATCTGGCCGGAATCGCTCGCGACTTGGTCGGCACTGGGGCGGCGCCCCTGGCAAGGCACACCTGACGGTGGGCCACCTGTGGACCCCGACGCCGCGCCACCTGGCTCGCGGTCCGGGCGCGGATGCCCAGAACGGTGAGCGAAGCTTGAAGCTTCTTGAGGGCGACAGGTGGATAACGCTTTGCCTGTGTCGCGGAGGCGAACATATGCTCGCGCCTCATGCGAGCGATCACTGAGCGCGACCTGCGGTCCTGCTTCGTCAACTGCTCCAAGGGAGATGCCAAGCGTCTCAACCTCCCCAAGGATTTCGCACAGTCACCCTGGGACGACCTTGACTTCCTCGGCTGGCGGGATCCCAAGGCTCCCGAGCGCGCCTACCTGGTCGCCGAGACGGGCGAACGGCTCACCGGGATCGCGCTGCGGTTGGCGTCCACGCCCGGCAAGGCGCGAGGGTTCAACTCGACCAGTCTGTGCTCGTTCTGCCAGACCGTGCACACCGGCGGCGGTGTCGCGTTGATGAGCGCGCGGCGCAGTGGCGAGGCCGGCAAGCGGGGCAACACCGTCGGGCAGTATCTGTGCACCGACCTGGCCTGCTCCCTTTATGTGCGGGGCAGGAAGCAGACCCTGCTGGGCGACGGCCACGACGACGGCGTCCCCCTTGAGGAGAAGGTGGCGCGCATCAGGGCGAACCTGGACGCCTTCGTCGCCTCGGTCGTCGCCTGATCGGCGAGTGCGCAGGGCCAGAGGGGGACGTGCCCGAAGCGGGCGTCTTCGCACCCCGGCCCCCCGCGAGCCGGAGTGCACGGTCGCGCGAGATTGTCTGTCACGAGGGATGCGCCTGTCCCAACGAGCGCTCCAGAGGGGCGTTGACCGGTACAGCCTTGAATGGCTGCTGAGCTGGATTCGGGGATGTGGTTGGTGTGCCGGTTTCTGGGTTTACGTCCGAGCGCTGGGGTGGTGCGTCTAGCCTCCTGTGACGGTCGGTGGCTTTGCGGTCACAATTGATCGTTTAGTGGAGAGTGTGGGATGTCTGGGGATCTGGTGCAGTTAGCCGGGCATGTGACGCAGTACGTGACCGCGGCGGCGGGCGCCTACGGTGTCGCGGTGTTGGCGCGCACGCAGGACCATGCGGCCGATGCCACGGTGGGGTTCGGGCGGCGGCTGGCGCAGAGGATCTTCGGTGTCCGCGCGGAGGGCGAGGAGGTGCCCGAGCCGCTGGCCGGGGTGATCGACGACCCCGACGACCCGGCCGCGTTGCGCAGGGCCATCGGTGAGGCTCTGGCCGCCGACGCCGAGCTGGCCGCGCAGGTCCAGCAGTGGGTCCAGGACGCTCACAAGACGAAGGTGCAGGTGGTGACGGTCGGAGAGCGGTCTCCGGCAGTGCATACCAACCACGGCATCATCGCCACTGGCGATGGCAACACCTTCCCGCAGTGAGTCGCCATGATCGACGACGCCAAGGGAGCCGAGCAGCGGGTCAGCTCCTCGCCTGCCGCCCACCTACAGACTTCAGGGCCCCGGTCACCAGGGGTGGGTGTCAACTTCGGCAGCGTCAAGACCGGTGATGAGATCACGCAGGCTCCGATGTCGCTCCCGGCACCGGAGACGGTCCGGCCCGTCGCGCGGATCGTCGGATTGCCGCGCCCGGCCACGCCCGTGTTCCTCGGGCGCCACGACGATTACCAGCAGCTCGAACGAAAGTTGGCCACCGCCGGTGAGACGGTGGTGGTGACGCAGGCCTTGTACGGCATGGGCGGTGTGGGCAAGTCGGAGATGGCGTTGCAGTACGCCCACCGGGCCCGGGCGCGATACGAGGCGGTGTGGTGGGTGACCGCCGAGAGCCCGCAGCATGTCGAGGCCGGGTTGGCCGAGTTGACTCGTCACCTGGTTCAGGACGCCGCGCGGGCGGCGACCACGGAGGAGGCCGCCGCGTGGGCGGTCGGCTGGTTGCGGGCGCATCCCGGGTGGCTGCTGCTGTTGGACAACGTCACCGACCCGACCCACGTTGACGAGCTGTTAGGACGTTTGGAGGGTGGTCACGTACTGATCACCAGTCGTCGGGACGTGCGCTGGCCCGGCACCACGCGGACCCTGCGCCTAGGGCTGCTGGCCCCGGACCCGGCCGCCGAGCTGATCACCACCATCACCGGGCTCACCACTCCAGAAGACCGGCAGACGGCCGCGGCGATCGCCCTGGAGCTGGGCTATCTGCCGTTGGCGTTGGACCAGGCCGCCGCCTACATCCGCCAGACCCGAATCACGTTGGGACGCTATCTGGGGTTGCTGCGACAGCATCCGGCCCGCTACCACGCCAAGGCCGCCGACGGTGACAAGGCCCAGGCCACCATCGCCCGCCTGTGGGACATCACCCTGGAAACCCTCCAAGAGCAGGCCCCGGAGGCGGCCGAACTCGCCTGGATACTGGCGCAGTACGCGCCCGCGGACGTTCCTCGGGTGATGCTCGGCGGCGGGGACAAGGAGGCCGCCGAAGCCGCAGACGCGGCGTTGGGAGTCCTGGCCTCCCACAGCATGATCGATCTGACCGATGAGGCGGTGGGGATGCACCGCCTCACCCGAGCCGCTGTCCTGTCCCAAGCCCAGGACACCGGTGAAGACCACGCACACGATGCCGCCCGGGACCTCGCCCTCGCCTGGCTCCAGGCGGCCATGCCCGACGACCCCGACGCCGATGTGACCGGTTGGCCGGTCTGGCGATCTCTGGTCGTCCATGTGGAGGCGATCGCCGCCGCACTTGCCTCGTCCCACCCGTCAGAGGAGCTCAGCCACGTCCTCAACCAGACGGGAATGTTCCTGATCGCGCAGGGCGAGTACCAGCGCGCCAACGACGTGCTCACCACCGCGACCACCATCGCCGAGGCCACGCTGGGTCCCGACCACCCCGACGTCGCTACCCGGCTGGTGAACCTGGCCGCCACATACCGCGCGCTGGGGCGGGCTGCCGAAGCGCTGCCGTTGGCGCAGCGGGCGGCGGTCATCGCCGAGGCCGCGCTGGGGCCGCACCACCGCGAGGTCGCCATCGCGCTGGCCAACGTGGCCGCCACGTACCGCGCGCTGGGGCGGGCCGCCGAAGCGCTGCCGTTCGAGCAGCGGGCGGTCGCCATGGCCGAGGCCGCGTTGGATCTTGACCATCCCACCGACACGATCAGGGCCCAGCGCAGCCTCAGCGTCGCCATTGGGCTGGGGAACCTGGCCGTCACGCTCCGCGCGCTGGGGCGGTGGGCTGAGACCCTGCCCCTGGAGCAGCGGGCGCTGGCCATCGCTGAGTCGGTGCTTGGCCCTGATCACCCCGATGTCGCTATCGGGCTGGGCAATCTGGCCGCTACGTACCGCGCGCTGGGGCGGGCTGCCGAAGCCATGCCGTTGGAGCGACGGGCGTTGAGCGTCGCGGAGGCGGCGCTAGGCCCGAATCACCCCGACGTCGCCACCCGGCTGGGCAATCTGGCCGCTACCCACCGCGCGTTGGGGCGGGCTGCAGAGGCGCTGCCGCTGTTCGAGCGGGCGTTGGCCATCACCGAGAATGTCTTAGGCCCGGACCACCCTGACGTCGCCACCCGGCTAGGGAACCTGGCCGCGACGCACCGTGCGTTGGGGCGGCCCACCGAAGCGTTGAAGCTGGATCAGCGGGCGCTGGCCATCGCCGAAGCCGCGCTGGGCTCCGACCACCCCGACGTCGCCATCGGGCTGGGCAACCTGGCCGCCACATACCGCGATCTGAAACGAGCCCCCGAAGCTCTCGCGGCGATCACCCAAGCCGAACAATGCGCCTTGGCCGCGCTTGGGACACAGCACCCCACAACACGGTCATTGCAGCAGTACGCCGACCACTTGAAAGACCTGTACGGAGTCCCGGACTGAACCAGGGCCGGACAGCGCACACCACGCCAACCCGGGCGCGGTCCGCAGCCTTGACCTTCACGTTGCGTCAACGTGTGTCATAAAGGCATGCGGATCGGCGAGTTGGCCGCGCTGGTCGGGGTGTCCACCCGGACCGTGCGGCATTACCACCACCTGGGGCTGCTGCCCGAGCCCGAGCGGCTGGCGAACGGGTACCGGGAGTACCGGCTGCGGGACGCCGTCGTGCTCGCCCGGGTCCGGAGGCTGGCGGAGCTGGGGCTCACGCTGGACGAGATCAAGGACGTCCTGGCCGACGAGCAAGGACGGGAACTGCGCGAGATATTGGCCGAGCTGGACGCGGATCTGGCCAGGCAACAGGAGACGATCCGGATGCGCAGGGCGCGGCTTGCGCTGCTGCTGGCGAATACGGAGCTGGACGCGGACTCGGCGGTGTCGCCGGAGATGGCGGACGTCCTGCGCGGCCTCCCGGGCGACTCGCGGTTCGCCGACGCCGACCGGGAGATGCTGGCGCTCGTCGAGACCGCGGCGGGGCCCGGTTTCGCGGCGATGCTGCGGCCGCTGGCGGAACCGGGAGCGGCGGCGCGGGCGCAACGGATCTACGCGCGGCTGGACGAGATCGCCGATGCGACTCCGGACGACCCAAGGATCGCCGGGATCGCCAAGGACATCGTGGACCTTCTGCCAGAAGACCTGGCGAGCCTCATGGTCACCGAAGGCGCGAGCGGCGAGTGGCTGGACGAGATGTCCCCCGCGCAGGCCGAGGTCTTCCGGCTGGTCCTGAAGATGCTGCAGGACAGGCCGTGCTGACCGTCGCGCGGGCCGCCCTGTACGGGGTGGTGCCCGCCGAGGTGGTCTTCGCGGTGCTTCTCGTGGCGGGCGTGCCGCTGCCGCGTCTCGTGGTGGTGGCCGGGGAGGCCCTGGTCACGGCTGTGATCGTGCTGGAGGTCATCGCCGCCTGCCGGCTGGTGTGGGAGCGGCGGCGGGACGGCGCCGGCTGGCGCGACGCCCTCCGCAGCGTCGACCGGCTCGTTCCGGAGCGGGTCCGCCGGATCATGGCGTTCGACATGAAGGGCCTGGTCAGCGTCGTGCTCCTGGTGGTGCGCCGGCGGCACGGGGTGCCGCCGGGCGCGGTGAGCCTGCCGTATGCGGGCGGGCAGCTCACCTTGCAGCTGGCGTTTCTGTTCGCGATGGTCGTGGAGGCCGCCGTCGCCGAGATGCTGTTGCGCGGAGTCGGCGCGGACGAGGGGGTGCGTTCGCTGGTCCTGGTGGTCGACTTGTACTCCATCCTGGTCGTGGTGGCGATCATCGCCGCGTGCGTGACCCGGCCGCATGTGCTGTCGGACGACGAGCTGCGCGTGCGGTACGGGGCCTTCTTCGACCTGCGCGTGCCACGCGACCTGCTCTCGTCGGTCCGGCTGGCGCGGAACTTCAACGAGAGCGGCATGGTCAGGGTGGTGGACGAGCGGCTTTCGGTGGCGGTCGCGTCCCAGACGAATGTGGTCATCGAGCTGAGCGAGCCGATCGTGGCCGTCCGTCCTTTGGGCAAGCGGGTCACGGTACGGACGGTCCGCTTCTTCACCGACGACCCGGCCGCGCTGGTCGACGCCCTCACCCGGCCCCAGAGCTGATATCGCCGGACGAGCCGCCGAAACCGGTGGCCCAAGGTCAATACCGGAGCGGGGCAGGTTGGCGGGACGCGGGGTGAGGGTTTGGTCTACCTGTCCCCGTTGGACCGGTTCAGGGGGTAGACCTGCATCTGTGCAGGTGAGTTATGTGAGTGAGGCGACTCCGGGGCGGGAGAACGAGGACTTCGTCGCGGCGGGGCCGGGGTGGGTCGTGCTGCTGGAC
>NZ_SMJX01000237.1 GCF_004348535.1 Actinomadura sp. KC216
GTGCGGGGTCGGGCGGCCCGCGCGGTGCGGACGGGCGGCCCGTAACGGTTCCGGTGGCGGTCCGGGTGGTGGGTGTTCCGGGCCCGGTGCGGGCCCGGACGGAGCGGGCAGGTGGCTGTGCCCCCGAGGATGATCACCCGTTTGAACTAGTCCCCCGTGGACGTCGTTCAGGCGGCGGACGGAGCCAGCGGGTCCGTCGGCCGGTGCGGTGCGATGATTCCCCCGTCGGGCAGCAGCTCACCGGTGTCCTCGAACAGCACGACTCCGTTGCACAGCAGGCTCCACCCCTGCTCGGGGTGTGAGGCCAGCGTGCGGGCGGCGTCGCGGTCGGGTGCGTCGTGCGAGGGACAGGGCGGCTGGTGCGGGCACATGTCGTGCCTCCGGTCTCAACTACGGGTCGGTTGTGGAGCTTTCCTTTATTGACGCCTCTCAGTGTGGAACGGTTCGCCTCCACCGGCCATAGTCCGTTGGGGCGGTTGTCCGTTGGTACCGGAGTACCGGACTTTGTGACCCGTCTCACTCGGAGGTGCCAGACCCAGCGTTCCTTCCGCACGCTAACGGACGGCGAACGACACGCCGTCGCCGCGTGAAACCCCTACGATGTTCGGCGGGAACGGGCTTTGCGAGGCGTGGGGGGAGTGAGGCCGGTGCGGGTCGCCCTGTCCGTCGCCTGCTTCGACGACGCGCTGTTCCCGGGCACCGGGAAGGCCGTGACCGCCCTGCTGGAGCGGCTCGGGCACGAGGTCGCCTACCCGGCCGGGCAGACGTGCTGCGGGCAGATCCACTGGACGACCGGCTACCACCGCGAGGCCGCCGACCTGGCCCGCGCCTACACCGCGGCGTTCGAGGGCTGCGAGGTCGTGGTCGCGCCGTCCGCGTCCTGCGCGGCGACCGTCCGCGACGGCTACCCGCGGATCGCGCGCACGGCCCGCGACCCAGGCCTCGCCCGCGCCGCCGAAGGCCTCGCCGTCTACGAGCTCACGGAGTTCCTGGTGGACGTCCTGGGCGTCACCGACGTCGGCGCCTATTTCCCGCACCGGGTCACCTACCACCCGTCCTGCCAGTCCGCGCGGACGCTCGGCGTCGCCGACCGGCCGCTGCGGCTGCTGCGCGCCGTCAAGGGCCTCGACCTGGTCGAACTGCCCGCGGCGGGGGAGTGCTGCGGGTTCGGCGGCGCGTTCGCGATGAAGAACGCCGACGTGTCGGTCGCGATGGTCGCCGACAAGGTGCGCCACATCCGCGACACCGGCGCCGACGTGGTCTGCGCGGTCGACAACTCCTGCCTCGCGCACATCGGCGGCGCGCTGTCCCGGCTGCGCGGCGGCGTCCGGAGCATGCACCTGGCCGAGATCCTCGCCGAGACGGGCCCGGCGTGACGGGATCCTCCCCAGGGACGACGCCGTCCTCCGCCGGGATGAGGCCGCCGCCCGGGACGACCGGGCCCGTCCCGCTGCCGATGCCGAAGTTCGCCGCCGCCGCGCGGACCGCGCTGGCCGATACCGGCCTTCGCCGCAACCTGCGCGGCGGGATCGCGGCGGCCAGGGAGCGGGAGGCCGCCGCGGCCGCCGAGCTGCCCGGCTGGGACGACCTGCGCGAGGCCGGGCGCGCGATCAGGGACGCCACCCTCCTCGACCTCGACACCCACCTGGAGGAGCTGGAGCGGGCCGTCACCGAGGCGGGCGGCACCGTGCACTGGGCGGTGGACGCCGCCGAGGCGTGCGAGATCGTCACCGGGCTGGTACGGGCGGCCGGCGCGGACGAGGTCGTCAAGGCGTCGTCGGCGACCACCCGGGAGATCGGCCTGACCGATGCGCTGGCCCGCGCCGGGATCACCGCCCGCGAGACCGCCCTCGCCGACCTGGCCGTCCAGCTCGGCGACGACGAGCCGTCCCACCTGCTGTCGCCCGCGCTGCACCGCGACCGCGCCGAGATCCGGGAGCTGTTCCGGCGGACGATGCCGTCCGCCGGGCCCGGCCTGGCCGACGACCCCGCCGAGCTCGCCGCCGCCGTCCGCACGCACCTCCGCGAGCGGTTCCTGGGCGCCCGCGTCGCCGTCACGGGCGCGAACTTCCTGGTCGCCGAGACCGGGACGCTCGTGGTGCTGGAGTCGGAGGGCAACGCGCGGATGTGCCTCACACTCCCCGACACGCTGATCAGCGTCGCGGGCATCGACAAGGTCGTCCCGACCTGGGCCGACATGGAGGTGTTCCTCCAGCTCCTGCCGCGTTCGTCGTCCGGTGACCGGATGACCCCGTACGTCGCGACGTCGACGGGCGTGACGGCGGGCGACGGGCCGCGCGCGTTCCACCTCGTCCTGCTCGACAACGGCCGCACCCGCGCCCTCGCCGACGAGGTCGGGCGCACCGCGCTGCGCTGCATCCGCTGCTCGGCCTGCATGAACGTGTGCCCCGTCTACGAGCGGGCGGGCGGCGGTGCGTACGGGCCGGTCTACCCGGGGCCGATCGGCGCGATCCTGACCCCGCAGCTGCGGGGCGTCGACAGCGCCGCCGACGCGTCCCTGCCGTACGCGTCGACGCTCTGCGGCGCGTGCGCCGACGTCTGCCCCGTGAAGATCGACATCCCGGACGTGCTGGTCCACCTGCGCGGCGCGGTGGTGGAGTCGCGGCGGCGGCGTCCCGTCCCGCCGCCGGAGCTGATGCTGATGCGCGGCCTGGCGTGGACGATGGGCGACCCGCGCCGCTACGAGACCGCGCTGCGGCGCGGCACCCGCTGGGCGCGGCTGCTGTCGCGCGGCGGCCGGATCCGCCGCCTGCCCGGCCTGCTCGGCACGTGGACCGAGGCCCGCGACCTGCCCGCCCCGCCCGCGGAGAGCTTCCGCGCCTGGTGGACGCGGAGGCGGCCATGACGGCGTCCGGCGAAGGGCCCGGCGGCGGCTCGCGGGCGGAGGTGCTGCGGCGGGTGCGGGAGGCGCTCGGCGGGGCGCGCGGCACGCGCCCGCCCGTCCCGCGCCGCTACGCGCGCCGCCTCTCCGGCGACGAGGCCGGGAACAGGGCCGACGTGCTGGCGCTGTTCACCGAGCGGGTCGCCGACAACCGGGCCTCGGTGCGGCACGTCAGCGCCGACGAGCTCGGCACCGCCGTCGCGGCGGCGCTGTGGGGGCGGGAGGCCAAGCAGATCGTCGTCCCCGCCGACCTGCCGTTCGGGTGGCTCGCGGAGCTGGACGGCGTGCGGGCGATCGCCGACACCCCGGCCGTCGACGTCGACACCCTCGCCGCCGCCGACGGCGTCGTCACCGGCTGCGCGGCGGCGATCGCGCTCACCGGGACCGTCGTGCTGGACGGGGGCCGCGCGCAGGGCCGGCGGGCGCTCACCGCCGTCCCCGCCTACCACCTGTGCGTGGTGCACGCCGACCAGATCGTCGGGACGGTCCCCGAGGCGGTGGAGCGGCTCGACCCGGCGCGCCCGCTGACCTGGATCAGCGGGCCGTCCGCCACCCACGGCATCGAGATGGTCCGCGTGGAGGGCGTGCACGGCCCGCTCCACCTGGAGGTCCTCGTCGTCGAGGACTGAGCCGGGTCAGGCCACGCCGCTGATGATGAGGTCGAGGCCGGCGGTGAAGCGCGCGTCCCAGTCGACGGCCCGCTCGGCGCCGTCCTCGTTCGTCCCGCGGACCTCCAGGGAGGCGTGGCCGATGACGTAGCCGAGCAGGGTGTGCGCGGCGACGGCGGCCACGTCCTCGGCGACGCCGCCGCGCCGGAGCACCTCGCGCAGCGACGCGACCGTCGTGGTCAGCGCGGCCGGGTTGCGGCGCGTGACGACGAGGGGGAGGACGCCCGCGTGCGTCAGCAGCCGCGCCCGGTAGTCGGCGGCCCAGGCGCGCAGGACGCCCCGCCAGTCCCCGTGCGAGGCGGCGCTCTCGGTGTCGGCGGGCGCGGACGCGACGTGCGCGACGAGGCCGTCCAGGAGCTGCTCCTTGCCGCGGGGGAGGTGGTGGTAGATCGCCATCGCCTCGACCTCCAGCGCGTCGCCGAGGCGGCGCATGGTGAGCCGGGCGAGGCCCTGCCCGTCGACGATCCGCAGGGCCGACTCGATGATCCGCTCGGTGGACAGCGGCGTGCGGTTCTGGGCGTTGATGCTCGGTTGGCGAACCATGATCCGACCTTACTGCGTAAAGGGCCGGAGCGGGGTGTCCGCCGTCACGACACGCCGGGGGTCCGCGTACGCTTTCCTCGACCGGACCACCCAGAAACCGCCGATAGGAGTGACCACCATGCCGCTGGGCCGCCGGGTGAGCAAGGACGTCGCCGAGCCGTACGAGGCCGACCAGCGGCTGGCCGCCGAGTACGAGGACCGGCTCGCGGCGGCCGGCGCGGCGGAGCGGGCGCTGCGGGACGCGCAGGGCGCGGACACGCCCGAGCCGGAGCTGCGCGCGCTGACGGTCGCGTTCGACAAGGCGATGACGGACGTGCTCGCCGCCGCCGAGGCGGCCGAGCGGGTCGCGATGGGCCCGCAGGTGTACTCGGTGGAGACCCACGACGCGAAGACCCGCCGGGCCGCGGAGATCGCCTACCGCAAGGCCAAGGCGCGCCCGGACGTGCGGCCGTGGACCGACGAGGTCGACCGGCTCCGCACCGCCCGGGAGGCGCACCGGCTCAGCTTCCGGCCGCGCCCGACCATGGTCGTCTGAGGGGACGTCCGGGGCCCGTCCGGGACGCGCGCGGCATGTGGGGCCGACGTAGGACGACACAGCGTCACCGGGTGGCACCGGCCACCGAACTTTGAGAGTCTGCCCTCTCGGGGGAACGTCGGGGGGCGCTCGCGCCGGACGCCGCATGCCGCGGCGGGCGCGCGGCGGCGTCCCGGCGGAGAGGGCACGCTGCGCACGCACCGTGCTCTGGACGCGGGGGGAAGTCACGTGGAGCGCACGCCACCGGACCGGGGCCGCGTACTGGAGTCCTACCTGGACGGGGTGACGGCGATCCGGGAGCTGGCGGGGCAGGCCGGCGACTGGGACGTCCCGACGCCCTGCGCCGACTGGCGGCTGATCGATCTCGCCGGGCATCTGCGGTGCGTCGCGGAGAACTTCCTGGAGTACCTCCAGGACGCGCCCGACAGCCGGCTGGCGACGCTGTTCGCGCAGGACGCGGCGTCGGCGGTGCTGATCAGGCAGCAGGCGCGGCAGAACGCGGCGGAGCTGGCGGTGCTGCCGCCCGAGCCGGGCCCGGAGCGGATCATGGCGTTCGGGGTGTCGGCGGGCGCCTACGCCGACCTGATGCCCGACATGTGGGACCGGACGCATCTGATCTACCGGGGCACCAAGTACACGGTCGGTGACCACGCGGGCGCGGCCTGCGTGGAGTGGCATCTGCACGCCTGGGACATGGCCCGCGCGGTGGGGGTGGGCTACCGCCCGCGCGACCCGGATCTGCTGGTGTCGGCGTGGCACTGGGGGGTGCCGCACCTTCCGCTGTCGTCCGGGGACGCGTGGGAGTCGGTGCTGCGCTCCTCGGGCAGGTCGCCGAACTGGCCGGACCCCGATGAGGGGCCCGCCAGGGCGCGGGGCCGGCGCTGGGCCCGGCAGGGCGTCAGACGCGCGTAGAAGGCGATGAACGCGGTGCGTGCGACGCTCGCCGCAGTCGCCGGGAGCGGCAGGGGCGGCGCGTTTCGCGGCCGCGTGAGCGGTCATACGGGACGGAGGCTCCGCCGCGCGGCGTGCCCGCCGGACGTGCGGCGCGGGGTAGACCCGGGACCGTCCGGGTAGGCAGTGATCTGCGGCGCGGCGGGGGAACGGAGACACGACCGATGGCGACCTGCGAGGTCTGCGGCAACGACTACGACATGACGTTCGAGGTCCACGCGCAGGGCGAGGTGCACACGTTCGACTCGTTCGAGTGCGCGATCAGCAAGATGGCGCCGATCTGCGAGCACTGCCAGTGCCGCATCATGGGCCACGGCGTGGACGTGGACGGGCACTGGTACTGCTGCGCCCACTGCGCCCGCGCGGTCGACCCGGAACGGGGGCGGCAGGCGAGGGACGCCGTGCCCGCCTAGCGCGCGGTCAGGCCGGGGCCGAACGGCTGCACCAGGCCGTCCTCCAGGTAGACGGCGCGGCCCTCGGCCATGGCGCGGAGGCTGGGGTCCATCCGGCGCGACACGTGCGGCGGCGCCAGCTCGGGGATCTTCTCCGGGGCGACGAGGATGTGGTCGGACAGCTCGTCCGGCGGCAGCCGGATCGCGGCGATCTCCTCGCCGGTGATCGTGCCGCCGAACACGAACACGTTGACGGCGTCGACGCCGTCGGCGCGCGGGCTGCCCCAGTCGACGCAGGCGAGGCCGTTCAGGCGGGGGACGAGGCCGAGCTCCTCCGAGCATTCGCGCACGCATGCCGCCAGGGGGGACTCGTCGGCCTCGATCACCCCGCCGGGCAGGTACCAGCCCTCGCTGTAGGTGGGCTTGACCAGCAGGACCCGCCCGAGGTCGTCCAGGAGCAGGGCCGCCGCGGCGCCGCGGGAGCGCGGCAGTGAGGCGTAGTAAGCAAGGTCGGGCATGTACCGAGGTTAGGCGCGATCATCGCCGCGTGATCCGGGGCCCTGGGGAGGCGGGGCCGCATCCGTCCGGAAGATCGCCGGGGGGCCGCGAATCCGTTCGGAGATCGGGTAAAAGGCGACGAAAGGGCCATGATGGGGGCCGACAACGCTTGACCCGCGAATGTCAAGGTCACCGGCCCCGGGCCCCGTCGCGGTGGGGCTGACCTCGGTGAACGCTCGGCCTGAACGGCACCTGGACGTGAGCGGCTTTTAACACGGCGGTGACAAGCGGGACCCGCCCGCGAAACGCCCCCGGCCGAGGATCGGAGCATCGACCCGTACCCGCCAGGGAGGTTGCCGCCCGATGAGCACCGCACGTGACCGGGGCGCGGCGCCGGCGGCCGAGCCGCTGGCCGGCTTCGCCGTCGGGGTGACCGCGGCCCGCCGCCACGAGGAACTCGCGACGCTGCTGGAGCGGCGCGGGGCCCGGGTCGTGCTCGCGCCCGCGATCCGCCTGGCGCCGCTCGCCGACGACGCCGCGCTGCTGGCGGCGACCCGCGCGTGCGCCGCCGGGCCGCTCGACCACGTGGTCGTCACGACCGGGATCGGGTTCCGCGCCTGGCTGGAGTCGGCCGGCGGGGACGGGACGCGGGACGCGCTCGTCGCCCGCCTCGCCGAGGCCGCCATCGTGGCGCGGGGGCCGAAGGCGCGCGGCGCGGTCCGGTCGGCGGGGCTGCGGGAGCGGTGGTCGCCGGAGTCGGAGGGCAGCGCCGAGATCGTCGAGCACCTGCTGCGCCAGGACCTGGACGGCGCGCGGGTCGCCGTCCAGCTGTACGGGGAGCGGCAGGCGGAGCTGACCGCGGCGCTGCGCGGCGCGGGCGCCGAGGTGATCGAGGTCCCGGTGTACCGGTGGGCGCGGGCCGAGGACCCGACGCCGCTGCGCCGGCTCGTCGGGCAGGCCGTCGCGGGCACGGTCGACGCGATCACGTTCACCAGCGCGCCCGCGGTCGCCGAGACGCTCGCCGTCGCCGCCGGGGACGGGCTCGAGGACGCGCTGCTGGACGCCCTGCGCGCCCACGTGGTGGCGGCGTGCGTCGGGCCCGTCACGGCGCGGGCGCTCACGGTGCGGGGCGTCCCGACCGTCCAGCCGGAGCGGGCGCGGCTCGGGGCGCTGGTGCGGGCGCTGGTCACGGGCCTGCCGCAGCGGCGGTCGCGGCGGCTGTCGGTGCGCGGGTGCGCGCTGGAGCTGCGTGGGCACGCCGTCGTCCTGGACGGCCTGCTCCGGCCGATCGCGCCCACGCCGATGGCGGTCCTGCGGGCGCTCGCGCGGCGGCCGGGGCACGTGGTGTCGCGGGCGGAGCTGTGCGGCGTGCTGCCGAGCCGGCTCGGCGGCGGGGCCGCCGGCGGGGAGGCGCGGCCGCGGGCCGACGAGCACGCGGTGGAGATGGCGGTGGCGCGGCTGCGGCGCGGCCTCGGCCGTCCCGGGATCGTCGAGACGGTCGTCAAGCGCGGCTACCGGCTTGCGTGCGACCCGCGGGTCACCGGCCGGCTCCCGGCCGGTGAGCCGATCGGATGACGGGCCGCGTCGCCTGTGCCGGTGCGGGTGGCGTCTCCGCAGCGGTGTCCTGACCCGGTGGGCGGGACGCGGGGCGGGCGAACCGGTGGTCGTGGTGGGCGAGGGCGCGCAGCATCAGGTCCTTGAGCAGGCGGATCTCGTCCGGCGAGAGCGGCTCGAACAGCATCTCGTCGAGGCGGGCGCGGTCGTCCAGGCCCGCGCCGAGGGCGCGCCGGCCGTCCTCGGTGGCCTCCAGCGCGTACCGGCGGCGGTCGCCGGGGTCGCGGCGGCGCCGGAGGCTGCCGGCCTCCTCCAGCGTGTCCACGACGCCGACCAGGTCGCCCGGGTCCATCCGGACGTGCTCGGCGACCTCGCGCTGCGACAGCGGCCCGAGGCGCGCCACGCAGTCCAGCACGAGCAGGTGCGCCAGCCGCAGCCCGCCGGGGAACATCCGCGCCGAGGTGCGCCGCGCGAGCCTCATCAGCTCGAACATCAGGTAGCCGGGCGACTCCTGCAGCGGGCCGGGCCGGTCCTCCACGTCGCCCTCCCTCGGGTTCGCTGAGCGCGTACCTAATCTCTCTTGACGTGAGAGATAGGGTATTCCTACCGTTGGACGGTCCACAACATGGCCGCCCCGGAGCGGAGGGAGGCCCGATGCCGGACGGGGGACCCGCCGTCGAGGTCGACGGCCTGGTGAAGCGGTTCGGCGACGTCGAGGCCGTGCGGGGGATCGGCTTCACCGTCCGCCCGGGGGAGGTCTTCGGGTTCCTCGGCCCGAACGGCGCCGGCAAGTCCACCACGATCAACATGCTGTGCACGCTGCTGAAACCCAGCGGCGGGCGGGCGCGCGTCGCCGGTCACGACGTGGTGTCCGAGCGCGGCGGCGTGCGCCGCAACATCGGCCTCGTCTTCCAGGACACGACGCTCGACGGCTACCTGTCCGGCGAGCAGAACCTGCGCTTCCATGCCGAGCTGTACGGGGTGCCGCGGTCGGTCACGGGCGAGCGGATCCGGCAGGTGCTGGAGATGGTCGGGCTGTGGGAGCGGCGCCGCGACCTGGTGGAGACCTACTCCGGCGGCATGAAGCGCCGGCTGGAGATCGCGCGCGGGCTGCTGCACTCGCCGCGGGTGCTGTTCCTGGACGAGCCGACCGTCGGCCTCGACCCGCAGACCCGCGCGTCGATCTGGGACTACATCCGCCAGCTCAAGGACGCCGAAGAGATCACCATCTTCATGACCACCCACTACATGGACGAGGCCGAGTTCTGCGACCGGATCGCGATCATGGACTCGGGGCGGATCGTGGCGCTGGACACCCCCGAGGCGCTGAAGGCCGGTGTCGGCAAGGACCGGGTCCGCATCAAGACCGCCGACGACGAGGCCGCGATCGCCGCGCTCAAGGAGCGGTTCGGCCTGGACGCGGTCATGTCGGAGGGCGCGGTCGCGTTCCCCGTCGCGTCCGGTGAGGCGTTCGTGCCGCGGCTGTTCGCCGAGCTCGGCGTCCCGATCCGGTCGGTGAGCGTGTCGAGGCCGTCGCTGGACGATGTGTTCATGTCGTTCACCGGCTCGACGATCCGCGACGCCGAGGCCGGGGCGAGCGACCGCCTCCGCATGACCATGCGCGCGATGAGGAGATGACGATGCCGGGTTCCACCGGGACGAAGGGCGCGTCCGGGACGGCGCGTCCGGTCGCCGACGTCGTCCGGGTCCGGGTGCCCGAGCCGGGCCTGCGGCAGGACGCGCGCGCCGTGAAGATCGTCCTGCACCGGGAGCTGATCCGGTTCTGGCGCGACAAGCCGAGGCTGCTGTCCAACCTCGTCCAGCCGGTGCTGTGGCTGCTGGTCATGGGCACCGGCCTGTCCAACCTGATGGTCGCGGGCGGCGGGTCGAGCGGCGACATCGACCTGAAGACGTTCGTCTTCCCCGGCGTGTGCGCCATGTCGGTGGTGTTCACCGCGATGTTCTCCGCGGGGTCGATCGTGTGGGACCGCGAGTTCGGGTTCCTGCGCGAGATGCTCGTCGCGCCGGTCAGCCGCAGCGCCATCGTCATCGGCAAGTGCGTCGGCGGCGCGGTCGTCGCCACCCTGCAGGGCGGGGTGATGGTGTCGCTCGCGGGCCTCGCCGGTGTCCCCTACGCCCCGGCGCTGATCGCCGAGCTGCTGGGCCTGATGTTCCTGTGCGCGTTCACGCTGACGGCCTTCGGCGTCATGATGGCCGCGCGGATCAAGCAGATGCAGTCGTTCTTCGGGCTCATGCAGATGGCCGTCATGCCGATGATGTTCCTGTCGGGCGCGCTGTACCCGCTGAACGGGCTGCCCACGTGGCTGACCGTCCTCACCCGCTTCAACCCGCTCACCTACGCCGTCGACCCGCTGCGCCAGGCGGTCTTCTCCCGCCTCGACCTGTCGCCCGCGATGCAGCGGACGTTCAACCCCGGCGTGACGTGGAACGGCTGGGTCGTCCCGGTGTGGCTGGAGATCGCGCTCGTGGTCGCCATGGGCTTCGCCCTGATGGGCGTGGCCATCCTGCAGTTCCGCCACGCCGACTGACGGACCGTGCCATTTCGTCACCCAACGTGATATTGAATACGAGTGCGTTACGCGCGGAAATGACTCGTATCCGAAGGGTGATGGTAGCCAGGTGAACAGGCAGCGGATCATGTGGCGCGGGATCGCGGCGGGTGCGGCGGTCCTCGCGGTGACGGCCGTCCCGGCGGCCACCGGCGGGCGTCCGGCGGCGGACGTCGCAGAGGCATCGAGCACGGCGGCGGGCGGGACGAGAGCTCAGCAGGGGCTGCGGATCACGCGGTTCCTGGGCGAGCGGCGCCTCCCGCACAAGATGGCGGTCGAGGGCACCACGTTCGGGGGCGTGTCGGGCATCGACCGCGACCCCCGCACCGGCACCTGGTACCTGATCTCCGACGACCGGTGGCGCTACGACCCGGCCCGCTTCTACACCGGCGGGCTGGACATCGACCCGTCGACCGGCGCGTTCACCGGCGCGGAGATCACCGGCGTTGAGACCCTCAGGCGGCGGGACGGCAGCCCCTACCCGGGCTTCGGCAAGCCGGAGTCCGCCGACCCCGAGGCGATCCGCTACGACCCGTCCAGCCGCCGGGTGCTGTGGGGCAACGAGGGCGACCGGCCCGACGAGACGCACGAGGGCATCCCGGTGTCGGACCTGTCCGTCCGGTGGGCCGCACGGAACGGCGCCTACGGCGGGGACGTGCCCCTGCCGGCGAACCTGAAGCAGACCGGCACGCACAGCGGGCCGCGCCGGAACTTCGGGATCGAGGCCCTGACCTTCACGCCGCACGGGATCGCCGCCATGGTCGAGGGCCCGCGCTACGAGGACGGGGAACCGCCGACCGCGGAGCGCGGCGCCCCGGCCAGGCTCACCCTGTGGAGCCGTGCCGGGCGGGTCCGCGCGCAGTACGCCTACCCCATCGACAGGCTCCCGGCGGAGCCGGTGCCGCCGGGCGGGGCGACCGACAGCGGCGTCTCGGAGATCCTCGCGCTCGACGGCCACCGGTTCCTGGCGCTGGAGCGGTCCTGGCTCGAAGGCGTCGGCTACAAGGTCCGGCTGTACGAGTTCGACACGCGCGGCGCGACCGACGTGCTCCGCCGCGACGGCCTCGCCACGGGCGGCCCGTACCGGACGGTGACCAAGCGGCTCGTCGCCGATCTCGGCCGCTACGCCGCGCCCGTCCAGAACCTGGAGGCGATGGGCTGGGGGCCGCGCCTGAGGTCGGGGGAGTGCACGCTGGTGGTGGGCTCCGACGACAACTTCAGCGAGGAGGAGGTCACCCAGTTCCTGGCGTTCGCCGTCCACGGCTGCCCGCGGCGACTGCGGTAGGCCGCGCGCACGAAAGGGCCCGCCGTCCGGTCGTGACCGGTCGGCGGGCCCTCCGCTGTGCGGGACGCGCGCGTTTCAGCGCGCGTGTGTCAGCGCGCGTGTGTCAGACGGCGAAGTCGAGCAGCGGGCGCGCGTTGCTGGGGTGCCGCAGCTTCGACAGCGACTCCTTCTCCAGCTGCCGGATCCGCTCGCGGGTCAGCCCGAGCGCCTTGCCGATCTCGTCGAGGGTGCGGGGCGTCCCGTCGTACAGCCCGAACCGCATCGCCATGATCTTCGCCTCGCGCGGCGACAGGATGTCCAGCGTGCGGCGCAGCTGGTCGGCCATGAGCTGCCGGTCGACCAGCTCGGACGCCTCGGGGCTGTCGGTGTCCTCGATGAGGTCGCCGATGCGGGTCTCGCCGTCCTCGCCGATGGTGGAGTCGAGGCTGATCGGCTGCCGGCTGGTGCGCAGCAGCTCGCGGACCTGCTCGGGGCTCTTGTCGAGCTCGACGGCCAGCTCCTCCGGGGTGGGCTCGCGGCCGAGCCGCTGGTGCATGTCGCGCTCGACGCGGCTGAGCTTGCTCAGCATCTCCAGGACGTGCACGGGCAGCCGGATGGTGCGGGCCGAGTCGGCGAAGCCGCGCTGGATCGCCTGCCGGATCCACCACATCGCGTAGGTGGAGAACTTGTAGCCCTTGGAGTAGTCGAACTTCTCCACGGCGCGGATCAGGCCGAGGTTGCCCTCCTGGACGACGTCCAGCAGCGACAGGCCGCGGTCGGAGTACTTCTTGGCGACCGACACCACGAGCCGCAGGTTGGCCTCCAGCATGTGGGCCTTGGCGCGGCGCCCGTCGGCGGCGACCCATTCCAGGTCGGCGCGCACGGCGGGGGAGAGGTCGTCGTTCTCCAGCTTGTGCTCGGCGTACAGGCCCGCCTCGATGCGCTTGGCGAGGTCGACCTCCTGGTCGGCGGTGAGCAGCTGGCGCCGCCCGATGGCCTTGAGGTAGGTGTGGACGGAGTCGCCCATGGCGGTGGACTGGTCGTCCAGGTCAGCGGCGGTGTCGGCGTCCGCGTCGGCGGGCTCGACCTCGGTGACCTCGAACCCCTCCTCGTCGGGGGCGTCCCCGGCGCCGGGGCCCTTCGCGGCGTCCTTGGTGCCGTTCTTCGCCGCCGTGCGGGTGGGCTTGGCGGTGGTCTTGCGGGAGGCGCGCTTCG